>NZ_PXYY01000015.1 GCF_003013245.1 Neisseria iguanae
ATAACGGGTTTGCCGGAGGGGTTCGGCATATCAACGGAATGGGGTCATTTTGGGCTTATGCAAAAAACAGGACGGTTAAATTTAACGGCGTATCCGGACGGACATTTTATTGGCACCTGAAAGAAACAGGATTCCGCTTTAATCACAGACATGATAACCTGTATGTAATTTTATTGGAAATGTTACGGAATATGCCTTTGGATTAGATTTGCTTCCTAGGCTCCAAACAAAAAGTGTATACAACGCCGGAGTTTTCCACAGTCAGGTTATTTCAGACGGCCTTTTGTCGTGGCAAGTGGTTTTATGCTACAATCTAAGTCACGCGTAAAATTCAGCAAAATCAAGTGTCAATCTGCCGGTTGAGGCGGATAATCCCGTATCGGAGCGGGTACTTATCCGTTGAGGTTGCTTCAGCTCGTCTTAACAAAGCGGCAGATTTAAGATAAGCCAAACATCAAAAACACAGTGTTAAATATAAATCATGCGGCATAAACCGCGATAAAAATTTTAAGAAGGATTGACGAGTGTCTGAACAAACGAAAAATTCTTTTTTCAGCCGTTTTTGGCGAAACAAGTCGGCACGTTGGTCATTACTGGGCATGCTGCTACCGGTTTCGGGTGTGATGACGGCCTATGCGGTCACTGAGCCTATGCCGAAAGCAAGGGACTTTAAAGTTGAACGCGTGCTGGAAGAACTGCCGGCGGTCTATGTTGAAACCGGTAATTTCCAATCAAGTTACTGGGCGCAAGAAGTAGTGCAACAAGGTGACTCACTGTCGGATGTGTTAACCCGCATGGGCGTACCGCAAACCGACATCAAAGCCATTATGGCGAAAAACAATGCTTTGCGCGACATGAAAAACCTGAAGGCCAACCAATCGGTCAATATCCGTGTTGATGTTGCCGGCCAAGTGACCGATGTGCAGTTTTTCATTGACGAAGAGTTGGAACGTAACTTGGTGGCCTTGGAAAAAGTCAAAGGCAAATGGCAGGCTTCCAACGAAGAAATCGACATGAAAACCATGCCGACCCTGCGTTCGATTGCGGTTCGCAGTTCGGCAATCGGTGATATGTTGCGCGCTGAAATTCCATCGGATGTGTATATCCAATTGAAAGAAATTTTTGCCGACACAGTAGACATGCAGACCTTAAAAGAAGGTGATGTCATCCGCCTGTTGTACAACAGCATGTATTTCCGAGGCCAGCAAATGGGTGTGGGCGATATTTTAGCGGCCGAGATTGTGAAAGACGGCAAAACTTACCATGCCTATTACTACAGTCAAGGTAAAGACGACGAAGAAAGCGGCAGCTACTACGATCAAAACGGCAAATCGTTGCAACAAAAAGAAGGCTTCAATATCCAGCCTGTCAAGTACACCCGTATTTCTTCTCCTTACGGCTACCGCGTGCATCCGGTTTTGCATACCGTGCGCATGCATACCGGTATTGACTACGCCGCGCCAACCGGTACGCCGATTCGGGCTGCTGCAGACGGTATGATTACCTTCAAAGGCTGGAAAGGCGGTTACGGCCATACCGTGATGGTGAAGCACGCCAACGGCGTGGAGACCTTGTATGGCCACATGAGTGCGTTTTCACAATTGACCGGCAGCGTACGCGCTGGTGATATTATCGGTTATGTGGGCAGCAGCGGCCGTTCGACCGGCCCGCATTTGCACTATGAAGCGCGTGTCAACGGTCAGCCGGTAAACCCGGCCACTGTTGCCCTGCCGACGCCGAAACTGACGCCGGACAACATGAGTGCATTCCGCAATCAGCAAAAAGCTGCCAATACCACATTGGCTGCCGTGCGTGGTTTGCCGGTATCGGTGGCGCAATTGGACTAAGGCCGTCTGAAAACCTGAAAAACACACCTCTTTTAAAAAAAACCTTGTAAAAACAGGATTTTTTATTTTCTTTTCAGATGACCTTGGGCTTGGTTTTGCGGCACAACAGATGCGCAGTGATGAAAAATCCGTTATAATTCAAATTCATGGCTTCGTGGTATAAAGCGTTTCGCGAACGCAACAATTAGGCGGTTTTATCCTTTGAAATAGCGTTTTTTGAGAAAGTGGCTTGAACAAACGCTGCTTTTCATGGTATAAATAACGTTTTACTATTTTATAAGTTTGGAGACTGACCATGGCACGAGTTTGCAAAGTGACCGGTAAGCGCCCGATATCTGGCAATAACGTATCACACGCCAACAACAAAACCAAACGTCGTTTTTTGCCTAACTTGCAATCACGCCGTTTTTGGGTAGAAAGTGAAAACCGCTGGGTTCGCTTGCGCGTTTCTAACGCTGCATTGCGCACCATTGATAAAGTAGGCATTGATGTCGTATTGGCTGATTTGCGTGCCCGCGGCGAAGCTTAATTAACGAACGCTTATAATTAAGGATTACTGCAATGCGCGATAAAATCAAATTGGAATCTAGTGCCGGTACTGGCCATTTTTACACCACGACCAAAAACAAACGCACTATGCCCGGCAAACTGGAAATTAAAAAATTTGACCCGGTAGCCCGTAAACACGTTATCTACAAAGAAACCAAATTAAAATGATTGAGTTTGCTGTAGAAAATAAAACCCTTGTTTCAAAACAAGGGTTTTTTTATCTTTAAAATTAAGTTTTCATACCGTTAGAACTGCTTAAATCCTTTACAAAGATTTGAGCGGTTTTTCAAAGGCCTCAGGTTTCTGATGAAAGAATGGCTTGCACCCGGATCAAGAATAATGGCCGGCGCCTAAGATGCATGGTTTGTGTGCGCCGGTGGCGTGGTGCGGATTGCTTGGTAGCCGGTTGATCCAGCAGGCTGCGAGCCAACCGAAGGCGGCGGCTTCGACCCATTGCGGGTCAAGGTTGAGCTTGGCTGTGCTGCTCAGGGCAATATTTTTACGGGCGGTTAGGGTTTCAAGTGCATCCATCAAGGCTTGGTTTTTTACACCGCCGCCGCAAACGTAAATATTACCGACATCGGGCGCGGCTTGGCGGATGGCGGTAAATATTGTGCAGGCGGTGTATTGGAGCAAAGTTTGCAACACGTCTTCCGGCTGCTCGCCGCCTTTCAGACGGTCTCGCAGCCACTTCAGCGAAAATAATTCGCGGCCGGTACTTTTGGGATAAGGTTGTGAAAAATAAGGATGGTCGAGCAGGGCAGTAAGCAATTCAGGCAATAATTTGCCTTGTGCTGCTTTTTCGCCGTTGCGGTCGTAAGGAAGCTGCCAGATGTGTTGCATCCATGCATCCATCAACATATTGCCGGGGCCGGTGTCGAAGCCGAAAGCCGGAGTGTCGGGCGGCAGAATGCTGATGTTGGAGATGCCGCCGATGTTCAATACCACGCGGGTTTCTTTCGGATGATGAAAAAGCGCATGATGAAAGGCAGGTACCAATGGAGCGCCTTGGCCGCCGGCAGCCAAGTCGCGGCTGCGGAAATCGCCGATGGTGAAAATGCCGGTCAGTTCGGCCAAGAGCGGCAAATCGGCTAGCTGGATGCTGTAACCGTTTTCCGGCGAATGGCGTACGGTTTGACCGTGGCAGCCGATGGCGGTGATGTCGTCAGGAGTGAGGTTTTGCCGGTGCAGAAGTTGGCCGACCGTGTCGGCATACAGGCGGCTGAGGGTTTGCGAGAGTATGAAGCTGCGGTGTAATTCGTTGTTCCCCGTGTTTTGCAGTGCCAATAACGCTTGCCGCAGGCCGTCTGAAAATGGGGTGAAACAGTGGGCAACGGCGGCTTGCCAGTTTGTGCCCCGCATGCGGATTAAGACGGCATCCGCACCGTCCATACTGGTGCCGGACATGATGCCGATATAGTATTGGCTGCTCATGGGAATTCTGTTAAAAAACGATTATTCTAACGCGATTTGGCTGAGTTGGCTGGTTTCATGGAAATTTAACGGATAAACGGAAATAAATCTGCAACAATTTCGGCAAAACAGTTACAATGAAAGTTTATGTTACAATATTGTAACCATAGTGTAATACTTAGCAGGCTCGTTTCCAACTGTTTTAAAGGAATCCATCCATGGGTCAGGCCCAACCGAGTGCTAACTTAAAGCTGATTAATGCCTTCTTTGCCGCTATGCTTGTGGGCATGGTCGGCTATTTTATTTATTGGGGGTTGGGTTATACGCATCATAACCATACCGCGCTGTTCCTGTTGGCAACGATTTTCGGTGTGTTTATGGCGTTTAATGTCGGCGGCAACGATATCGCCAATTCGTTCGGTACCAGTGTCGGTTCGGGTACGTTGACCATTCCGCAAGCCTTGCTGATTGCAGCGGTGTTTGAAGTTAGCGGTGCGGTCATTGCCGGTGGCGAGGTGACCGACACCATCCGTAAAGGCATTGTCGATTTGGGCGGAATGAGCCTCGAGCCCATGCAGTTTGTCTATATTATGATGTCTGCTTTGCTGGCGGCGGCATTATGGCTGTTGTTTGCTTCGCGCAAAGGTCTGCCGGTATCGACCACGCACGCGATTATCGGCGGTATTGTCGGCAGTTCGCTGTGTTTGGCCTTTATGTCGCATGTCGATGCCGGTGCTTTGATTCACTGGAACAAACTCGGCGAGATTGCACTTTCGTGGGTATTGTCGCCGGTGCTGGGTGCTTTGGTGTCTTATGCCGTGTTCTCACAAATCAAAAAATACGTGTTGGATTATAATGCTTGGGCAGACGACACACTCAAAGCCATTAAGCAGGAAAAGAAAGCCTATAAAGAGCAATACCGCCTGTTTTTTGAAACCTTAGACGAAGCAGGAAAAGTCGATTACGCCACCAAAATCGCCCATGATGCGGAAATTTACAACGAACCTGAATTCGACCCGGCGGAATTACAATCGGATTATTACCGCGGCCTGTATGAAATCGACAACCGCAAAAACAGCGTCGATTCCTATAAAGCCCTGCATTCGTGGGTGCCGCTGATTGCTTCCGTCGGCGGTATGATGATTGCGGCCATGCTGATTTTTAAGGGTTTGAAAAACCTGCACTTGGGTATGAGCAACGTCAATAGTTTTCTGACCATTTTTATGATTGGTGCGGTTATTTGGATGGGTACGTTTGTGTTTGCCAAGAGTTTGAAACGAAAAGACTTGGGTAAATCTACCTTCCAAATGTTTTCCTGGATGCAGGTTTTTACCGCTTGCGGTTTCGCTTTCAGCCACGGTGCGAATGACATTGCCAACGCCATCGGCCCGTTTGCTGCGATTATGGACGTGTTGCGCACCGGTGATATTAATACACAAAACCCGGTGCCGCCGATTGCCATGCTCACTTTCGGTATCGCTCTGATTGTCGGCTTGTGGTTTGTCGGTAAAGAAGTCATTAAAACTGTCGGCACCAGCTTGGCCGAAATGCATCCGGCTTCTGGTTTTACGGCAGAATTATCGGCGGCTTCGGTGGTAATGGCAGCTTCATTAATGGGCTTGCCGGTATCGAGTACGCACATTTTGGTCGGCGCGGTATTGGGTATCGGCTTAGTAAACCGTAATGCCAACTGGGCACTGATGAAACCAATCGGTTTGGCTTGGGTGATTACCTTACCGGCTGCAGCCGCATTGTCGGTGATGTGTTATCTGATTTTACAAGCGGTATTTTAAAATAAAATGAATAAAGGCCGGCCGAACAAAAGTATTCGGCCGGCCTTTTCGTTTAAATTCGATACCGGTTATGTTCATCGGAATATCCAGGCCGTCTGAAAATTTTTCAGACAGCCTGATTTTTAAAACGCTGCCAAACCGGCCGACAGTTTGCCGGTAATTCGGGACAGGCGCCAAGTATGCCGCCGGAGAAATCGTTCAAGCGGTGGAAGTCGCTGCCGGCGCTTGCCAGCAGACCGTGGCGTTCAGCCAAGAAGGCGTAGTTCAGACGGTCGTTTTTGCTGCAATTGCCACTGTGCACCTCTATCCCTGCGCCGCCGAGCGATTTGAATTCGTCAAATAAATTACGTTTGGCTGTAGCCGACAAATCGTAGCACATAGGATGTGCAATCACCGCCATACCGCCCGCGCCGTTAATAGCGGCCACGCATTCGCCTAAATCTGCCCATTCGTGCTTGACCGAACAAGTTTTGCCGTCGCCCAAATATTTGCTAAACGCCTGCTGTTTGTTGCGTACATGCCTTTCGTTAATGAGGAATTCGGCGATATGGGTGCGGCTGGCCATTTCCGGATTGGTCACTAAGGCCATTGCGCCTTCAAATGCGCCGTGAATGCCTTTTTTCGCCAGCTTCTCCGCAATCGCCTGCAAACGTTTCAGACGGCCTTGGCGCACGGTGGCCAATAAGTTTTGCAGCGTTTCATTTTGTTCGTCAAAATCCAAGCCGACAATGTGAATCGTGCGGCCGCGCCATGTTACCGAAACTTCCACGCCGTTGATGAAACGCAAACCGAGCGCATCCGCTTCGGCACGCGCTTCGGCCAAGCCGCCGGTGTGGTCGTGGTCAGTCAGTGACAGCATCATGCAGCCGTTGGTATAGGCAAGGCGCACCACTTCGGGAGGCGTTAAGCGGCCGTCTGAAACGGTGGAATGGCAGTGAAGGTCTATCATAGTGTGTGTTTGATGTTGGGAAAAGAGAAACTTTCAGACGGTCTGTCATCAGGCCGTCTGAAAAAAAGAATAAGCTTATGTGCCTTCTGACAAATCCAAGCTTTGCAGCTTTTTCTGCTGCGCATCGTAGCGCGCTTTTTCGTCCCAATAAATGGTTTGGATACACGCATCGCCGCAATCGCTGCCGCAGCATTCCCAGCTTTCGGAGCACACGGGTTTATCAAGCAGCGGCTCGCCCAACAAGGCTTCGGTTTTAGTCTTCTGGGTCGTATCCATTAGCAATACCCAATACCGCACCGTTAAACTCAATCACTTCGCCGCCGCGGATTTTGGCGGTTTTGCGGGTTTCTACTTCTCCATTGCGCAACACCGCACCTTCGGCTATAAATACTTTCGCCCGGCCGCCGCTTTCGGCCAGTCCGGCCAGCTTGAGCAGGTCGCATAAGGCGATGTATTCGTTGTCTTCAAGATAGACGGTGGCTTCCATGTCGATTTCCCAGATTGAATGTGTTTCGTTTATTGTATCACAGGCCGTCTGAAAAGCTTTCAGACGGCCTGTGACCTTTGCAGAACCCTAGATTTGAGGGAGGTTAAAGCGGCAGAGAAAGTGCAGGCATATCATTAAGATAGACAGGCTTTCGGATAGCGTATAGCTGTTTTACTAAATAATTAAGCACGGAAATATCCAAATGTCGTCATTCTTACGCAGGCGGGAATCCAGTCCTACTGGTACAGGAACTTGTAAAAAATTACTGAAAATCAACGTTCCGGATTCCCGCCTGCGTAGGAATGACGAATTTCAGGTTTCAGACGGCATGAAAAAAATTTGTACTCATTTTTAAGTTAAACGACTATATAACCTATATAACGAAGGAATGTGCCAAAAATAGGGATTTTGTAAAAGTTTCGTCCTTGACAATTGTAGTTCGTCATATTATATTTTTAACACATTTGAAAAATTTAATATAAAAGGAGTGAAATATGAAATGCAATGTCGGCGGTATAGACCGTGCTATCCGCATTATCTTGGGCTTGGCTTTAATCATCGCGGCAGCAACAGATGCCATCAGTTGGTGGGGTTGGCTGGGTGTGTTGGTGTTAGCCAGCGGCGTATTTTCATTTTGCAGCTTATACAGTTTGCTCGGTGTAAGTACCTGTCCGCGTAAATAGGCCGTCTGAAAAAAGGTCATGTTATGAAGATTCAAGCCCTTTCCGCTCGAGAGGTACAACAGAAATTGACTGCTGGTGCAATGTTGGTTGATGTGCGCGGCGTAGCTGAATATGCACGTGAACACATTGATGGTACGGTTAATATCCCGCTGGATAAACTCGGTGCAAACGTTTTACCTGCCGGACTATCCGCTGCCGATACGCTGGTGTTCTATTGCCAATCCGGCATGCGCACAGCACAAAATGTGGCAATCTTGGAAAAAGCCGCGCATGGCAAAACTGCTTATATTTTGGAACGCGGCATACTGGGCTGGAAAGAAGGCGGGTTCAATACCGTCGTTAACCGCAGCCGGCCGATTGATTTGATGCGTCAAGTGCAAATTGGTGCGGGCTTACTTGCTTTGTTGGGGGCTTTGGGCGGTTGGCTGGTGTCGCCGTGGTTTTATTTGTTGTGCGGCATGGTCGGCGCAGGTTTGCTGCTGGCAGGGGTAACCGGATTTTGCGGCATGGCGCGGTTGCTTATGCTCATGCCGTGGAACCAAAGTTTGCGCCAACAGGCAAAATCAAGCTGATGTGACCGGCATTGTGATAAAATGTGGCGCAAAATCTGTTATTCTACAAGTAACATCATGAACCTTGAAAACCCCCCATATGCTGAAGCGGCCGACTTTTTAAAATTATTGGCTAATCCCAACCGCTTGGCTGTGTTGTGTAACCTGCATGCAGAGCGCCGCAACGTCACCGATCTGGCGAAAATCACCGGTTTGCCTCAAGCTGCGATGTCGAGCCAGTTGTCGTTGCTGCGCGAAGCCGGTTTGGTTGCCTGCGAAGCCAACCACCGCGAACGGCTTTATTACATCGCCGACAGGCGCGTGGGCAAAATGATTGAATTGCTGTATTCGTTTTACTGCGCCGAATCCGAATAATTGCTGAAGCCATAAGGCCGTCTGAAAATATGTTTCAGACGGCCTTTCCTGTTGCAAACCCTGCTACAATAACGCTTTAGTATGACTTTTTTTCAAGATTTTTTTATGACTCAACCGACCTACATCCCCCTGCGCGTACATACCGAATTTTCGATTACCGACGGTATGGTGCGGATTAAAAAGCTGGTGTCTGAAGCGGCGGAATACGGTTTGCCGGCGCTGGGCGTGAGCGATTTGATGAACCAATTTGGTTTGGTGAAATTTTACAAAGCCTGTCGAGGCGCGGGCATTAAGCCGATTGGCGGGGCGGATGTGTGGATTGAAAATCCCGAAATGCCGGAAAAACCGTTCCGCGCGATGTTGGTTATTCGCAACGATGCCGGTTATCTGCGCTTGAGCGAACTCTTAACTGCCGCTTATGTGGGCAAAGACCGCAATACCGCCCATGCCGAATTGCGTCAAAGGTGGCTGGCCGAAGGCGACAACAGCGGCCTGATTTGTCTGTCGGGCGCGCATTACGGCGAAGTGGGGGTAAATTTGTTGAACGGGCATCCCGAAGCGGCCAAAGCGGCAGCACAAAAATATGCGGCTTGGTTTCCGAACGCGTTTTATCTGGAATTGCAGCGCCTGCCCGAACGCCCCGAATGGGAAACAGCAGTTTCGGGCAGCGTGACTTTGGCGGAAGAACTCAATTTGCCGGTGGCGGCAACGCATCCCACCCAATTTATGAGCCGCGATGATTTCAATGCCCACGAAGCGCGTGTATGCGTGGCAGGCGGCTGGGTATTGAGCGACAAAAAACGCCCGCGCGAATTTGCGCCGAGCCAGTATTTTATCGACCCGCAGGAGATGGCGGCGCGTTTTGCCGATTTGCCCGAAGCGCTGGAAAATACGGTGGAAATTGCCAAACGCTGTAATCTGAACATTACGCTGGGCAAAAACTTCCTACCTGACTTTCCTACACCGGAAGGCATGAGTTTGGACGGTTATTTAAGGGTATTGTCCAATGAAGGTTTACAAGAGCGCATGGCTCAGCTTTATCCCGACGAAGCCGAGCGGGCGGAAAAAATGCCCGAATATCAGGCGCGTTTGGATTTTGAGTTGAACATCATCATTCAGATGGGCTTCCCCGGCTATTTCCTGATCGTACAAGACTTCATCAATTGGGCAAAAAACAACGGCTGTCCGGTAGGACCCGGCCGCGGTTCAGGCGCCGGTTCGCTGGTGGCGTATTCGCTGAAAATTACCGATCTCGATCCTTTGAAATATGCCTTGCTTTTCGAACGCTTTTTGAACCCTGAGCGTGTCTCCATGCCCGACTTCGACGTTGATTTCTGCCAAGCCAACCGCGGCCGCGTGATTGAATATGTGCGCGATAAATACGGTGACGAAGCAGTCAGCCAGATTGTGACCTTCGGCACCATGTCGTCCAAAGCGGTGATTCGTGATGTGGGGCGGGTATTGGAATTGCCGTTTATGCTGTGCGACCGCTTATCCAAACTGATTCCGCTGGAGGCCAACAAACCTTTGAGCTTGGAAAAAGCAATGGAAGCCGAGCCGCAAATCGGCGAACTGATTGCGGCGGAAGAAGCGGAAGAATTGATTGAGTTGGCAAAAAAACTGGAAGACTTAACGCGCGGTTTGGGCATGCATGCGGGCGGCGTATTGATTGCGCCGGGTAAAATTTCCGATTTCAGCCCCGTGTATCAGGCCGACGAATCGGCTTCGCCCGTGTCGATGTATGACAAAGGCGATGTGGAAGACGTGGGCTTGGTGAAGTTCGACTTCTTGGGTTTGCGTAACCTGACCATTATCGAGATGGCGCAAAACAACATCAAAAACACCAGTGGCGAGACGGTAGATGTCGGCGCTATTCCGCTGGACGACCAAGCTGCCTATCAGGTTTTCCGCGATGCGAACACAACCGCCGTGTTCCAGTTTGAATCGACCGGCATGAAAAAAATGCTGAAAACGGCACACACCACCAAGTTTGAAGAACTCATTGCCTTTGTATCACTCTACCGTCCGGGGCCGATGGACAACATTCCCGATTTCGTCGCGCGCATGAAAGGCGAGCCGTTTGAATACATTCATCCGCTGTTGGCCGAAATTCTCGAGCCGACTTACGGCATTATGGTATATCAGGAGCAGGTGATGCAGGCGGCGCAGATTATCGGTGGTTATTCGCTAGGCGGTGCGGACTTGCTGCGCCGTGCGATGGGTAAGAAAAAGCCCGAAGAAATGGCCAAACACCGCGAAATTTTTGCCGAAGGCGCCGCCAAGCAAGGTATTTCACGCGAGAAATCCGATCAGATTTTCAATTACATGGAAAAATTTGCCGGCTACGGTTTCAACAAATCGCACGCCGCTGCCTACGCGCTGATTTCGTATCAAACCGCATGGCTCAAAGCGCATTATCCGGCCGAATTTATGGCCGCAACCATGTCGTCTGAATTGGACAATACCGACCAGCTTAAGCATTTTTATGATGACAGCTGTGCCAACGGTTTGACTTTTCTGCCGCCCGACATCAACGAATCGGATTACCGCTTCACGCCGTATCCCGACCGCAAAATCCGTTATGCCTTAGGTGCGATTAAAGGTACAGGCGAAGCGGCTGTGGAATCGATTATCGCCGCGCGGGAAACGGGTGGTAAATTTACCGGTTTGCTTGATTTCTGTGAGCGCGTCGGCAAGGAACACATGAACCGCCGTACGCTCGAAGCCTTAATCCGCGGTGGCGCGTTCGACAGCATCGACCCCAACCGCGCCATGTTGCTGGCCAACATCGATTTGGCGATGGGCAATGCCGACCAAAAAGCGGCCAACGCCAATCAAGGCGGCTTGTTCGACATGATGGACGATGCCATCGAGCCGGTGAAATTGGCCGATGTACCGATGTGGGGCGAGTCGGAAAAGCTCGCCGAAGAAAAAAACGTCATCGGCTTTTATTTGTCCGGTCATCCGTTCGGCCCTTATGCTGAAGAAGTGCGCAACATCGCGCCCACCCGGTTAGGCAGTCTGAAACCGCAAGACAGCGTGCGGGTGGCCGGATTCGTTACTTCCGTGCGCACCATGATGGGCAAGCGTGGCAAACTGGCATTTGTCACGCTGGAAGACTTAAGCGGCCAAGCCGAAATCGTGGTCAGCGGACAAGCTTTGGAACAATACTCCGGTATTTTGAAAGCCGACCAAGTGTTGATTATCGAATCTAAAGTCAGTCGTGACGATTACGGAGGCGGTGACGGTTTGCGCATTATGGCCAACCAAGTGATGACCCTGCAAATGGCGCGCGAAAACTACGCCCGCAGCCTCAGCCTGCACCTGCGCCCCGAACACGACATCGCCAAGCTGGTGCAAACCCTCGCCGCCGCACGCCTGCCTGACCCGCCGTACATTCCGCTTTTCGTGTCGTACAGCAACGATAAAGCCTCAGGCTGTCTGAAAGTTTCATCGAAATGGGGCGTTACCGCCAGCGCGCAATTGTTTGAAGAATTGGAAAAACAGTTGGGGAATAGGTCGGTGAGTGTGAATTGGTAGGGTCTGCTGAATCAGGAAAGCCACCGGAGATCAAGCCGAGGCCGTCTGAATTTTATTTTCAGATGGCCTGTTTATTGGGGAAACCGTAAAAAAATAATTAGGGGCTGAAGTAGATTGGCAGTCATGTCAGACTGCAAAAATAAAGATAACCAATTGCAAATTAACAAAGAATGCCCAAAGAAAACTTCTCCGGTTTTTTGTACCGGAAGCCACTGCTCGTGCAGCTGCTAATTTGCTGGATATAAACCCCAATTCAGCAGCATTGTTTTACCGTAAAATTCGCCAAGTGATTGCTTACCATTTAGAGCTCCAGGCTGGTGAAGTTTTTGATGGCACTATTGAATTAGATGAGAGCTATTTTGGCGGACAACGTAAAGGCAAACGTGGTCGTGGAGCTGCCGGTAAAGTCGCTGTTTTTGGTATTCTGAAACGGCAAGGTAAGGTTTATACCATCGTGGTTGAAAATACCAAACAAGATACTTTACTTCCTGTTATTAAAAAGAAAATAATGCCTGACAGTATTGTTTATACTGATTGCTGCAAAAGCTATGACGTGTTAGATGTGAGTGAATTTACCCACCATCGTATTAATCATTCACAGCTGTTTGCAGAGTGTCAAAATCATATCAATGGCATCGAGAACTTTTGGAATCAGGCAAAGCGTATTCTGCGAAAATATAATGGAATTGATCGAAAATCTTTTCCTTTATTCTTGAAAGAATGCGGGTTCCGCTTTGACTTTGGTGTACCGTCCGGGCAGCTTGAAATGCTGCGGAAATGGTGTGGTGTTTGGGGATAATCTACGTCAACCCTAATAATTAATGGAAATTACTTGCAAAAAAATAACTGATGGTAAGATTGGTTTATTGGAAATTTATTAGATAAGTTTATGAAAAATTAGGTTTTATTTCATTTTGAATATTTCCGGTGACAGCTTATGCCGACCTACCCCTAAGTATTGAAGAAATTTTACCGATAAAGGCAAGCTCAGGTTGGAGGTTTCATTTGGTCATGTCAACGGCGAAAGCAGTGAAACCGAATTGACTGCCCCTGTCTATAATCCAAACTGGTAATGCTCCCTTTATTCCCGTGCCGACCGGATTGCAGGAAAACGGCCGCAATAGCGACGTTGGCCGGTACGCTCGGCCTGCACTACGGTTTAACAGGTAATACCGATTTATACGACAGCGCCAGTTATATTTGGCAAGAAGAGCGCAGCTTTGATAATGAAACTGCCCGAAGGAGAAAAAACCGCGTTCCGATGTGTCGCTGGGTATGAATCATATCTTTTTGAAATACGACAAAAATCCTGCGCTTATTGGTTTTGTCGAAACCACCGTTTACGAAAAATCGCACGGCAAAGTCTCTTCGGGTAAATCATGGTTGGTTGGGGCAGCTGCCTACAAAACCATAGGCTCTGTGGTCTTATCACTGACTACAGCCTACCGTTTTAACAGCAGTAAAACGCTGGCCGGCGGCCAAAAGTTCAAAGCAGGCAATTATTGGCTGATTAACTCTAATCTATCTTTTTCTGCCAACGACCGTATCAGCTTCACAGGCGGTATCAATGGTTAGGCAAGCAGCCTGACCGTTTCAATCAACAAAAGAATCAAGAAACACTTCTACCTACGCGCACTTGGGCGCAGGCTGCGGTTTTTCAAAGCCATGTTGTTAAACGCATCTGCACGGTTCAATATCTCGGGACAGAGCAGTCCCGAGATGAAACTGGGTGTGCGGCATACGTTTTGACAAGGCATTTTTTAATCACTGTAAACAAAGGAGTTGTACAATGAAAAATCAGATTTCAGCTGCCATGATGATTTCACCATACTTGCTTCGCCTGTGATGGCGCAAGGCTTTGACAAACAGGCATTTGAGGCACAGGTGTTTGACGTGCGGGCAGGCAAGCCTATGCAGTTGGCGGAGCTGCCACAGACAGTGGTGAAGGAGGCTGAGGGTTCTGCAATTTGGTTTATGCCGGCAATCGCAGCAGGGGCACGATTTGCGTTTACCGGTTTTACACGGCATGGATTAAATCAAGCTATTTCCGTGGTGGCGTAGGTGTTTCCAATAGGGCAATCTTGAATACAATGCGCAATCTGACAAAAATTACGTCGCAATCAGGCGGGAGGGTTATCAAGGAGGAGTTGTTTTAAATCAGCAGGGAAAAGTTATCACCACATGGGGTAAACCTCGCTAAAAGGTAAAAGGGGTTTTTGCCTCTTTTATAAAATGAGGAATAAACATGCAAATCAAGAATAAAATTATTCAATTGATGTCTGAAAAAAATCAATGGTCAGTCATATGCCTCATTGGAAAACTTTGCCTTATTTGTTTTACAACAAAAAATACGGGATGATTCCATTTCTGCAGAAGACAAACTGGTCGTCATTAATGATTTATCGGCAGGTTATATTGAATTTGATCCTGAAACAGATGAACCTGTTGGAAAAACCGATAAAATAGAGATTATGATAGATTATATGCTTAACTGAAAATTTATTTTATCAAATATTTTTCCGACGGCCTTGGCCATAGAAATGATGAAAGGTAGTTTTTCTCTGTGCGTTCCTGCCGTCTACATGCCACACCGCTGCCACACGATAATCTATTATGGTTTACGGTAAAATCAAAGTGCAAAGCTGGAAAGTGCAACGCGATTTCAATATCGTGAAGCAGAATTTGGATTTCTCAATTAAATAGGGATTGCTGAAAAAGTGAGTAATGTATGTTAAATATATTTACTCGTTTTTTTATGGTGAAAAAATATCTTTTGGCTATCTTGTGATGACACAGAAATCTTGTCCTGAACTAACCCGCATCCGCGAAAGTGCTTTTCCCCTTGAAAGAATGCAAAACGGTTGGTATGTTTATTTTGGATTTTGTGAGGGAGGTTTTATACCAAGAGAAACGAGGAAGATGAATCGGAAATAACGAAAACAGGTGTTGAATTTTTAAAATCCATCTATTTGCCACGATACATCAATGGCGGTCTTGGTGGATAAGCCCAACCAGTCCGATACGCCGACAAGGGTATTCGGCAAGATGACGCCGATGTCTTCGTGAAGTGCCAGTGACCCGTTCATCATTTTTTCGCCTGCGCCCAATACGGCAATGCCGCGCTGCCGTGCGGCGGTTTCATTGGCAACCAACGGGTCGGAAACCATAGGTGAATTCGACCACCGTCGGCTCGGCAATGTCGATTTTTTGGAATCAGCGGCTCAATGCATGGTCTTTGTCAAAAATGGTACGGTATAAGATAAATCAGGGAAAATTTATTTTTTCTGACGTGATTCTGCGAAATCGGGAAAGTGAAGCTGAGTTTGTTGATTTTTTTCTGAAGCATATTTAAAACCAGCATGTTTCTACTTTTCATATTGGAAGTGATTTGAAATTGATTTTGCGGAAAGGGTATTTTATCGAAATACCCGGAAATGGATAAGTAAAGGATGGCGGTGAAACCGAAAGAAAAAATCTGACAGACTGAATATCAAGGTATGGATATTGTAGTAAAAAAACGTTTGGGATTTCAAATTGGCGCATGAAGGGCGCATGAAGAAATCTGGATTAACGGTAAGCGGGTGCATTACAGGAAAATGCCAATGGCTGGCGCTTCCATGAAATCAATTGTGGAGCTGCGGATGGATTACTCGGAAAACGGCACGGAAATTACCGTGAAAGTGGGTAGTGCGTGGCATTTGTACGGTACGGCCTGCCAAATTGGATTAACGGCTAATATTATTACGGCAACCATATTGTGCTGTTTGCTGGGAAGTAGCGGTAGGACGGATACTAATCCACCATCATGAATTACCGCGTTAAGCAGTAGGATCCCAACGGAAAGTATTATTAAACTTCATTTTTTTCTCTGTACATTCCTGTTTTTCTCCATCACATACGCCGCACTATTGCCGCACGGCAATCCGTTGGTTTACGGCAAAATCAAAGTGCAAAATTTGAAAGAAAAACGCGACTTTAATATAGTGAAGCAGGATTTGGATTTTTCCTGCGGCGCGGCTTCGGTGGCGACGCTGTTGAACAATTTTTATAGGTAGAAGCCCACCGAAGAAACCGTACCCGATAAAACGGACAAAACGCGCGAACGGGCTTCGTTTGAGGATATGCAGCGGATTATGCCGGATTTCGGTTTTGAGGCTAAGGGTTATGCTTTGTCGTTTGAGCAGTTGGTGGCGTTGGAAATCCTTGTGGTTGTGTATCTGAAATATCGTAAAGACGGCCATTTTTCAGTGCTGCGCGGGATTTCTAAGGATACAGTGCTGTTAGCCGACCCGTCGCTAGGGCATATTTCGATGAGCAGAACACAGTTTCTTGAAGCATGGCAGACATGCGAGGGGAATTTGACGGGTAAGATTTTGGCGGTGCTGCCTAAGGAGGCCGATATTCAAAGTGATGCACGCTTTTTCGTACGCGTACCAAAGCGGCAGACTGAGTTTGCGGTGGTACAGTTGAAAAGCCGCAAGGCGGAGTAAGTTACGGACAACAGACAAAGGCCGTCTGAATCAAGTTTTCAGACGGCCTTTGTCTGTTTTTGATTTTAGTCATAAAAAGTTTATTCGGTTGAAAAATTTCATTTTAATAAATATAAACTTGTTGAAACAGAATATTTGGTGGTCTGCATGGCGGCGTGATTTGTGCTAATGTTATACTGATAGTTAACAAACCTTAATATTTTTTGATATCAATCAGAGAGGTGTAATATGGATAATTGGACGCAGACGCTCAGTGCCGGCAGTTTGCTCGGCATTGCGGCCGCAGCGATTTTGCTGATTTTGGTTTTGATTGTACGTTTCCGTGTTCACGCACTGCTGACGCTGGTGCTGGTCAGCTTGCTTACGGCAATGGCAACGGGGTTGCCGATGAACAGTATTGTCGGCGATGTGTTGGTGAAAAACTTCGGCGGCACGCTCGGCGGTGTGGCTCTGCTGGTTGGTTTGGGTGCCATGCTCGGCCGTTTGGTGGAAACATCGGGCGGTGCGCAATCGTTGGCTGATGCCCTGATTCGGATGTTTGGCGAAAAACGCGCGCCGTTTGCCTTAGGCGTGGCTTCGTTGATTTTCGGTTTCCCGATTTTCTTTGACGCGGGTTTGATGGTGATGCTGCCGATTGTGTTTGCTACCGCGCGCCGTATGAAAGCAACAGTGTTGCCGTATGCGATGGCTTCGATTGGCGCGTTTTCGGTGATGCACGTTTTCCTTCCGCCACATCCCGGCCCAATTGCTGCTTCTGAATTTTATGGCGCCAACATCGGCCATGTGCTGCTGATCGGTTTGCCGATTGCGGTGATTACTTGGTATTTCAGCGGTTATTTGTGGGGTCAGATTCTAGGTCGTAAATTTAATGTGCCGGTGCCTGATTTTTTGAGCGGGGGCGCACAAGACAACGACACGCCGAAAGAACCTGCTAAAGCCTCAACCATTATCGGCATTATGCTGATTCCGATGCTGCTGATTTTCTTGAATACCGGCTTGGCGACCTTAATCAGTGAAAAAGTCGTCAGCGCCGATGAAACTTGGGTACAAGCATTGCGCATGATCGGCTCGACACCGGTTGCCCTGTTGGTTTCGGTGTTGGTGGCTTTGTATGTGTTGGGCCGTAAGCGCGGTGAAAAAGCCAGTGCGTTGGAAAAAACCATCGACGGCGCGTTGGGTCCGGTCTGCTCGGTGATTCTGATTACCGGTGCGGGCGGTATGTTTGGCGGCGTGTTGCGTGCGTCAGGTATTGGTAAAGCCTTGGCCGACAGCATGGCTGATTTGGGTATTCCGGTATTGCTCGGCTGCTTCTTGGTGGCCTTGGCATTGCGTATTGCGCAAGGTTCTGCTACCGTGGCCTTAACTACTGCTGCAGCCTTGATGGCACCTGCGGTGATGGCAGCCGGTTTCAGTGATTGGCAATTGGCTTGCGTGGTGTTGGCCACGGCGGCGGGTTCGGTCGGTTGCAGTCACTTTAATGATTCCGGTTTCTGGCTGGTCGGCCGCTTGTTGAACATGGACGTGCCTACTACCCTGAAAACTTGGACAGCCAATCAAACCTTGATTGCTTTGATTGGTTTTACCTTGTCGGCATTGGCTTTTGCCATCGTTTAAGGAGAAAGACATGACAGTACATTTTGTAATGATGGGCGTATGCGGTTGCGGTAAAACCACGGCAGCCTTATCGCTGCAAAAACACTTGGGCGAATGCGCGTATGCCGAAGGCGATGAATTTCACACCCAAGCCAATCGCGACAAAATGGGTGCGGGCATTCCGCTGACTGATAAAGACCGCTATCCGTGGCTCGGAAACCTGCGTGACTGGATGACAGAGCAGGCGCAAGCAGGCGAAGCTTATTCAATTGTTACGTGTTCTGCGTTGAAAAAACAATACCGCGATATTTTGCGCGGAGCGGAAGGCAAAGTGGCGTTTATCCATCTGACGCCGCCGCAAGAAGTGAACCTTGAGCGCATAATGTCACGCAAAGGTCATTACATGAAGGCCGATATGCTGGATTCGCAATTGGAAATTCTGGAAGAACTCGAAGCCGATGAGTACGGTGTGAAAATCGATAATCCGGGTTCGCCGGATGCGGTGGAAGCCGATATTATCGCTTGGGTTAGGGCGGAAGGTTTGTTGCCGAATGATTAAGCCGTATAAAGCATAAAAGTTTAGGCTGTCTGAAAGTAGAGTTTCAGACAGCCTTTATTTCAGTTTTGAAAAATATTTCTATTTTATGTTAATAATGGTAAATATACTTTACATTTTCAGCATGGTACAGCCTTTTATTGCCATGTTTGTTTGTATTCTTTTATTCCACATTGCTGCATGTACAATATTAGGCCGTCTGAAAAGCTTCAGACGGCCTTTTTTATCTGCAAATCAGCAAAATGGGTTAAAACAGTTTTTGCGAATCCAGTAGCAACGTTACCGGTCCGTCATTGCAAAGTGTGACTTGCATATGTGTTTGAAAATGTCCAGTTTCCACAGTCAAACCGTGTCCGCGTAGGTATTCGACGGTGCGTTGATAAAGCTCATCGGCTTGTGCGGCAGGGGCGGCCTGCGAAAAAGAAGGGCGCCGGCCGCTGCGGGCATCGGCATACAGGGTAAATTGCGATACCAATAAAACCGAACCGCCGACATCTTTTAATGACAGATTCAGTTTTCCGTTGCCGTCTTCAAAAATGCGCAGATTGGCGGTTTTGTCAGCAATATAGCGGGCATCGGCTTCGTTATCGTTGTGGGTGACACCCAGTAAAATCATGAAGCCGTTGTCGATTTTGCCGCTGGTGTCGCGGCAGCCGTTTTCAATAATATCGACTTGGGCGTGGGTTACTTTCTGAATCACTGCGCGCATGATGTTCCTTTGAGTGAGGCTGTCTGAAAGCAGGTATTATCGGGTAATCTGTCGATGTATGCAAAATAGGTTCAAACAGGCCCATTAGATATTTAGGTTGGTATTTACCCAAATGCTCTTCTCAAAAACTAAAAAATCTTTTTATAAATAATATCTTAATTATCTCTGTTTATACCTGAATGACAACGACTTTTGTCGTATCCAGCAGCATCAACTTCCTGTTTCGTCCAACTGCAAAGGTGGTCTGCCAATGCTTCCAATACTATCCTACGGTAAGCCTTATTCTTGACCGTATCAAACAACACACCGATAACCTGCTCGCCCAAGATTATTGGTTTAATCTGTAAGAAAATACCCAATTGTATCTTGATACTAATGGTTTGATTTACGTCCCTACGAACATCATTACGTTGTATGGTTTGGATTCCCGTGTAACAACCCAGGGGTGGCAAGCTGTACAACACAGACAAACGTTCCTGGTACTTCGACGCACCTATAACCGTACGGTTGGTTGAACGGTTGGATTTTGAAGATTTACCGGAACTGGCTGCACAGTACGTATTTTATAGTGCAGGTTTAGAGTGCTACATCGGTGATTTTGGTGCAGACAGTACAGCAGAGTTACTGAGTTCCCTATGCAGCTTGCAAGGTTGAACCTGCATAGGGAAGAGATACGTAACCGTAAATTCAATATTGTGTACTCAAACCCGGTTACAAAACGGTTTAGAACACGTCGTTGGCGTTAGAAAGGTTTTTATGGCGGTAACATACGATGGTGGTTATAAATCCCTCCTACAGGGGATATCACAACAAAATCCGATTAAACGTTTACAGGGGCAGCTTTCAGCTATTTTCTTTACACTTGAAGGAAACAGGATTTCGCTTGAATTACTGCCAAGATAATTTGTAAGTAAGTGTTTGCCGGACATGCTACGAAATAGGCCGTTGGAATGAATTTCCTTCCTAGCCCTAAAATGAATACATTACAAAACAAGCTTATTGGATATTTGGATTGGTAAAATCGCTAGAATACTTATCATATAATATCCTTTTTGTCATTAAAACAGCATAACCAAGTACGGTCATAAAAACGGCAAAGATATAAATGTTCTCGTTATAACAAGTTCATTCCTACCCCAAGCAGGGATATTTGGTATCTAAAAGACGCTACCGTGTACTCCTGCATGTACGGTAGATTGTATTCACAGCTTCTAATAAAGTCGTACATAAGACCTTTCCGAAAACGCTCTCTCCAGAAAGCGTTTAAAGCAAGAGCTTATTTAATAAATGCAAAATACCATACATCCTTTAAAGAAGCACCGTAGTTAGTGGCAACTTCAAAACCTGTCCGGGCAACGTTCTGAATGTACTGTGCACGACCTACTTTGTCTTGGATATCCAAGGTACAAATTACAATAGGCGTATTGGAGAACTCTTTAGTGAACGGTACAGATTTCAAAGCACCGTTCACAGCGCTCTCTATCGGTACGTACATGGATTCAAATTCCTTGAACCCAAGCTTAGTTCCCAGCTCTGTGGTAAGGGTTTGTGCGGTTCGTTTTAACTCTTCAATATTTGTGTTCTGGGTACTGAGTTTTGTATTAAAATCCTTAGTAACCTTATCCAATGCTGCTTGGATATCAGAACCCTGCTTCCACTTTAAATGTGTCGCAGTAACTGTACCTAAAATCATAGAACCTTCCTAAGACTAAATCAGGTTTCAGTAATCTTAAACCGCAGCACATGTGTCTGCACGGCGTACACCCACTGTGTACATACAGTACATGTCCAGAACATTACAGAAGTTCTCTTTGTCATCCCAGAAACTTGTGGTCAACTTTTTAGCAGTGACAGTGACCAAGGTTATGTTTAGAGACACTGTTAAATTTTACCAATCGGTTTTTTTGAATAATCCCAAAACGACCCGATCCCGTTGATATATTGTGCGTCGCGGGCACATTCATTCCCTCCGTGACCGGCACGGAAATGCCTTTCATCGCCCATACCGACCAAACCGTGATAACCGCGCCGACCATCCGTATTGATGACACCGTCTTATGATTTTGCTTCCTAAGCCTCTTGTTATAATTTTTCGGCTTTTTGGGATAATTTTAGAGAATTGACGCATTATGCTTATGCGCCTTGATTGGTAAGGGTTATTACAAGGACACAGCCGCCTTCAGGCGGCTGTGTATTGAAACGCTACTTCCATTATAAAAACTGTAAATAGCAGCGAGCCGCCAACTTTAGGGCTGTTGGGCATAAAAATACAGTGAATCATCTTGAATTTTCAAACGGCCTTGTCTATTTCCGAGCCGTCTGAAATTTGGCAGGTTTTAATCCGATTGTTTGCCTGTAAAAGTATAAGAGATCCATAAAATTCGGGCCTCTTCATCGCCGGCGGAAAGGCAGGCATGCCCCATGGTGCTGTCGAAATAGCAAGAATCGCCAGGACTGAGTTCGAGTGGGGTATAAAATTCGGTAATCAACATTACCTTGCCGCTTAATACGTAAAAAAACTCTTCACTGTCGTGGCTGTGTAACTTGGAGAACTCAGTGCGTTCGTGTGCTTTGAGTGTCGCAACCATTGGTGTGAAGCGTTTGTGTTCCAAATCGGCGTTGAGTAGTTCGTAAAGATATTGTTTGGTGTGGTGTATGACGCCGCAGCCTTTGCGTGTCACGCTGCGCCGCCCGAGCATAGGCATGACAGGATCGGCGCGGAAAAGTTCGCCTACTTCTATGGCCAAACCTTTGGCTAGGGCGGCAATTTTTTCATAGGTAGGAGAAAGCCGGCCGTGTTCGATTTTAGATAAAGTGGCGGTGGAAATGCCACTGCGTTGGCTGAGTTCTTTCAGTGTCAGGCCGTTTTTTTGGCGCAGTGTTTTGACGGTATTGGCTAAGTTCAGGTCGCTCATGTCAGGCTGTCTTGATGTTATTGGGCTTGAAATGAAATCATAGCATAAAGGCTGCCAATCGATACGGATTGGGCAGCCTTTTGTCTCTTGGTTTAGCCGTCAAGCAGTTTGCCGGCATAATCGCCTGCCGCACGGATGGCGATCAGCGAGATAAGGCCGGTTAAGATAATGTAGATGGCGATGGGAATGTAGGAGCCGTCGAATGCTTTCAGCAGGAATGTGGCCACCAGTGGCGCGGTACCGCCTGCTAGTGCGGCACCGATTTGATAGCCTAGTGTAATTCCGGTGTAGCGGACGTTGCTTTTGAAAATCTCGGAAAACATGGTACCTAAATACGGCGGTAGCCGGTGCCCAAATCACGCCCAAACCTAATGCGGTGGCGCCGACTAAAGCGACGAATGATTTGGTTTCGAGCAGCCAGAAATAAGGGAAGGCATAAGCCATCATCAGCAATACGCCGCCGGTATAGACTTTTTTGCGACCGATTTTATCGGATAATGCCCCCATTACCGGAATCAGCAAAGTTGTCACTACTGTTGCAATGGTAACCGCATTCAAAACTTCCGTACGCGAAAAATCAAGTTGGTTGGTGGCGTAAAACACGATAAAGGTGGACATGATGTAAAACGGTGCAGTTTCAACAAATTTCGCTCCTACCGCAATCATGACTTCACGCTTATGGTGGCGCAGCGTTTCAAACAAAGGTACGGCCACGACTTTGCCTTCGGCTTGGTTTTTCTTGAATGACGGTGTTTCGTCAATACCTTTGCGTATCCACAAACCGAGAAACACCAAACCGGAGCTCAACAGAAAGGGCACGCGCCAGCCCCATGATAAACAACGGTCTTCCGGCAGACGGTCTTCCGGCAGCATGGTCATCACAGTTAAGGCCAAGGTAGCCAGCAACATGCCGATGGTCACCCCCATTTGCGGCACGCTGCCGAAAAAACCGCGTTTTTCTTTCGGTGCATATTCCACCGCCAGCAACATTGCGCCGCCCCATTCTCCACCGATGCCCAAGCCCTGAACCAAACGTAAAAGCACCATAAGAATCGGTGCGGCAATACCGATGGCTTGGTAGGTGGGCAGCAAACCCATCAATACGGTGGCGCCGCCCATCAGCGACAGGGTTAATACCAAGGTTTTTTTGCGGCCGATTTTATCTCCGATGTGGCTGAACAAAATACCGCCGAAAGGCCGTATGAAAAACGACAGGGCAAACGAAGCAAAGGCCAGCATGGTACCGATGGTCGGGTCTTCGGCCGGGAAGAATAATTGATTGAAAACCAGCGCGGCGACCGTACCGTAAAGAAAATAGTCGAACCATTCGATGGAGCTGCCAATTAAGCTGGCCAGCAGCACGCGGGCGGATATTTTTTTATTCTGCATGATATTTCTCCAAGTGTGTTTTTTTTTGTTGTGGTATGACTGATGCCGCCTGAAAAAATGTTCAGACGGCTTTTTTATAAAAAATCAAGCATTCAATTGCTCATAAGCCAACACCGCTGCGGCCAAATCTTCCAGCGCGCTGCCGACAGATTTGAATACCGTGATTTCGTCTGTATTTTTGCGGCCGGTGTGTTTCAGACGGCATAAATCGGCTAAAGTGGCCCGGACTTGTTGCGGTGTGAATACGCCGGCAGCAATGGGTGAGAGTAAATCTCCGGCTTTCATTAACGCTTCTTCCGTATCGATGAATACGCTGGTATCGGCGAAGCAGGCATCATCAGTTTCGCGCATATCGGGTGCAAAACCGCCGATTAAGTCCAAATGCGTGCCGGTTTGAAGCCATTCGCGCAAAATCAGCGGAGCGGTAGATAAGGTGGCGCAGCTGACAATATCGGCTTGTTTGACGGCTTCAGCCAAATCGACGGCTGTTTCAGCCTGCAAACCTTTTCCACGCAAACGTTCGGCCAAATTTTCGGCTTTACTGCAGGTTTGGTTCCAAATGATGAAGCGTTCTATTCGACGCACGCTTAAATAGGCATCGGCCAGCAATTCGGCGACACGGCCTGCACCAACAATCAGCAGCGTTTTGCTGTTTTCGCGGCTTAAGAAGCGCGCCGCTAAAGCGGAAGCGGCGACAGTGCGGCGTGAGGTGATGCTGTCGCCATCGAAAATAGCTTCCGGTTTGCCGGTTTGTGCGCTGTATAAAATGTAAACCGAATGCAGTCCGGGCAAGTTGTGCCTGACATTTTGCGGAAAAACCGACACGGTTTTCACGCCCAGCCAACGTTCGGGCTGCCAAGCCAGCATCAGCAGCAGGGTACCTTTTTTGTTACCTTGCTTGTCGGTAATGGTGTGATTGTGGCGCATTGGTACGTCGCAATGCGCGGCAAACATGGTTTCCAATGCCGGAACCAATTGGGAGAATGCCAGTGCGGAAGAGGTTTGCAAAGAATCATAATGCAACATGTGAAAGCCTTTACTTAAAAAAATTTCTTATAAGAAAATTTATCTTGTAAAATAAAAACTGTCAATCTTTATTATTCAGTTAATCTGAGTTTGAACTAAGTTAAACTATGCTAAAAAATCATGCCGTCTGAACGTGGTTTTGGTATATGATTAAAAAATGAATGCCATCTGTCTTTCAGGAGAAAAAAAATAATGTTCCAATTTGCCCGTCCCCAACAAACCCCGTTGCGCCAAGCCGTAACCGATGCTTACCGCCGCGATGAAATCGAAGCAGTTGAAGACATGCTGCAACAGGCGCAGATGACGGATGAGGAGCGTCGTTCTGCCAGTGATTTGGCACGCCGTTTGGTGGCGCAGGTGCGTGCCAGCCGTACCAAAGCCAGCGGTGTTGATGCGCTGATGCACGAGTTTTCGTTATCTAGTGAAGAGGGTGTGGCACTGATGTGTCTGGCTGAAGCCTTGCTGCGGATTCCTGACAATGCCACGCGCAACAGATTGATTGCCGACAAGCTTTCAGACGGTGATTGGAAAAGCCATCTGAACAACAGCCCGAGCCTGTTTGTGAATGCGGCTGCTTGGGGTTTGCTGGTGACCGGCAAACTGGCTACTCCTGCGAACGGGCAAAATTTAGGTTCGGCCTTGAGCCGCGTGTTGGGTAAAGGCGGCGCGCCGTTGATCCGCAAAGGCGTAGACTACGCCATGCGCATGCTGGGTAAGCAGTTTGTTACCGGCCAAACTATTGAAGAAGCGTTGGGAAACGGCAAAGAGCGTGAGAAATTGGGTTACCGTTTCTCATTCGATATGCTGGGTGAAGCGGCGGTTACCCAAGCGGATGCCGACCGCTATTATCAGGATTACGTGACCGCAATTCACGCCATCGGCAAGGACGCGGCAGGTCAGGGCGTGTACGACGGCAACGGTATTTCGGTGAAATTGTCGGCGATTCACCCGCGCTATTTCCGTACGCAACATGAGCGCGTGACGACTGAATTGCTGCCGAAATTGAAAGCGCTGTTTTTGCTGGCGAAACAATACAATATCGGTCTGAATATCGATGCCGAAGAAGCCAACCGTTTGGAATTGTCGCTGGATTTGATGGAATCTTTGGTATCCGATCCGGATTTAGCGGGCTACAACGGCATTGGTTTTGTGGTGCAGGCGTACCAAAAGCGCTGCCCGTTTGTGATTGATTATTTGGTGGACCTAGCGCGCCGCAACAATCAAAAACTGATGATTCGATTGGTAAAAGGCGCATATTGGGACAGCGAAATCAAATGGGCGCAAGTTGATGGCCTGAACGGCTACCCTGTGTACACCCGCAAAGTACATACCGATATTTCCTATCTGGCTTGCGCGCGCAAATTGCTGGCTGCGCAAGATGCCGTGTTCCCGCAATTCGCCACCCACAATGCCTATACGCTGGCAGCGATTTACGAAATGGGCAAGGGTAAAGATTTCGAACACCAATGCCTGCACGGCATGGGCGAAACCTTGTATAACCAAGTGGTAGGCCCGCAAAATTTGGGCCGCCGCGTGCGTATTTACGCGCCGGTCGGCACGCACGAAACGCTGTTGGCGTATTTGGTGCGCCGCTTGCTGGAGAATGGTGCCAACTCATCGTTTGTCAACCAAATCGTTGATGAAAAAATCAGTATTGATGAGCTGATCCGCAGCCCGTTCGACACCATCGCCGAAGAAGGCATTCATCTGCATGCCGCTCTGCCGCTGCCGCGCGATTTGTACGGCAAAGGCCGTCTGAATTCGCAAGGCGTGGATTTGACCAATGAAAACGTGTTGCAGCAATTGCAGCAAAAAATGAATCAATCGGCGGCACAAAGCTTTCAGACGGCCTCGATTATCAACGGCAAGCTGCGTGAAGTAAACGCGCCGCAAGAGGTGAACAATCCGGCTGATCATACCGATGTGGTTGGTACGGTTTCGTTTGCCAATGCTGCCTTGGCGCAAAAAGCAATTGCCGAAGCCGTGGCTGCGCAAGCCGCTTGGGGTGCCACACCGGCTGCCGAACGTGCCGCCTGCCTGCGCCGTTTGGCCGATTTGATGGAACAACATACCCCGGCACTGATGATGCTGGCCGTGCGCGAAGCAGGCAAAACGCTGCAAAACGCCATTGCCGAAGTGCGCGAAGCAGTCGATTTTTGCCGCTATTATGCCGGTGAAGCCGAGCAAACTTTGCCGGACAACACTCAAGGCGTGGGCACGATTGTCGCCATTAGTCCGTGGAATTTCCCGTTGGCGATTTTCACGGGCGAAGTGGTGGCAGCATTGGCTGCCGGTAATACCGTGGTGGCCAAGCCTGCCGAGCAAACCAGCCTGATTGCTTCGTATGCCGTGTCTTTAATGCATCAAGCCGGGGTGCCGTCTGAAGCCTTGCAGTTGGTATTGGGCGCGGGCGAGGTCGGTGCGGCCTTGACGCAGGATCCGCGCATCAGCGGCGTGATTTTTACCGGTTCGACCGAAGTGGCGCGCCTGATTAACCAAACATTGGCCAAACGCGACGATAATCCGGTGCTGATTGCCGAAACCGGCGGCCAAAATGCCATGATTGTCGACTCTACCGCATTGGCCGAACAAGTCTGCGCCGATGTGTTGAATTCCGCCTTCGATTCGGCCGGCCAACGCTGTTCGGCATTGCGCATTTTGTGCGTACAAGAAGACGTGGCCGACCACATGATCGGCATGATTAAAGGTGCGATGAATGAGTTGGTGGTCGGCAATCCGCGTTTTCTGAACACTGATGTCGGTCCCGTGATTGATGCCGAAGCGCAAGCCAACCTGTCGGCACACATCAACAAAATGAAAGGTGTGGCCAAATCGTTCCACGAAATCAAAGTTTCAGACGGCATTGACGATGCGCAATCGACTTTTGTTGCCCCGATTCTGTTTGAATTAAATAATTTAAACGAATTGCAGTGCGAAGTATTCGGCCCGGTATTGCACGTCGTGCGCTACCGTGCCGATGAGCTTGACAGCCTGATTGACCAAATCAACAGTAAAGGCTACGCGCTGACCCACGGTGTACACAGCCGCATCGATGCGACCGTGGAACACATCCGCAAACGTATTGAAGCGGGTAATGTGTATATCAACCGCAACATCGTCGGCGCCGTTGTCGGTGTGCAGCCGTTTGGCGGCCACGGTTTGTCGGGCACGGGGCCGAAAGCAGGCGGGCCGTTCTACCTGCAACGCTTAAGCCGTCTGAAACAATGGGCAGCGCCGACTTTGAGCAAAATCGGTCAGGTTGATGACGAAGTATTGAAACGCTTGGAAGCCGTGTTGCACAATCTGCCAATCAGCCAAGAAGACAAACTGGCCGTTGCCGCAGCTTTGGGTCAAACCCGCATCCGCACATTGCGTCAAGCAGAATCTGTATTGGCCGGGCCAACCGGCGAGCGCAATGTATTGAGCTGGCACGCACCGAAGCGCGTATGGATTTACGGCGGTGATTTGGTTCAATCATTTACCGCGCTGGTGCAACTGGCCGCTGCCGGTGTGCAGGGCGTGGTGGAAGCCAACCACCCGCTGGTTGCCGAAGTGGCGCAGCTGGGCAACTTGCTGATTGTCGATAAACCGGAAAACGCCGGCATCAGCCACGTTGCTGCGATTGAAGATTTACCGGCTGAGCGCAAACAAGCGCTCGCGGCGACCGATGGCGCGTTAATTCGTATCCTGCCGTCTGAAAACGGTTTGGATATCCTGCAGGTGTTTGAAGAAATTTCGTGCAGCATCAATACCACTGCAGCCGGCGGTAACGCCAGCTTGATGGCAATGTCGGATTAATGGTTTCAGCTTAAATTTTACAAAAAGCTAAAGGCCGTCTGAAGGATTGGGAACAGTTTTTCAGACGGCCTTTTTATGGTATGGGATGGGGTTTTTATTGATAGATCTTTAAACCGTTAATTTCGCCAAGCATTCGTGCAGGGGATTGAAATAGTTGGCTAAATAGTCATCGAACGGAATTTCATCGGCAGCTTTTGCTTCGATTTCGGCAAATTCCTGCAGCGATTGTTTGCTTTGCGCTTTCAGTTTGGTTTGTATGTCTTGCGGCAGCGGCTGCTTCAGGGTACCCAAATGTTGCGAGGTTAAGGCGGTTGCCCATGGCAGGAATTCTTGTTCGGCCATTTCGGCTTGCACGCGTTGCGGCAGGCGCAGGGTTTCGCCGCTGTTGGCGCGGATTTGGTTTTGTACGGCTTCGCGGTAGCTGTCGCCGTGGTCGCTTTGGTCGAGACTTTCGGCAATCGGCATGATTTCGTGCAGAATCTCGTTTGCCCAATCTTGTGCTGAAATGCTGCGGCCATTTTTAAACAGACTGAAGCCTTCGCTCAAGCCTAAGCAGGCGGTGCGCAGGCGGTTGTGGTTGGCTTCGTTGTAGTCGGCGGTGGTAAAAGCCGGTGAATCTTTCAGCAAACACCACAGCATAAAGCTTTCCAAGAAATGGATTTGTTCCAAGCTGATACCGGCCGGGTCATACGGGTTGTTATCGAGCAGGCGCAGTTCGACATAGGCGATGCCGCGCGCGCTCAATGCGCTTACGGGCAATTCCCCTTTTTTCATTACTTGTTTCGGACGTGCGCCGCTGTAATATTCGTTGGCGATTTGCAGGATATTGGTACTGATTTGGCGGTAATGTCCGGCAGGGCCGCGCAAGCCCAAGTATTCGTATACCGGTGCGGAAGTCAATACTGCTGCGCCTAAATCGCGGATGTATTCGTTCAGGTGGTTGAAGCTGACGCTGAAATCGATTTTGTTTTGATAACCGAGCTGGCTCATGCGCAAGGTGGTGGCGTTTTTCCAAGTGAAGCTTTGCTTGTGCAGACGATCAAGCACGTTTTGCGCCGGTTGGAAGCTTTGGTCACAGGCAGGGGCGGTGCCGAACAGGTGGCAAATCAACCAGCTGTGGCGTTGGATATTGCGGATCATGCCCATGTAGCGCTCGTTGCGCCAAGTGTCAGTCGGTTTTCTGCCTTCTTGTTCGGCCAAGGCTGCCCATAATTTTTCAGGCGGGGAATAGTTGAAATGTACGCCGGCAATCATCTGCATGGTACGGCCGTAGCGGTAGGACAGGCCGATGCGGTAAAGGCGTTTCAGTTTCGCACCGTTGCTTTGGCCGAAGTAGCCGATTTCGATGTGTTCGGGATTGTCGGGCAGGCGGCAGGGCATACTGGCTGCCCACATACGCTCTTCGCCGATGTTTTGTGCGCTGAATTGGTGCAGTTCTAAAAGTTGCCGATAAACGGCTTTCGGGGATTGATGCGGATCGGTGACCAGTTCCAACAATGCTTCGCCATAGTCGATGGTGATGTTCGGATGGGTGTAGACATTACCTAAAGCTTCTGGGTGGCGTGTTCCGGCAAGGAAGCCGTCGGTTGTGGTACGCAAGCTTTCGCGCTCGATGCCGATGTTGCCGCCGGACAATGGAAGGGTCTTGATGTTCATGTATTTTCCTTAACAGAAAACGCGGGTCTATGCGAAAAGTGGTGGTCGGAATGGCTGTTTGCTGTCATCAAACAAGGTGATTTTAGCACGGAACAGATTCATCGGAATACAAATCCGCGTGAATGAACGGCTGAAAATAGGGCTGCCGGACTTCTTATCCGTCATTCGTTCAAACAAACCAAACGGATGAAAACAAAGCAACATTTTTTCAGACGGCCTGAACAGAAAGTCGTCTGAAAAATCAGGATTGCCGCAAAATCCATTTTGCCCGCTCGATAACGGGGGCATCAACCATTTGTCCGTCAATTTGGAAAACTGCTTCGCCGCTGCGTCTGGTTTCGGCCACGACTTTTGCAGCAAAAGCCAAAAGCTTTTCAGACGGCCTTAAGGCTTCTTTCACGGCGGCGACCTGTTTCGGGTGGATGCACAAAACCCCGCCAAACCCCATATCACGCCAGTATTCAGTGTTGCGGCGGTTGGCTTCATGGTCGTTGAAATCAGGAAAAGTACTTTCGATGGGCGGATGCAGATTGTTGAGGCGGCTGTGTAACAGCATGTCGGTGCGCAGACGGTCGAACACGGTTTGCGCAGCGGCAGTGCCGTAGCTGATACCCAAATCATTGGCTAAATCCAAACAGCCATAGGTAAGCGCAAACAGGCCGTCCGAACACGCCAATTGGCCGATGTCGGCCATGCCTTGCGCCGACTCGATACCGGCAATCACCGGCTTGCCGGTGGCGTGATGAAGCGAAGAAATTTCCTCGGCGTGAATGGTTTTGGAAAGCAGTATCCCTTTGATTTCAGGAATGGTCTTTACCGCAGCCACATCGTCTGCGTAAAACGCACTGCGTGCATGATTGACCCTGATCCACACTGCAGGCTGATGGGGTTGGCGGCAATATTCGGCAATATCGGCGCGGGCAGCAGCCTTATCTTCCGGCGCGATTGTGTCTTCCCAATCGACAATCACTTCGTCCGCGCCACTGGCGAATGCTTTGGCAATCCGCTCGGTACGGGTGGCAGGGACGAACAGGAAAATTTTCGGAATCGGGCGTTGCAGCATGGATTCTCCTTTGGTTTTTACCAGAGTGGAATCACTAAAAAAACCGCTACAGTGTGACTTGCTTTTGCGTACTGCGTACCGTCTGCAGCAGGCTGCCTTGTAGCCGTTATTTATTGATTCCGCCATAAGGGGCAATAGTGGTTCACGTAAAACATTGTAGCGGATTTTGATGACAAAAGGCCGTCTGAAATATTTTTTCAGACGGCCTGTGATGATAACCGATTAAGCGGTTTTAGTTTGCTTTTGGGCAGCCAAAATATTCAATCCGAAAATTACGGCAACCATGGCAATGCCGATGAAACCGGTAGTCAGTTCCAGCATAATCATCACCAAGCCGCCGGTGTTGCCATGTCGGAATGTAGGTTTTGAACCAGCCTTCCACCACGGCTGACAAACTTACTACGCCGACAATCGAAGAGTAATGCTTACCGACACGACCGTCAACCAATGTGGCAACGTGTATCGAACGTTGCAGCAACGTGGGCATAGGAAAGAAAGAAGGTAATGTAAATGTGAAACAGCGAATACAGCACCGCAATTGCTCCGATGATGTAGCGCACGGTTTGGTTTTGCCGCGTGCGTGCGACCGATTCGCGGTCGTATTTTCTAAAATTTCCTGGCTGTTGGCAGGAAGGTCACTGTGTAATGGTCGGGTCATTCACGAACTCCAAAACGTATGGCCGCACGCGGCAGGCGTACGGGTTCGATATGCACATTAGAATAATCGGGCAGGGTGTCGGCCAACGGCCAAATCCGCCCGTCAACACGGATTTCGCCCTGCATATTGCGCGAAACCGTCCAATTCAGTTTAGGCAGTTTCAGATGGCCTTGTTGCGCCACAAAACCTTGATCGGCAGTTACCGGCAGGCCGTCTGAAGGCATCCTTGCGCCGAAGGCCAGTATTTGCATGCGTGTTAAGTGCAGTGTTTTCCTATTGGAACGATAAGATTGGCACCAAAGCTGGTGTTCCATCGAATGCCGCCATTGCAAGGTGAAATTGGGCGGCAGGTTGCGGGCAAAGGGTAAAAGCGGCAACCGCAATAATTAAAACAGCGGTCAGATAACGAAGCATGGGCAGGAATTGATACGATAGGACATCATCTTTTCAGATGGCCCTGCAATCTATCTGAAAAACTGGCGCCATAAACGATATTTTCAATGACGGCAAAAGGTTTGGCGTAAAATGTTTTCAGACGGCCTTTCAACTGCTTAAGGCCGTCTGAAAAACAAAACGTTTATTTCGTTTCGTTAAAGTATTTGGGACTTAGGAAGCAAAATCACTAAAAAACGTGATAAATTCCTGATATGAAATTAAAAAACAAATCTCAAAAATTCAGCAAAATCTCAGCGCAATAATCCGCTGTTCCGCGCTTGAGTTAACCGCTTCCGATACCGCCAAAATGACCGGCATTGCCGAATCAGACGGGTCTTACTCCGGTACACGACGTATCAGGGATAGCGCGGGCGCGGGGCTTCTTCAGGTAAAACCATTGTCTTCAGAATATTGAAATGTAACGGCGTTGCCTATGGCGGGATTATTCCTCAAGCATGTCCTCATTTCATCATGCGGCATCTTTCCGGCATAAAAACCTGTCTGTTACGTTGGAAATGCGTGCAAGGTTTCCGACCTTGCCGCACCGGCCGGTTTTACCGGCTCAGCGTGTAAAACCGCCCTCTTTGAATATCGCCGTGCATACGCGCTTTTCTGCTCGAAAATCTGCTATCGGACAATGCGTCAAAAGCTCCGTTAACCAAAGTGATACGCGGCCACATTTCTGCCGACGGCGAAATCGACACCGATGACCGGAAGGCATATGGTGGTTTTGTAGATATGGGCTATGAGAAGCATTGCCGTGTCCATCATAATGCCGATGAGCTTGCCCGCAGGAAGCAGCATATCAACGGTATCAGGTTTTTCCGGAGTTATGTTAAAGAACATCTGTCTAAATTCCACAGTATTTCGAAGGATTTGTGTTATCTGTATTTGAAGGAGAAGGAATGTAGGTTTAACCATTCTCATGAACATTTGGGTTAAATATTAATGAAGATACTTCGAAATAGCCCGATTTGATATTTTTGCTTCCTAAATCCTTTGCTCTTTCTGATCGTTCGGCAGTTATCAGCCAATCGCTTCACTGGAAAAATCTGCGAAAATGGAGCTGCCGATTTTTTTTGTATCGCCGTATTCTTTGTATCAGCCGAAATCCAAACCATAACAAATGAATCATAAAAAAGCCGTCTGAAAATCAAAGCGTATTTTCAGACGGCTTTTTTATGATTAGGCTCAATACGGAAATACACACGTTTCTCTCATAGAAAAAGCCCTGCATGCAACCATGCTGGGCTTTTTTGATCTTTCAACAGCAGCCGCCGCCCCTTTTGATTCGGCAATACTCAATAAACTGCGCCCGAGTCATCACTGGCGTATTCGGATTATGCTTGCGTTGCTGGGCAACGTAGCGGTCATAGTCCGGAATACCTGCCATGTAATTGGCAGCAATACAAAAGCTTTTGTGCGCTTTTTTCAGACGGCCCATCAAAGGATGGTTAAGCAATTTTCTCATTGGTTTGAACCTCGTCACGGTAAACAGCAGGGACTTCTTTCGCAGTCGGCCAAGCTACTTTACGCGCTTTTATGGCTGTCATCAAGCCGTAGATGGCGATAAAAATCACGACCAGCATAAATGCCGCACATAAACCTGAGTTGATATAATCGTTAAATACAATCTGACCCATTTGTGCCACATCTTTGGCCGGTGCCAATATTTCGCCCCGTGCAGCCGCTTCACGGTATTGCGCAGCGTGTGCCAAGAAGCTGACGCGCGGATTGGAGTCGAACAGTTTCTGCATGGAAGCTACGGCGGTGACAATCAATAAGCCCATTGCTGGAACCAGCGGCACCCAGACATAACGTTCTTTTTTCATTTTCACCAACACAACTGCCACCATAATCAGCGCCATACCGGCCAGCATTTGGTTGCCGATACCGAATAAAGGCCACAGCGAGTTGATACCGCCCAGTGGGTCGGTTACCCCGGTGTACAGGAAGTAGCCCCATGCGCCAACGGTTAAGAAAGTGGCGACCAGATTGGAGAACATCCCCTGACCTGTTCCTAAAGGTTTGACGAAAATACCTAACAAATCTTGCACCATAAAACGTGAAGTACGGGTTCCCGCATCTACCGCAGTCAAAATGAACATAGCTTCAAACAACAGTGCAAAGTGATACCAGAAGGCCATCATGGCTTCACCCGGAACCAATTGGCTCATGATGTGTGCCATACCGACCGCCAAGGTCGGCGCACCACCGGCGCGGGACAGAATCGAATTTTCACCTACTTCGCGCGCAGTATTGGCCAAAGTTGCCGCATCCACCGGAATTTGCAGATGTGTGGTAATAACATGTGCCGCAGTCGCAGGATCAGTACCAATCAAAGCCGCAGGGCTGTTCATTGCGAAGTACACGCCCGGCTCCAAGACGCAAGCTGCTGCCAGAGCCATAATCGCCACGAAACTTTCCATCAGCATACCGGCGTAACCGATGGCACGGACGTGGGTTTCGTTTTCAATCATTTTAGGGGTAGTACCGGAAGAAATCAGCGCGTGGAAACCGGATACCGCACCGCAGGCAATGGTAATAAATAAGAATGGAAATAATTTACCGGAGAATACCGGACCTGTACCATCAATAAAGTGGGTCACGGCCGGCATTTTCAATACCGGGCCGACCACGATAATACCGATGGCTAAGGCAATAATAGTACCGATTTTCAGGAAAGTTGCCAAATAATCGCGCGGTGTCATCAAAAACCATACCGGCAGTAGCGAAGAAATGGCGCCATACAGCATAATACCGAAGGCCAGCTGCACACCGTTTAAGTCAAACCAAGGACCAATCGCACTTTCGGCCACATGGTTACCGAAAATCACCGCACTCATCATGGCGATAAAGCCGACAATCGCGATTTCACCCAAATGGCCCGGACGGATAAAGCGGGCATAAAAACCCATAAACAGCGCAATCGGCACGGTCACGGCAATAGTAAACGTACCCCAAGGGCTGTGGGTCAGCGCTTTCACCACAATCAAAGCCAACACCGAAGTGATGATGATCATAATCATCAGGATACCGATGGAAGCAATTACACCGGCTGTTGTACCCAATTCTTGCTTGATGATGTCGCCCAAAGATTTACCGTCGCGGCGCATGGAAACAAACAGCACCATCATGTCTTGCACGGCGCCGGCCAAAACCACACCGAAGATAATCCACAGCGTGCCCGGCAGATAACCCATTTGCGAAGCCAACACCGGTCCCACCAACGGACCTGCGCCGGCAATCGCGGCAAAATGGTGGCCGAACAATACTTTTTTATCGGTCGGCACATAATCGACACCGTTGTTGTTGCGTTCTGCCGGTGTCATACGACGTTCGTCAAGCTGCAAAATGTTTTTACAAATATAAAGGCTGTAAAAACGGTAGGCAATGCAATACACCGATACCGCAGCCACTACCAGCCAAATAGCACTGACGTGTTCGCCACGGCTGAGGGCCAAAGTTGCGAAGGCAAATACTCCTGCCAACACCACCAAGCCCCATATCAGAAACGATTTCAACGCTTTCATGACATGTCCTTTTCAAATGTTAAGGGATAAACAAACATATATGAATAAATTTAGAAAATTCAAAAACTTAAAATATTTTACTATAAAAATATCATCTTATTTAAAAAGATAATATTTTATTTTAGATAATATTTTATTTTCACAAATGCTAACATATTTATATTAATACGCAATACCACATCAAAAAAAATATGCTTTAAGTCAAACTTCATTGAAATATTCATTGAACCGCCAACATACCCTTACAAAAAATCCAGATAAAATATAGTCGGCGGCATTGAATATCGTCGCATTCATCTCTGTTATAATCTTGTCCATTTTCACCAGCTTTATCATTTCAACATGACACCAACCAACCTACCGCCACGCAGCCTTTGTGTCGCGCCCATGCTCGATTGGACCGACAGACACTACCGCCACATGGTACGCCAAATCACGCAAAACACATGGCTTTACAGCGAGATGATTAACTCGGGTGCTATTGTGTACGGCGACAAAAACCGCTTTCTCATGTTTAACGAAGGTGAAAACCCCGTTGCGCTGCAACTGGGCGGCAGCGACCCTGTCGAGTTGGCCAAAGCCTCCAAAGCCGTGCAAAAATACGGTTACGACGAAGTGAATCTCAACTGCGGCTGCCCCAGTCCGCGCGTACAAAAAGGTGCGTTCGGTGCATGTTTGATGAACGAAGTCGATTTAGTGGCCGATTGCTTAAATGCCATGCAGGATGCCGTACAGATTCCCGTCACCGTCAAACACCGCATCGGCGTCGACCGCCAAACCGAATACCAAACCGTGGCCGATTTTGTCGGTACGCTGCGCGACAAAACTGCCTGCAAAACCTTTATCGTCCATGCCCGTAACGCATGGCTCGACGGCTTGTCACCGAAAAAAAACCGAGAAGTGCCGCCGCTAAAATACGATTACGTTTACCGTCTGAAACAAGACTTCCCCGAGCTCGAAATCCTGATTAACGGCGGTATTACCACCAACGAGCAAATCGCCGGACATCTTAAACACGTCGACGGCGTCATGGTTGGCCGCGAAGCTTATCACAACCCGATGGTCATGCGTGAATGGGATCAACTTTTCTACAGCAGCAGCCACACTCCCATCGAATACGCCGACTTAGTGCAACGCCTGTTTGCCTACAGCCAAGCACAAATCCAAAGCGGACGTGGCACTATTTTGCGCCACATCGTCCGCCACTGCTTAGGCCTGATGCACGGTCTCAAAGACGCACGCACCTGGCGGCGCATGCTTTCCGATGCCACGCTGCTCAAAGAAAACGACGGCACACTGATTCTTGACGCATGGTGCGAAGTGGAAAAAGCCAACCGATTCGATTGAAACAAATAAATCCATATAAAAAAAGGCCATCTGAAAATCAGATTTCAAACAGCCTTACATTCGCATTTCCAGTGCAACACTCAAATGCCGGCGGCAGGAGCCGCTAAAAACAAATCGGCCGGTATCTCATAATCCCGTATTTTCCCCGGTCGGCGGTTGAGGGCAGCCCCAACCGCCTTAACCTGTTTGCCGCCCAATTTTCTAAAATCCGTCCCCTTCGGGAAGGATGGCCGGATCAGTCTGTTGGTATGCGCCGCCAACCCTTTCCCGGAAGGGGTAGAGACGGCAGAAGTCAGGTTTGCATGGCCAGTACTTTGACAAAGCTCCCGTGCCGGTAAAACGCTTTGCCGTTATCCAACGTGATGGTTTGGATAACGCTTTTGACCGGTTTCAGAGCCTGATCCGCCACTCGGGCAACATCTTGTGCTTTGAAGCCGGCGGTTTTGCGGATAACGACGCATTTGGTTTTCCCCTCGACTGCAACCTGCAGTCCGCTTTTTGGGTCTCTGCCGGAGTGTGCTAAAGATAGCTTTAAGAAAAGCCGGCGTTGTTTACCGTATTGGAAAGACAATACTGAAATGAACACCCACAAAAACACCCAGCTCACCCCACATCAGCGCGCAGGATAAAACCACCGTTACTTCGCCGGCCCGGCAATGCCAAGTCAGCAAAGCAACCATTTACCGTATCCTTA
>NZ_PXYY01000150.1 GCF_003013245.1 Neisseria iguanae
GAAAGAGAAACCGGCCAACACGAATTTTTCCAGTTCGGGGTGTTGCGCGCGCGCGTAGTCGATGACGCAAATACAGTCGTCGGTTTCGCCTTTACCGTAATCGTGTTCGCCGCCGCTGTTGCCTACGCCGCGCAGGTTGGGCAGGTAGCAGTGAAAACCTAGCCCGGTCAGGGCTTTGGCGGCAGTTTGAATCACTTTGTTGGTATTGGTGCCGCCTTGCAGCGGGTTGGGGTGGTTGACCACCGCCACGCCGCAAGCCGTGCCTTGGGCAGGCAGATAAATGGTTTCTAATGGGCCGGCCGGGCCTGTAATGGCCGTGATTTCGGGCTTCAACATGATGGTTTCCTTTTGATTTTTCAGGCCGTCTGAACACGGATAAGGTTTCAGACGGCCTTGTTGTTATAAATAAAAATGTTTGCCGTTGTTTTGATTGTTGGCTTTCAAATCAGACAGCATGCGTTTGAAATTCAAATCATATAATCTACTGAGCCTGTCGGCGCGCTTTTTCAGGTTGTCGATATTTTGCTCTTTCGGGCTGCTTTGAAACGCCATCACCACCATATTACCGTGACTTTCTGCCGGTAATTCCAACACGCGGCCGTTGAACACTTTCAGCAAACGCTCGACAAAACGCTGATAACGTTTGTCGCCGCTCCACCAGTTGGTCACAAACACACCGTCAGACGACAAGGCTTGGCGGCAGTTTTCAAAAAATATCTCGCTCACCAAATCATCGATAATTTGTTCACCGTCGAAGCCGTCCACCAAAATCACGTCGGTATTGTAGCGGAACACTTTAATGTATTCTGCGCCGTCTGCTTCCACGATTTCAAACCGTTCGTCTTCAAACGGCAATTCGAACAAACTGCGTGCCACGGCGATCACTTGCGGATTGATGTTGACAGCGGTTTGCTTGGTGTCAGGCAGATAAGCGTCAATCCAGCGCGCAAACGACCCGCCGCCCAAACCGATTTGGGTGATGTGGCGCGGCGTGTTTTCGGCAAACAACAACCAGCCCATCATGGCACGGCTGTAGGACAAAACCAGTTCGGCAGGGTGGTCGAGGTTCATCGAGCTTTGAATTGTTGCGCTGCCTAAATGCAGTGAGCGGATATTGCCTTCTTCGGAAATGCTGGCTTCGGGTAAATGCGATTGTGGTCCGCGCAAGCGGCGGTAAGGGTGTTGGGTCATAGGGGATTGTGAAGTATTGGGAAAGTGTCGGCTATTTTAACAGATTGCAATGTATCTTTCAGATGGCCTGAAACCTTTGCAACATTCCCGGATTTAGGTTCAATTCGAAGCTGTCGGATCGCAGAACGTGCAGGCATATCATGAACAAGCCAAGCGTTCGGGAAGCGCTGCTCGAAGAAATGTGCCGATGCTGGAAATTTGGCAAAGGTCTCAGCGTGTTTCGAACTGTTGGTGCGGCTATCGGACGCATTAATTTTAATCATATTATTTGATTGAAATAAAATAAAGTATATTCAATTAAAAATCAAAGATTTTATGACCCGGCAGATTTTTTTTAGCGGCAAAGCACTTGTCAATGAACAAAGTTAACGGCATAATGCTGTCTCTCTTAGCCGGTATAGCTCAGTTGGTAGAGCACCTGACTTGTAATCAGGGGGTCCCGAGTTCGACTCTTGGTGCCGGCACCAGTTTGAAACTGCATTGCTTTTGAGCATTTTAGCAAAGCCGGTATAGCTCAGTTGGTAGAGCACCTGACTTGTAATCAGGGGGTCCCGAGTTCGACTCTTGGTGCCGGCACCAAATTAAACAGTTTAATCATGAATATGGTTAAGCTGTTTTTTTATTTTTTGACACATACTCAACACGAAAGCCTTATAATGGTCTCGTTTTAATCTGAGAAGGCCGTCTGAAAAGACAGGAGACCAATAATGATTACCGTTAACACACTCCAAAAAATGAAAGCCGAAGGCAGCAAAATTGCCATGCTTACTGCCTATGAAGCGAGCTTTGCCGCTTTGATGGAAGAAGCCGGCGTGGATGTTTTGCTGGTGGGCGATTCTTTGGGTATGACCGTGCAGGGGCGTACGTCGACACTGCAAGTGGGTTTGCGCGATATGTGTTACCACACCGAAGCTGTAGCACGCGGCGCAAAAAACGTTATGATTGTAAGTGATCTACCCTTTGGTGCGTATCAGCAAAGCAAAGAACAGGCATTTTCCGCTGCGGCGGAATTGATGGTGGCCGGTGCACACATGGTGAAATTGGAAGGCGGAGTATGGATGGCGGAAACAACCGAATTTCTGCAAATACGCGGTATTCCGGTGTGTGCGCATATCGGTTTGACACCGCAGTCGGTGTTCGCGTTCGGTGGCTATAAAGTGCAGGGGCGTGGTGACAAAGCTCAGGCTTTGTTGAATGATGCTAAAGCACATGATGAAGCGGGCGCGGCGCTTGTGTTGATGGAGTGCGTGCCGGCGCCATTGGCCAAACAAGTGACTGAAAGCGTTGGCTGCCCGACAATCGGCATTGGTGCCGGCGTGGATTGTGACGGTCAGGTTTTGGTCATGCACGATATGCTGGGTGTATTCCCGGGTAAAACCGCCAAATTCGTGAAAAATTTCATGCAAGGCAAAGACAGCGTGCAGGCGGCAGTAAAGGCTTATGTCGATGAAGTCAAAGCCCGAGCCTTTCCGACAGCTGAACATAGCTTTGCCGATTAAACAGTTATTTATATAAAAACAACCATGCCGCCTGAAAGTAAATTACTTTCAGGCGGCATGCGACCTTTGCGAAACCCCTAAAACCCTCTAAATTCCCTTTAAGCCGAATTTAGAGGGTTTTCTTCATGAGCAGCTTGTTCAAACAAACTACCGAAACCATGATTGCCAAACATATTGACCGGTTTCCATTGCTTAAAAACCACTTCATTACCGGCCGGCAACCGTTATCCCGAACAGCAAAAAGGCCGTTATACCCGTCATAACGGCGGCCGTCCCCCTTGTTCATGACTGTCCGTGTCCAACGCCGTTTAACCGGCCGATGCACAGCCTATCCGACCCCGGACACAGCCTCATTACCCGTATTGGCTTTTATCTCTTTTGTGGTTTTGACGAACCCGACACACCCGGGCACAGTACACTTTGCCGTTATCGTCACGGGTTGGCCCAAAACAATATCTTG
>NZ_PXYY01000151.1 GCF_003013245.1 Neisseria iguanae
GGGCATAACGGCCTTTTTGCTGTTCGGGATAATTGGTGATGGGCTGCCGGCCGGTAATGAAGTGGTTTTTAAGCAATGGAAAGCGGTCAATATGTTTGGCAATCATGGTTTCGGTAGTTTGTTTGAAAAAGCGGCCCATGGGGAGAATCCTCTAAAATCCGGTTTCAAAGGAATTTAGGGGATTTTAGGGGTTTGGGACGTATTACGCCATTTGGTAACTATGGTTACTTTGCATGGGGTTTAAGAGGGTTTTGCAAAGGTCTCGGCATTTTATTTGATTTCAGTATCGCACGTGCGGTTTTGACGAAATGGGTCAATGAGTTGCTTATTCCGAATTTACCTGGGCAAAGTGTCATTGTGACGGATAATGCGACTTTCCATAAAGGCAATGAGATTGTAACGGCATTACGGGAGGCTGGGCATACCATTCTTTGGTACCGCCTTACCGCCCTGATTTAAACGATATTGAGAAAAAGTGGGCAGAGATAAAGCATCTTTGCAATAGTAGGGGTATTGATGACATTGATGAATTATTCAGAATTTGTACTCAAAAAAAAATAATGTCCGTCATTATCGGGTCAAGTTCGATAGTGACGGATAAAGTTTGCTTGAAAATTTTACATCTCTGAATGTTGAAATAAACGGGAATATAAAATGCCGTCTGAAAAAATCTATTGTTTGAGGTTTTGCAAAACTCAAGAGGCTTTTGCAAAACTCAATTTGAACCAAGAGAACTATGCCCGTCATTCCCACCTACCCGGCAATGACGGATTATAAGGTTTCTGAAAATTTACGGGTAAGGCCTCTGTTTTTCAGACGGCCTTCCACGCACTTCAGCTCGAACAACTCACCGCAATCCCCTCCGCCCATTCCGGTGCGGGTTCGGCTAAATCGGCAAACTCTGGCCGTTCGTCAAACGGGTTTTCCAAGCAGCGGTGCAGACGTCCGATTTCCCGGTAATCACCGTGTTTGGCCGATTCGATGGCTTGTTGCGCCAGATAATTCCGCAACACATACAGCGGATTGACCTGATTCATGCGCAGTTTGCGTGCGGCATCGTCATTTTTTTCAGCACGCAGGCGTTGGCGGTAGCGGCCGACCCAACGCAAAAATAATTGCGGATTATTATCGCCGAACAAAGCCATCAGTTCAGCAGGCAGGGCGTCGTCATGCGCATTGCTGATTGCGCTCAATCGTCTGAAAAATAGGGTGAAATCGATTTTTTTATCTTGCAGCGCGGCGAACATATCGGCGATCAGTTCCTCGTCGTCTTGGTGTTCGTCCAGCAAACCGAGCTTCGGGCGCATGTATTTAAGATAGGCCGTCTGGAAGGTTTGCGGCCATTGTTCCAATAAATCATTGCGTTTGTTTTCCGGCACCAAAGCTTCAAAACAATTGGCCAAAGCCGCCAAATTCCAATGCGCGATATAAGGCTGGGCATGATAGGCATAGCGGCCTTCGTGGTCGGAATGGTTACAGACGTGGCGGCGGTCGTATCCTTCCATAAAGCCGAACGGACCGTAATCGATGGTCAGGCCGAGTATCGACATATTGTCAGTGTTCATCACGCCGTGGCAAAAGCCGACGCTCTGCCATGCGGCGACGGTATCGGCGGTCCGCTCGAATACTATTTGCAACAAAGCCAGATAAGAATTCCCGGCTTCGCGACATTCGGGGTAATAATGCCCAATAACGAAATCGGCCAGCGTTTTCAGCCCGGCCTCACGGCCGGCATAGAAAAAATATTCAAAATGGCCGAAGCGGATAAAACCCGGTGCGATTCGGGTGACCACGGCGGCAGTTTCGACGGTTTCGCGGTACACTTCGTCATTGCTGCCGATCAAGGCCAACGCGCGCGTGGTCGGAATATTCAGGCCATGCATGGCTTCGGAACACAAATATTCGCGCACACTCGAGCGCAACACCGCCCTGCCGTCAGCAAAGCGCGAATACGGCGTTTTGCCCGCACCTTTAAGCTGCCATTCCCATGCCTTGCCATTATTATCCACCGTCTCACCCAGTAACAACGCACGCCCATCGCCTAAACGCGGTGTGTAGCCACCGAATTGATGGCCGCCGTACACCGTCGCTATTGGCTGCGGCTGATATTCCGCCAAGCTGCCGGAAAGATAAGCAAGATTCGGCGCTGTCTGAAACGTTTCAGACGGCATACCGAGTTCGTCCAGCAAGGTTTCGTTGACCGCAATCCAATATGGCTGATTCAGTGGCTCAGGCTTGACCGGGCTGTAAAACATGTTGGGCAGCGTGGCAAAACGCGCTGCTTTCAGGGAAAGTGTGTGCATGATGGTTTCCTTATATAATTAATGGCCTCAAGATAACACATTTGTTTACACCGATAAACGTATTCATCTGTGAGACCGTCTGAAAATATTATGCGGCAACAATCAAAATTTCCTACCCAACGCCGTTTTCCTTATAATGATAATGGCTGCCATCCCCATTTTTTCAGAACCCCTGACATGACTACTTTATTCCAACCCGACGAACTCAATCCCAACGACCCAGCCGAGTTTCTCTACACCTTAAGCGCGGCTTATCTCGACCACACAGCGCAAATCAGTGACGAAGAAATGGCTTATTTAAACGACGAACAGCACACCTTAACCGCCTATTGCTATCTCGACAGCCAAGTGCAGGAAGGCGGCTTTGTGCAACTCATCGCGGCAGGCTACGGTGAATATATTTTTCTAAACCCCGTGGCCGACAGCCTGCGACGCTGGCAGATTAAACCAACTCCGAAAATTTTAGACAAAGCCAAAACGCTGTATGCGAAATATGGCCAAGAAATCGAGCAACTGGCCGAAGCCGACACGCCATTAGACGATATCCGCGCCAAGTTTGCCGGTTTTGAAGAACTTGATGGCGGATATTACGAAGCTGCCGATGAAGATATGGCCGCTGCCGTGGCCTATGTGCAGGCCAATTGGGAAAAGTTTGCCGTTATCAAAGATTAAACCATCGAAACCGGGCAGTAAAAAACGAAAGGCCTTCTGAAAAATTATGGGGCTGACGTAGATTATCAGTCATGATGGGCTGCAAAAATGAAGATAAGCCGTTGCAAATTAAAAAAGCGTATCCCAAAGAAACGGCTTCAGTTCCTGTATTGGAACGAACTGCCCGTTCCGCCGC
>NZ_PXYY01000152.1 GCF_003013245.1 Neisseria iguanae
GTTAATCCGGCTGTGTCGGAAGCAGTCAAACCTGAGGCAGAAAGGCGTAATATTTGCCGGAATTTCTGCTCAGAAAGTTTACCGGGCTTTGGGTACTTGTTTTTAATATAGATATCAGAAGCTTACCATAAAGTTTTATGATTTTGCTTCCTAAGCCCCTTATTTTTTCAGACGGCCTTAAGTCCTTGTAAAACCTTAGATTTGAATAGCGTTCAAAACTAAGCGAATGCAAAGCGTGCAGACAGATTACCCAAAAAGACAAACGTTTGAAAAGCACATTGCGAAAAAATGTGCCAACGGTGGGGATTTTGCAAAGGACCCAGCCCATCAATTATTTTGCTTTAATCTTACCTTTACGGACAGACTGCGTACTCGGCACAGCCACGCCGAACCGCTTCATGGTCGCTCCCAACGTGGCTTTATCCCCTTTTTTTTGCAAACCGTCATGCCAAATCTGTTTCGCCTGTTCCCGCTGCCCCAGTTGCCACAATACTTCGCCCAAATGCGAAGCGACTTCGGCATCAGGATGCTCGCGATACGCGTATTCCAAATAAGGCAATGCGGCCTGAGAATCCCCCTTCAGATAATATGCCCAACCCAAGCTGTCGTTAATCGCAGCGGATTCCGGATCTAAATGATAGGCTGCCTGAATCAGCTTGAAGGCTTCATCAAGATATTGCTCGCCATTGGGCATAACCAATAAGGTATAACCCAGAGCATTCATGCCACTGGCGCTATTGGGATTCAAATCATTATAGCGACGCAAATCGGCAACGGCTTTTTGATGCTGACCTAACTTTTCATAAACCATGGCACGCTGATACAAAATATCCGGCAAACGCTCGGCTGATTCGGGTTGTTTGGCGGCTTTTGCCATCATATTATTCAATTCGGCAAGTGCGGCTTTCGGTTTATCGCTTTGCGCCAAGGCAAACAGATAAACCCGCTGCAACTCTGCCGCCCCGAAAAAACGCCCCTGTTGCTCAGGCAGCTTTTGAGCACGGCGCGCTTCGGTTAGGGCTGCGGACATATTTCCCTCTTCAGCAGCAATTGACGCTTTCAACACCGCTTTGTCAAACGCATATTCCGGCGCACTGATTTTATCCGCCCGTTTTTTCGCTTCGGCATAATTTTTCACATCAGCATAACGCATGGCGCCAATAATGGCTGCACGGCCTTGCTGCTCGCGGGTGCCGGTGTTGTAGGCTTTTTCCAGATAATTATCAGTGATTGAAATGTCCTCCTTACGGCTGGCCGATAATAAGGCCGCCTGAATATACAAATCCGCATTCGGATTGGCTGCCAACAATTGCTGCAAACGCGCGTAGGCTTTATCCGGCTGTCGGGAAGCAATTAGGCTGCTGATTTCCAATTCCTGCCACACCGGTGACAAATCAACGGTATCGGTTTCTTCAAAAAAGCGGTTGAGCATCTGCGGCTGACGTTGCGCGACCAAACGCATAGTCAACAAAGTTGGGGGCAAAATTTCCGCATCCAAATTAGCCAAACGCTGCATAGCCGCTACCGCATGGCGTTCATTACCTTCTTGCGCGCTGAAAATCACATCGGCAATCGCTGCTTCCGGCATATCGGGATATTTTTCTGCGGCCTTATGCACTTCTCTGCCAGCTTTTTCAGCCAATCCCTGCTGCTGCACCGCTGCTTGCGCCAGCAATAAGAAAATACGCTGCGTCTGTTCCTCTGTGGCATTGAGCAACACATCATCCAAACCGCTTAGTTTTTGGTCGGTATTACCCATCAGCAAATCACGCACCCATGCCATGCGTTTTTGTGCGGCACCTGGCACCGGCTCGATTTCGCGCCATTTCTGATAAATCATCTCAGCCTGTTCAAACGCATTCAGAGACACCGCCATTTCCAACGCACGCTCCGCAACTTCCGGTGATTTGGTGCGGTTGAGCAACACCATATAAGTGGCCAAGGCTATGCCCGCATCGCCTTTTTGCAAAGCCATCTCGGCTCCCAATAAGGTAAACACGGTATTGGCACGGTCAATCACACCCAGACGCCGCTGACGCTCCAATTCGCGCTCTTCAGGTGTATAGCGGCTTTTCTTCTGAATCAGCTCTTTTACTTCTTTTACCGCTTTGGGCTGGATTTTGATTTCGTTGGCGGCATAACTTTCAACCGCAAACAACATCATCACCGCCGCAGCCACAGCGCAGATACGAGAAGGGACAAAAAACATAACAATTCCTTTACATCGCCGGCCGTGTTTTCAGACGGCCTTTCAGTTTAGGCATAACTTTATCACAAGCTGTCTGATTTGTAGATTCAAGCGACCGTAAACCTAATGTAATATAATCTTTCAAACTCTTTACGGATACCGCCATAACCCGACTACTTGCTGATTTTCTGTTACACGCGTACGAATTCGACTGCCGTACGCAAAGTCTGTGCAACCGTTTCCTCCGCCCGACAGCATGCAAAGTCGCGCCGTATTGCTGGCTGTGGTGGAAAAAGACCATCAATGGCAGATATTATTTACCTGCCGCTCCGGTTCATTGCGCCATCATACCGGACAAATCGTTCTAGCCGGCGGCTGCCATGAGCCGCAAGACCTTGATCTAACCCAAACTGCCTTACGCAAAACACATAAGGAAGCCGGCATCCTGCCACAAACTTGGCAAACCTTCCCCGCCTTACCGCCGCACTGCACGCCTTCAGGTTACGAGGTGCACCCATTCCCACGCTGTGTACCGGCAATCCGAGTATTCAAATCAATCCCGATGAGGTAGCCGAAGTGTTTTACGTGCCGTTTGATTTCGCCATGAACCTCAAATATTACAAAATGCGCGAACTGCAATACCAAGGCAAAGCCATTGCCATGCCCACCCTGTATTTCCCGCATTACAAAATTTAGGGTTTAACCGCCATGATTCTTTATGGTTTGACCGAACATTATCAACAATATTGTGAGACCGTCTGAAAAAGATTCCCAAACATACTTTCAGACGGCCTAACTATTAAGGGGCTTAGGAAGCAAAATCATAAAATTTTATGGTAAGCTTCTGATATCTATATTAAAAACAAGTACCCAAAGCCCGGTAAACTTTCCGGGCAGAAATTCCGGCAAATATTACACCTTTCTGCCTCAGGTTTGACTGCTTCCGACACAGCCGGA
>NZ_PXYY01000153.1 GCF_003013245.1 Neisseria iguanae
CTTTTACAGCACCGGCAGCGGTACGGCCAGGCAAAATGGCGGCATACCGCCCTCTCGAAAAATCATCAATGGCAACAAACAGGCAATCTCTTGGGGCGGTAGCTTTTTGATTCTGCAATCAAGGCAGCCGTTTGGTGTCGGAGTGCGCCGTTTCGCCCGGATAAGGTTTTTGCCTGTTTTTTGAGTGTTTTTTCGACGGGCTTCCCAACTTTAGCCAAACGTTTCATGTCATACTTGGCTTGTTTGAAACGGTTGCCGGTACTGTTTTGCGGTGTCGGCAGTTGCCATCGTGCCGCCTAAGGATACGGTAAATGGTTGCTTTGCTGACTTGGCATTGCCGGGCCGGCATATCCACACCTTCCGACTGCAAACCCTGCTACGCCAAAAAACACCGTTGCACCCCTCCCCCGTCGCTAAATCTGACGCACGTCCGGCCTCAGGCAGATACGGCCGAATGCGGCAGATAAACTCATGCGGTTCCGTGCCGAAAATAAATTCTTCGGCGGCGTAGCGTTCGTCCCATTTGTTCATGGCGGCCTTTCTTTTGCAAAACCCTATATCTAACGCAAAAAGGCCATCTGAAACTTTTTAAATCCATGTAATACCGAACGCTCTCCAATCGGGTACACATCCCCAATGGGGGTTGTGGCGCGGCATGATTGGACGGAACAGAAGTACGGGCCCCCTCGCGACGATGTGCCGATGATTTATGCGGCGCATTGCTATCCCTCGCGTATCGTATAGGCGTTTGTGGAATTTGTCGGGCGGCAGATTGAGGGCTGTCTGAACGTTGTGACACAACGCGATGATTCCGTTTTCATGCCGGCCCGGTAGCAGAATGGTTTTTCAGACGGCCCGGACAGGTCTATAATATGGAAGCAATTTTGCCACTTCCAAACCCGTAAAGGAACCAAAATGTTTGGTATTACTAAAGAACAAGTGTTAAACGCTTTTACATTCCGCTCTGCCTGCCGCCATTACGACTCTGAGCGTAAAATCAGCGATGAGGATTTCAATTACCTGCTGGCGTTGGCGCGTTTGTCGCCAAGCTCAATAGGCTCCGAGCCATGGAAATTTTTGGTAATTCAAACCCCCGAATTGCGTGAAAAACTGAGGCCTTTCAGTTGGGGCATGGCGCGCCAACTGGATGCATGCAGCCATTTGGTGGTTTATCTGGCAAAGAAAAACGCAACTTATGATTCGGCGTTTCTGCGTGCCGGTTTGGAAAAACGCGGCTTGACCGATGAGCAAATGGCCAAAAGCGTGGCCATTTATGAAAATTTCCAAAAACATGACATAGAAATATACGGTAACGAACGCGCCCTGTTCGACTGGACAGGCAAGCAAACCTACATCGCATTGGCCAATATGATGACGGGCGCAGCCTTAATCGGCATTGATTCCTGCCCTGTAGAAGGTTTGGATTATAAGGAAATCAACCGTATTCTGGCCGAAGAAGGTTTGTTTGACCCCGCCGAATGGGGCGTGTCGGTAGCGTGTACGTTTGGCTACCGCGCCAAAGAAATCACTAAAAAATTCCGCCGTCCTCTGGATGAACTGGTGACTTGGGTAAAATAATCCCGATATTGATTTGAGGCCGTCTGAAACCGTCCGTCGCGTTTTCAGACGGCCTTTTACAGCGGAATCGACCCACAACTGGGACAAGACAGGCTGAGGCCGTATCAGTTGTTTAATGATTTCACTATAATTTCTTTTTAAGAAAGTAACCGTTTCTTTCCAACAAACTGTTTTTTTGAAAAAAATCCCTATAATAAGTTCATTAATCCAAATACATCAGGAAACACTATGCGCACCATCCGACAAATCTACCCGGCGCCGCCCAAACATTGGGTGGGCGATGGTTTTCACGTTTCGCCTTTATTTTCACACATGGACGAAGTGTGCAAACACACCAGTCCGTTTCTCATGCTGGATTACGGCATGCCGACGGAGTTTGCACCTAATTCCGGTACGCCACGCGGTGTCGGCAGCCACCCCCATGCCGGTTTTGAAACCGTTACCGTCGTGCTGCAAGGCGAAGTGGCGCACCGCGACAGCTCGGGCAGCGGCGGAATCATCCGCGAAGGCGGTGTGCAATGGATGACCGCCGGTCGCGGCATCATACATGAAGAATATCACAGTAAAGATTTCAGCGAACGCGGCGGTGTGTTGGAAGAATTGCAGTTTTGGGTCAACCTGCCGCGCAAATTTAAAGAAATCGCCCCTGAATACCAAGCCTTGCCGAAAGAAAAGATTCCGGTGGTGCGACAAGGCGATGCAAAAGTGAGTGTGATTGCGGGCGAACTCAACAACATCAAAGGCGCGGCGCGCACGTTCAGCGAAATCAACTTATGGATCCTCGACCTGCCCGTGCAAGGTCGTGCTGAATTTGATTTACCCGCCAATCACAACGTGATGCTTGTGATCCTACGCGGCAATGTGTCCATCAACGGCCGCATGGCCAAGCCAACTGAACTGGTGACGTTTGAAGTCGAAAACGGCAGGATTGGTTTGCAGGCGCAAGATGAACCGGTGAAACTCGCTTTATGCGGCGGCATACCGATTGATGAGCCGGTGGTCGGTTACGGTCCGTTTGTGATGAACACACATGAAGAAATCTTGGAAAAAATCCGTGCGTTTAAAGCAGGGAAATTTGGTTTGCTTGATTAGCACGTGTTCTCATTTCTCTGCATCGCATATTTTCGAGCAGAAAAGCGCGGGTACCAGGTAAAAAGCGCAGCAAAATCAGGCGCCTTGCGCACATTTTCAACGCAACAGACGAGGTCGTTCAAAATCCTGTGTCAGCTTGAATTCTACAACCGGATAATGCCGGCCGGCCGTCAAAACAAACCGCCAACTGCGGGAGCGTCTGCCCTCGGTTTGCAATCGGCATCGTCCATTTTTCCCCGAAGCCTTACCGATACCGCCATATAAAAGCTTCAGCAGGCCGGTTTCATTGGGGAATGCGCCTTGGGTTTTGGCCAGCTTCCGAAACTGGCGGTGTACCGCCTCTGCCGCATTGGTCGTATAAATCGGTTTGCGTACGGCTCCGGGGCAGCGGAAACAGGCAGAC
>NZ_PXYY01000154.1 GCF_003013245.1 Neisseria iguanae
GCCGGCAATATGGCTTTGGATGTCGCGATCACTCATGCCGAGTAAGGCGGGTTTGGTTTTTCTTGACGGTTTGCGGTTCGAAACTGCCGGAACCGGTTTTGACGGTTTTTTTGCTGTGGCCGTTACGCCGGTCGGGCTGCAACTGCTTTTGTTCGAGGTATTGTCCGGTTTCGGCTTCCAATGCGGCCTCGGCCGGTTGTTTGATGGGCGGGGTAAGGGGGCCGTCTTTACCGGTCAGTGCCTGGTCCGAGCCTGTTCTGCGTCATAATAGCTTTGCATGTTTAGCCAGCTTTGTGCATCTGTATTGAAAAATGGGGCCAAGCGGACGGCAGTATCGGCGGCAATGGCGCACTTGCCTTTAACAATCTCATTAATACGGCGCGGAGGTACATCAATCGCTTTAGCCAGCGCATATTGGCTGATTTCAAGCGGTTTCAGCCAGTCTTCAAGCAGAATAACGCTCAGATGGATTAAAGGTACTTCTCGTTTGTTCATTATTATCTCCTATCGGTAGTAGTCCACTATTTCTACTTGAGTAGCGTGGCTGCTGTACCAAACAAATCCGCCACTGGTCATTAATACGAATACTGTATTGGCCTTCACGATCTCCACTTAATGCTTCCAGTCTGTTTCCGGGTGGGATACGCAGAAAATTTAAATCGGTTGCCGAATGAAGCTGTTGAAGCTTTCTCATCGCTACGGCCTCAAAATTTACAAACCATCTAATCTGCCTGCATTTGGTTGTTTTTAAAGGGAAAATCGGTAATCATGGCTTGATATTAACGTTTTTCATTAATAACGCCAAGCATTAATAATGCTGATTCATCCATAAAATCTGTATATATCTCCTTCAAAAGCAACGGCTATTTAGCTAAAACTCCTGTATCCATTTCCCAGAACAAAAAATGCTTAAAAAACAAGCACCTTTATAGTTTATGAAGGTGGTCTCTGAAAAGGCTTTTTGTATAGAGATTGGCTTTGGTGTACATTGTACTTTGTCTGATTTGTACATGGATATGATTTTAAATGATATTTTTTAGAAGCCAAAATTCATGCCTGAATGTCCGAAAACGTTTTTTAAACGGACTAAACACAAAAAGCATAAAAAACGGCCAATACAGAGTATCGGCCGTAAAAAATGCTTGAGAAAATCTCCAAAATAGATTGAAACGGGATTTCAGGCAGCATAAGGCGCAATAAGGGTTCAGGCCTTATTGCGCTGATTTATTTCAGTTTCTTTCTCTTCAGATAGTTTTGTATCTCTTGATAACCTGAGTTTTCAGCTATCTTGGCTTTATCCGGCGGCGGTTGCCGTGATTCGGCCTGTTGTTTCAGTAATTCCTTGAATTCTTGTTGAATCTGCGCCGGTTTCTTTTCAGACGGCTTGTAAGGTTGTAGTCGTTGGCGTAGAAATTCAGACAGCCTTTATCAATCACTGTTTACATAATCAGCTGTAAATCCAGCTTGCGGCCATGAAAGCCGACAAGCTGCTTAAGCCAGCCTTTTTTCTTTTTGATGGTTACGTATGGCAGGCGGCGATACCGTCGATAAACGATTACCACAAATCCAGCGGAATAGTTTTAGGCAAGCGGAAGTTTTCATGGTCGCGATAATAGCGGTTGTTAGCTTCGGGGACAGGAGCGCTGTGCAGCTCGCAGATTTTGGCCAGTAGCACTTCTCTGCTGATATACCAGTGTATTTTGCCGCGTCGGTATTGCACCAAGCCTTTTTAAAAAGAATACGGCGGATTTTTCCATAGCCGCGTCGGATCAGACTGAGTTCTTGTTTGAGGTGGGCCGCAGTTTTGTAAACCCAACCTTGTTTTTAGGGTCCTTATTGGCAACTTCACTCCACCAAAACAAATTGGCCGTCTGAAAATCATGCGCGCAAAGGGACATAAATTCATCAAAGACTTGGATGAATTTGTTTTCAAAGTGAAGGCGGAGGTCGGCGATGAACATGGGAATTTACTTGTCCAATACTACTTTTCTATGTAATTTCAAAAGGGATACACCGACTTCAAAAGAACAGCCCTTTCAGTTTTGATTTTTTTATCGCTGTAGTAATTTTTTTCACCTTAGAGGTAAAATCTTGGGAGCAACTGCAGATTTCGGCAATTTATTTTTGAGAATAACTTGCATTTTGGAGGTCTTGAATAATTTTTGTGGCCAATCCATAAATAATCCTCTCTGTAAACCATTACATTCTAATTCTTTTCAATAACCAAACTAATTGAAAAAAACCATCGACTTATTTTTTTAGTAGAGTGTAAAGACTATGGAACATATTGGAGACCGTATCAAAGAGGCACGATTGAAGTTGGGATTAAGCCAATCGGCATTGGCTAAACGTGCAGATGTTAGTCAAGGGACAATTGGACAGCTTGAGAGTGGTAGAAACCATAGCTCAGGAAAAATTGTTGAGTTCAATGTTTCTCCTGAATGGCTTTTGTACGGAAAAAATCCACCATCAATTTTTTCAAAGCCATCCAAGGTAGATAATTTGGACTTGTTTATTACATCAAATAACACAAATGCCGCATTAAAAAAGAAATTTTTGAAACAAAACAGTTTTGGTACCGATTATATTGATTTCATTAAATGTAAAGATGAGAGTATGTCTCCAACCATAAGCATTTTTGATGATGTAGCATTCAATCGATTAGATAAAATCAAGCATGAAAATGGTGTTTTTGTGATTAAAAGAAGTTCCGAGTTAATTTTTATTCGGAGAACCATATTGGACTCTTCACAAAAATGGATTTATCGCTGCGATAATTTGGACAAGACGCGATTTTTTGATGTTGATGCTATTGATACTTGGACGAGTTATAGTCAAAGAAAAACAGACATGACACACCAACCTTTATGACGGCATACTCAAAAGACCATCGGCAAATGGTACTTGGCAAGCTCAAATCAGGAATGGGTGATTGGGCAATAGCCGGTGAATACAACATCGGCAAAACCACCATTCAAAACCGGAGCAAAAAACCGTCAC
>NZ_PXYY01000155.1 GCF_003013245.1 Neisseria iguanae
GGAGAAAACAACATCTTGCTCGCCAGGCCGGCATTGCGCCAACCATCGTTTAAAATCTTTCACAAACACATGGTGGCTTTTAACACGACCCCAAGAAACGTTTTTTTGATAACCGCTTTCTTTCAGCTATACCATCACCACCACGCAAGTGGCCATAGCGAACGGGATGACGATGAAGATATCGCCCAACCCCATTAACGGCGAAATGATGCCGCCTAATAAAAACGGCATACAGCCAAGAACAGCAAAGGCGGCACCGGCATGGCGGCGTTCGCTTGCCATTGCCAATGACGACAAAGCCGTCAAAGGGTACCAACCATCAACAGCGTGATGAAAAAACCGACCTCCACCCACAGCCAATACGCTTGAACACCACCATGGTATAAGCCATTGCCGACAAAAAAACGACTACACCCAAACACAAGCTTTGCGTTCGGACAATCGTCCGCCACGGTTCGAACCGGCCACCCAAACTATACCATTGGCGGCAAAACACAGACTAAAAGCAAAGGCCGACAAGTGTAAACCCTTTCCAGGATAAACAACGATACGGCGATACAGGCAAACATCGCGCCAAACAAGAAGCTTTCAATCCACAATAGCCCATAAAAAACAGTATTGTATAGATAATCAGAAGGCCGGAAAACACAATAGCTTTCCGACCGTCGGTTGCATCTCTATTTTCAAATGGCACTTACCATCCTGCCAAATTGCGCCATTCTCTTGCGATTTACTACAGCGGCACTGTCGGCAGTGTAAGCTGATGTAGTCGGTAAACCATATTTCACTACTGCCTCGGCTTTTTCAGAATTCTGATCGGGCGTTCGTGCGGTACAGACGCACCGTGCAAGAAATGGCGCACCGCCGGTTGCAGGAAGCATTATCAGAGGTGGTGAAATGATGGGCATGCATGAATACTACAAAAATCTCAGGCCGCCTGAAAGCTTGGTATAAACATGATATAGTTCACCGATTGATGATTTCTTTCAGACGGCCTGATATGTCCGACCTTAGCCTTTATCTGATCGCCACCGCGCTGACGGCTTTATTGCTGGGCGCCCTCGTTGCGTGGTTATTGACCCGCCATGCCGCACAGACACAGCAATTTTCACTCCGGCAGCAGCTTGCCGAGCGCACCCAGCAGCATGAGTTTGCCGGGCAATCACTCGCCCGCGCCGAAGCCGGGCTTGCCGACAGCCGCCGCGAAATTCAAGATTTACACAGCGAAACTCAAGAGCTGCACGGCCGATTTTCCGCCGCCTGCAAACAAATCGAATATTTGCAGCAACGCGAAGACGAAGCAGGCCGCCTGAAACAGGATTATCGGGATTTGCAGCAAACCGTGCAAAACCTGCAAATCCGCAATGAGCGGCTCTACACCCAAATCGAACAGGAACGCCAAGCCGCCGATGATAAACTTTTGCTGCTGACCGAAGCGCGCCAAAGCCTGAGTGACCAGTTTCACAATCTCGCCAACCAAATCCTTGAGGAAAAAAGCCGCCGCTTCAGCGAGCAAAACCGCGAGCATTTGGGGCAGCTACTCAATCCCTTAAACGAGCGCCTCCACGGCTTCAGCGAATTGGTGCAAAACACCTATGAAAAAGAAGCACGCGAGCGCTTAACCTTGGAAAACGAGCTCAAACGCCTGCAAAGCCTGAATGTCCAGCTTCACCACGACGCCAAAGCCCTGACCGATGCGCTTACCGGCACGCAAAACAAAACGCAGGGCAACTGGGGCGAAATGATTTTGGAAACCGTGCTGGAAAATTCCGGCCTGCAAAAAGGGCGCGAATACATCATCCAAGCCGCTGCCACGCGCCTCGAAGAAGACGGCAGCACCCGCCGCCTGCAGCCCGATGTGCTCATCAACCTGCCCGACAACAAACAAATCGTTATCGACGCCAAAGTCTCGCTTACCGCCTACACGCGCTATGTCCGGGCACAACAGTCAGACGAAGCTGCACGCGAACTCGCCGCCCACACTGCCAGCATCCGCAGCCACATTAAAACCCTATCACGCAAGGATTACACCGATTTGGAAGGCGTAAACACGCTGGATTTCGTGTTTATGTTTATCCCCATTGAGCCCGCCTACCTGCTCGCGCTGCAACACGATGGCAACCTGTTTCAAGAATGCTTCGACAAACGCATCATGCTGGTCGGCCCCAGCACCCTGCTCGCCACCCTGCGCACCGTCGCCAACATCTGGCGCAACGAGCAGCAAAATCAAAATGCGCTAGCAATTGCCGAAGAAGGCGGCCGGCTGTATGATAAATTCGTCGGTTTTGTGACCACCTTAGACGGCGTGGGCAAAAACCTTGAGCAAGCGCAAAATCAGTTTCAGACGGCCTACAAACAGCTCACCGAAGGCCGCGGCAACTTGGTCAACCGCGCCGAGAAACTGCGCCTGCTGGGTGTAAAAGCAGGGAAGCAGTTGGATAAAAGGTTAGTGGAAAATGCGCAGGATAATTTGCTTGAAGGGCAAAAAAGGGAGACGCACTAAGCGAATAACAAGCCGTCTGAATAGCATAAATGTTGGGGCTGACGTAGATTAGCCCCAAACACCACACCATTTCCGCAGCATTTCAAGCTGCCCGGACGGTGTGCCGAAGTCAAAGCGGAACCCGCATTCTTTCAGGAACAGCAGGCAAGATTTACGGCCAACCCCATTGTATTTGCGCA
>NZ_PXYY01000156.1 GCF_003013245.1 Neisseria iguanae
AACTGCCGGAACCGGTTTTGACGGTTTTTTTGCTGTGGCCGTTACGCCGGCCGGGCTGCAACTGCTTTTGTTCGAGGTATTGTCCGGTTTCGGCTTCCAATGCGGCCTTGGCCGGTTGTTTGATGGGTGGGGTAAGGGGGCCGTCTTTACCGGTCAGTGCCTGTCCGGACTGAAGTTGCCTGAGTGCGGTTTCGAAATCAAATGCGGGTTTGGTCATGTGTCTTCTCCTTTATGGGGGGTTAGGGGATTGACACAGATTTTTGAACAGTACCCAACAGACAGGTTTTTATGCCGGAAAGATGCCTCATGATGAAATGAAGACACATCCTAATTCATACCAAAGGCCGTCTGAAACTTTTCATACGGCCTCGGATAATCTTATGCCTTGCGGTAACGCCACATCAGGCCGATACCTGCCAGCGTTTGCACCACCAGCCAAGAAAAAGCCAGTGTGAGATTGCTGAAGGATTCGGTAAAATCCGTCGGCAGATAGCGGCTCCAGTGCGGATGCGAATCAATGAGGGAAAATCCGACTATTGTCGCCCACATCACAAAGGCCGACAGCAGCAGGGTCGTACCCAACACATAATACCGCTTCGCCTTCACCACCAACATACCCAAAACCACCAAAACCACCGTGGACAAAGCCAAAATACCGAACAACATACCGCGGATGTCTGCCAAAATATCGAAAAACAGCAACATATCCAAAAGGGTCAACACCCAACCGCCGATAACCAGCAAACATACGCCGAAAAAAGTCCGCATTATTGACTCCGAAGCTTGTATTACGTTATACCCGACCCTATTTTAAGGTAATAAAATTCCGTTATCGGGCAACCTTGCCGCAGCTTGGATCTTCCAATCCGCCCAATCATGAAATTCTATACCAAACCGCAAGGCAATCCAATCATGACCGCACAATTATTACAAGCATTTCTGCACACGCATATTCCTGCCACCGCCGCGCTTGAGATTCAAGTCATCGAAGCCGACCGCGAGCATGTCAAGCTCACTATGCCGCACGCACCCAACCGCAACCACAAAAACACCGCATTCGGCGGCTCCATTGCCTTAGGCGCCACCACCTGCGGCTGGGCATTAGTACACAGTCATCTGCCCGAAGCAGCCGGGAATATCGTGATTCAACAAAATGAAACCCAATACCTGCGCCCTGCCCACGGCAACCTGACCATTCAAACCCGCCTTGTTGCAGCCGGAAGTTGGCAGCAGATGAACGAAATATTTACCAAACGCGGTAAAGGTAAAGTAGTGCTGGAAATTGATGTATTTTCCGAAGGCAGGCTGGCAGCGGCTTTTGTCGGGAAATTTGTGGCTTTGAAGGATTAAGGCCGTCTGAAAACTTATCCTGAATTTATAGTCGATTAAAATCAAACCAATACTGCATTGGCGCGCCTTGTCTTAATTCGATTTTAATCGACTATACTTTACGAAATAGAAAGGCCGAGACCTTTGCGAAACCCCTAAAATCCTCTAAATTCCCGTAAACTGCCTATACCATGGGCTTGCTCTTGATTGAATCCTTCACCAGCCTGCGCACGTAGCTCTAAATCCTGCAATTGCATTAATGCGCGTGTAGCATTCACATCACGCACCTTTGTACGAGCCTGCACAAGGAACTCATTAATTTCATTTAGGGTTTCTGGTGTAAGGTACTGAATAGCACTGTAATCAATCTGCACAAGCGCATTCATGGCTGCTACATCTTCAGGGTCTTCAGGGTTGAAGGTACCATGAGCCCCTTTTATAAAAGATAAGATGCGCTTGTTTGCAACATCAATAGCACCAGCGTCATTACCAGTAACGCGTTCAGCAGTAATGTTAGTACTAATAAAGTTCTGGATTGCATTGTGTACTCCTTGTGGGTCTTTAGCCTTTACAGCGTCTTTAATACCTAGCAAGGTACTCATACCTAGGGTAATAGAATTTAGAGGATTCTCCCCATGGGCCGCTTTTTCAAACAAACCGCCGAAGCCATGCTTGCCAAGCATACCGGCTGCTTTCCATTGCTTAAAATCCACATCATTACCGGCCGGCAACCGTTATCCCGAACAGCAAAAAGGCCGTTATGCCCGCCACAACGGCAGCCGTCCCCCTTGTTCATGACTGTCCGTGCCCAACGCCGTTTAACCCGGCCGATGGCACAGCCTATCCGACCCCGGACACAGCACCGTTACCCGTAGGCTTTTAGCGCTGCCGCGGTTTTGACGAACCCCCACAGCACACTCTGCCGCTACCGTAACCGGCTGGCGCAAAACAATACCCTTTCCGAACTGTTGGATTCGATTAACCGCCAACTGGCCGGAAAAAGGCTTAAAAATCCAAAGTACCAAAGCTGCCGT
>NZ_PXYY01000157.1 GCF_003013245.1 Neisseria iguanae
TGTAAGCCGCCGCCGACTTTTGCACTTTGTTGCAGTAGCTTTTGCACTCTAGGCTTTGCGAAAGTTTCGCCAGCTTTTGCACTATATCGGATGATGAGAAATAAGAAAAGCGACGCTACCGTCGCTTTTGTTTTACCAGTTGCAAATAACCAATTCGCCGCTTGTTTTGCCTGTCTTATCCCTGCCTACGGTATAAGTCAGCTCCAGTTGAGTAATACGGAAGTCTTTAAACAAAGCCCGTATATCGGGGTGGTCGTTGATGGATAACATGACCTTGCCTTTGCTCTCCGCCATTACCTTCGCGAGCAGCTCATATTGGGACCAATCAAAAGCACTATCGTAGCCTGCGGTCTGCCAATATGGTGGGTCTGCGTAGAAGAAGGTGTGCTCACGGTCATATCGCTTGAAACAACGCTCCCACGGTTCGTTTTCCACATAAACACCTTTTAAACGGTCTTTAGCAGCCTTTAATTTAACCTCAATCTGCGACGCATCCCAAGCTTTTGATGTGGTTGCCGTACCAAAATGTTGATGAACGGTCTTACCGCCGAAGGCGTTGTGTTGAAGGTAGAAGAAGCGAGCGGCACGTTGAATATCTGTCATGCATTCGGGCGGCGTGTTTTGCAGGCAGGCGAATGTCTCGCGGCTGGTTAGCGTCCACTCGAACTGGCGGACGAACTCGTCGAAATGGTGTTGTACCACACGATAGAGATTGATGAGCTGTCCGTTGATATCGTTGAGCACCTCAACTTTTGCAGGAATCGGGCGCATAAAGAATAATGCTGCGCCACCGGAAAACAACTCAACATAACAAGAATGCTCGGGGAACATGGGCAAAAGATGTTTTGCCAAACGACGTTTACCACCCATCCAGGGGATAATAGGTAATGGCTGTTGCATTTTTTGCATCATATATACTCCTAAATTATGGCATTCGCGATGCTCTAAATCAGATTTAATATGACGCTCAAAGGCATCCTTTTGATTTATTAATTAGCTGAAAGAATTGATATTTTTACAACGAGCGCACTTTATTTGTACACAACCGCTGCCTTTTTCCAGCAATTTCCCACAAAACTTACAGCGTAATTCTCGATAGATTTGCATTTGCATCCACTCCTGTATCAGATAGAATGCCTCGGTCTCTAGAGACTAAGGCGGCCTTAGAAGTCAATGCAGGCATTCTCTGCTTGGCTGGCGTAACAGTGTTGCCGCACTGTTACGTCGCCGTCCCACTTATATTTAAAATCCTCCCCAAGGCCGCCTTATTCAGACGGCCTTTTATTTATATTTACCTACAAATAGCGCAACTCTTTGGCTTTTGCGATGATACGTTCGGCGACTTTAGCCCCAACCGCTGGAAGCAGATGAGCACCGCCGTCCTGCGAGAGGGACAACGGCATTACGCCATCTGTTTGCGCTTTTTTATCCGCCTCGTTCGGCGTGAGGCCGCTATCTGTCCAAATCTGATCAGATAAAATATATTGCTCAATATCAAAGACATTATTGCCATATTTAGACTTGAGCCAATTATTAAATTGATCCTTGAGCTGATGTCGGTATGGGTGGTTTTCTTTGGCCCAACCCGGCTTATTATCAGCCCATACAGTCAGGACAATATAACGCGGTGATTCTTTCGGCTGGACTTGTTGAATACATTTTTCAACATAGCTTTTGATTCGTTCTAAGACCGTCTGCCAGTTACCGATATTCGCCCCGTTAATATCATTCTTGGCTGTTGCCAACACACAAATACCATCGACACCGCCGCTGTTTTTTAGCTTGACTGGGTATCGCTGCCCGACAACAATGCTGTGCGCCTGTTCGTCGCGTGGGTAGATTTTAACGTTTGCTGTCTGTCCTACTATAGATGCTTCGATTTTGTTGTCGATGACCACAATGGTAGAGTGCATGCTAAATGGCGTTACTCCCTCTCCGTAAACCAGTTCTGCCTCGATAAAAACATTCCGCCCCTTCGCAAGGATCGCGTCAACGTTGAATTTAATTTCAACAGGGCTGCCGTTCATTGACATGAGTGCGTAAGATGCCAAGCTGCCGCCTTGTGCATTATTAATGACGGGCAAATTCTCCGCTTTAGCGAGATTCATAGCTTGGTCGCCGAGTCTCGCATTAGTAGAATCTCCGAAGAAATTAAGACTACGCACCAACGGCTTCACCGGTGCAGGCGGTTCTGTGGGTTGTGGTGGCTCAGGCTGTACGGGCGGTCGCGCAGGTTTTGGACTTACTGCCGGAGACTGCCCCTGCGCCGTCGGCACCCCGAAATAACGGATGCCGCAACGGTCGCCTTGCTGCAAAATCTCATCAAGATTCTCAGGTTTGGCACAATATTTAAGGTT
>NZ_PXYY01000158.1 GCF_003013245.1 Neisseria iguanae
CCGGTTGTTTGATGGGCGGGGTAAGGGGGCCGTCTTTACCGGTCAGTGCCTGTCCGGACTGAAGGTGCCTGAGTGCGGTTTCGAAATCAAATGCGGGTTTGGTCATGTGTCTTCTCCTTTATGGGGGTTTAGGGGATTGACACAGATTTTTGAACAGTACCAAAACCGGACTTGAATTTTTTTTGCAAAAATCATCCAAGAGATAAAAAGGCTCGGTAAGATGATCTGTGAGAGAGTGTTTTTTTGTTTGCTTTTTATATGGAAACAATAGCTTACTACAAAGTTGACCCTCTCTTTTATTTTTCTTATCCCGAACTCACATTATTACATTATTTAATTTCTATTTTTATTCACATCAATTTATGATGTACATATTTTTCACTATACCTTTCAGGTTTAAATAAACTATTTACTTTTTAAAAAAAACAGATATACTTCCAATCTGAGTTTATACTTCAATTCATTTAAAGGTATTTTTGAGATGAAAAATTTAAAATTATTGGCAATTTCTTGCGTTCTAGGCGCTATAGTCTTGACAGGTTGTTCTATAGACCGTAGTAGAACAAGTCTTAATGGAATAGGACTTGCTTACCACTCGGATATCAAAGAACTTGGTAATGGTTATTATCTTACTGAAGTTGAAACATCTCTTGCTTCAGGAAGACAATCAGGGGCTGAAGCCCAGGTTTATAAAAATGCGGTTGATTACTGTCGGTCTCAAAATAAAACAATGAAAGAAGCAAAAAAAGAAGCATCTTCCCATTATTTGGTAAATGGAGTTGCACGTTTAACGTTTCAATGCATTTAATATGTAATAGTTAATTATTGAAAAATAATCTAACTTTGATAGCGTCATGTCATATTTTATATATGTTGAAGATACGCTGTCTGTCTTTAAATTATTGGTAAGGGCAGGTTATATAAATAAACTCCTGTATTGGTTTTTTTCTGATCGTTTGTTTTAATACGAATACACGTTTACCAATGGTTAGAAGAAAATACAACATTTAATATGCATACCGTCAACATTCGCCATGCCGTCTGAACCTACGCCAACGGCTTCACCGCCTTATGCGATGTTTCCTTTACTGTCCGGCATGGCGAATTTTTTGTGCTGCTTGGATCCAACGGTGCGGGCAAAACCACGTTGATTCCTGCCATGACCGGATTTGACCGTCTGACTTTAGGCAGCTCAGTGTGATGGGTTAAGACGTGGTTAAAGAGCCGCAAGGCGCACGCATGAGTTTAGCGTGGTATCGCAGGAATTGGCGGTTGACGCGTTTCTCACCGTGCGAGAAGCCTTGCGTTTTCAATCAGGTTATTTCGGCATCAAAAACAATGATGTATGGACAGATGGAGTGATCAACAGCCTCAGTCTGAGCGATAAAGCCAACACCATCACACGCAATCTGTCCGGCGGTATGGAGCGGCGCGTGATGATAACACAAGTTTTGGTGCATCGCACGTCCGTGATTGTATTGACGAGCCGACCGCCGGCGTTGATGTCGAACTGCGTCAAAGCCTGTGGACATTTATCAAAAGCCTCAACCGCCAAGGGCATAATTGCCATGATGAAGCAAGGCTGTTTGATGGCATTGGACTCAGCCGGGAATTTATTACATGCCTAACAAGGCATGCGTGTTGAATTACAATTATCCGCACCATTGCCGATTGCTTTGCAGCCTCTGCTTATCGATGTTCGAGACGACGGTATCTTGCTGAAATTGGACGGCTACAACCGCCTTGGCGAAGTCCTAGCCACGCTCAAAAGCGTAGGCATTGATGTGTCTGCCGAAAACGGATTTGGAAGACGTGTTTGTCAAGCTCACGCGCTAAGGCCATCTGAATATTCAGTCAGCCGGTGGCATTTCTAAAGTTCAACCCTACTCAAACCGTCCATACCTAGCCTGCCCCGATAATTTGGCTGTTCGACCCGGGTCATTTTATTCATGCGCTGTTATTAATTTTTAAGGTATGGATTAAATATATTAGTAAAATCACTAAAAAACCAAAGCAAATAAAAGAACAAAGAATCGACACAGCCCAGCCGCCACATCTTACGCAGCCGTTTAACCCAAACCCGCATCTTTTCAATCGGATTCAAGTCCGGGTTATCGGAGACAGCCGGAGGAAGGTATGCC
>NZ_PXYY01000159.1 GCF_003013245.1 Neisseria iguanae
TGCACCGTGCGCAAGCGTTGGCGCGGCATCAGGCCGAACAATTCCGAAGATTGGGCTTCGCTCAAGGTCAGATTCGCGCTGGTCATTTTTTTAATGTCCGCGCCGAATGTATCAGGGTTGCGGTTCACGATATGGACAATGCCGCTGATACGGTCTTTGTTTTGCTGATATACCTTAAATTCGGCAAAGCCTTTGCTGTCTTGTTCGATGCTGCCCTGAAAGTCGTTTAGCCATACCACCACATCAGCCTGAAGTGCATTCAATGTTTGCGACAAACCGGTCAAGCAGTCATTCAGGGCTTGGCCGCCGCTCAATGGGATATGAATTACCATGCGGACACCGTTTTCAGCCAAGAAAGCCGGTACTTCGTTTTCCGCAAGATAAGACATCAGCGGCACGAAAGTAGCCGCGCCGTTGTCAATCACACCGACACCGTCTTTTTCAACCAACTGCTCAATCAGACAGTCAAAAAAGCGGGAATCAATGTTGTTGGCTTCCGTCAGAATCTTGATGATTTCCGGCTGCAAGCTCTGATAACGGCTGAAAGTCGGGTTTACCGGGTCGGTATCGAAACACCAAACCGGCATTTCAGAATGGGTTTTCAGATAATCGGCGAGAAACGCGGAGATAGTCGATTTACCGACACCGCCCTTACCTTGGGCAATAAAATGAACTTCTTTCATGGCATAACCTTTCGTATTCGTTATTGGACACTTTTCACAAAAAGAAGCCTGCTTGTTTGAAACAGGCTTTCGTTTGTAAAAAAGGCAGCCCCGTAGGACTGCCGTTAAGCTGCTCGGCATTTATGCCACATACTCAAGCAGGAGTGAACTTACTGTACATCAACCCATTTGCCGCCGTTTTTCTCTTCGCCGGCATAGCGCACCGAATCGGCCGCAGTCGTCCAACCGTGGTCAAAATACGCCTTGCAATAGCTAGGGTAGGCATTGCGGACATACGTTACTTTAGTGTCCGTACAATAGCGGCCACCGGCCTTTTGCGAACGGTAATAACATTTTTGCGTGGTATAAGTGGCACGCATCACACGGTTCAATTCAGCCGCATCACAACGGCCTGCACCGTTGGCAATGGCATTAACCAGTTGCGGCATATTTTCCTCTTTGCTTGCCGGACACAAATTTAAAAAATTCAGACGGCCTTTGACGGTGTCCGACAACTTTTTATGTTTGATAGAAAAGTAGCGTTTGATAGACGGCGCACACTCGCCCGGGCGGTCACCCGAAGAAAGGCATAAAACCACTTCACAAGCCAGCCGCACATCACCGGTCAGCAAATCACCAGCATACGCCGCCGGAACAGCGGCCACCATCACCGCCACAGCCAATAAAGACTTCTTCATTTTTACCCTCCCACACGTTCCACATCGGAACAGATATTGCATTGAAAGACGAAAAAAAGGATAATCACCGTACCCCTACGAGAGATTATCCATTTCTCCTGAAAAGCCGCTTTTGAAAGAAAGCGGTTTTTCTATTGCCATACAATCGCCTTTACCTGAAACTTCGTACCCGTCTGCACGATATTGGCGCATAATTTGCCGTTTCGCCGCATCAGCAAATCAACCTGTTTGGTTGCGGCCTTACGGCTCTGATAAGTACCTACCACAAACTCTTTTACCGGTTTACGCATTGCTTTCATGATGTTTCCTTTCTAAAGATAAAAATAGTAAGAGTACCCCTACTTATACTGGTTTTGTCCAATCGTTACGGTTTACAACCTGTTCGCTATCTGCATAGCGAATACGTTCGCCATTGAGTGATACATACCGGCTACCGAAAACAACTATCTTCAAACAATTGTCCCGTACCTTTTTCAGCACGTTGCAATACATCAGATAATAGATTTTGGAACGGCTGTTCAATGAATGCGTGCACGCCAAATAATGCTGCCTTTTCCACTTATCGGGCGGTCTACCTTTGCAGATAGTTCGTTTCGTTCTCATCTTTATTCCTTAAAGTAAAGGCCGTCTGAACCATTTCAGACGGCCTTTAAACCGTTAATCTTAGCGCAGGGCTTCCACCTGCTCCCCAACCTGTTACCGGTAGTCAGTCTCTATCAAGGACATCTCGAAAATACAGCAAAGACTGATAAGAC
>NZ_PXYY01000016.1 GCF_003013245.1 Neisseria iguanae
ACCCCGCCCATCAAACAACCGGCCAAGGCCGCATTGGAAGCCGAAACCGGACAATACCTCGAACAAAAGCAGTTGCAGCCCGGCCGGCGTAACGGCCACAGCAAAAAAACCGTCAAAACCGGTTCCGGCAGTTTCGAACCGCAAACCGTCAAGAAAAACCAAACCCGCCTTACTCGGCATGAGTGATCGCGACATCCAAAGCCATATTGCCGGCATCTGCGGTTTGGAAGCATCCGATGGCGCGGTTACCCGTATTGCCGGCCGGTTGATACCCGAACTACGCCAATGGCGGCAACGCCTGTTGGATGCGGTATATCCCTTCATCTGACCCGATGGCGTCCACTATAAAATCTAAAGACGAAGGCCGCTACGCCGGCAAAGCCGTTTACACCGTACCCGGTCTGAATTCGGACGGCTGTAAAAAACTGCCCGGTCTTTACCTGTCCGGAAGCGAAGGCGCATTCCCCAATGAAACCGGCCTGCTGAAGCTTTTATATGGCGGTATCGGTAAGGCTTCGGGGAAATGTACGATGCCGATTGCAAACCGGGGGCAGACGCTCCCGCAGTTGGCGGTTTGTTTTGACGGCCGGACGGCATTATCCGGTTGTAGAATTTAAGCTGACACAGAATTTTGAACGACCTCGAAATTGCCGGAATATTTGATGTTACAGCTCTTCCTAATATTAAATAATTTAGCAAACGAGAGATCAATTTTGCTGATTGAAAAATTTGCTACGATGCTGAACCACCATTGTGCATATAATAGTGATAATTTTATATCTAAAGCAAATGATGATGTAGTTAATCAATACTCCGAATATTTCTTTTGGGGCTTAGGAATCAAATCTAATCCAACAGCATATTCCGTGACATTTCCAACAAAATTGCATACAGGTTATCATGTCTGTGATTAAAGCGGAATCCCGTTTCTTTCAGGTGCCAATAAAATGTCCGTCCGGATACGCCGTTAAATTCAACCGGCCTGTTTTTTTTGCATAACCCCAATATGCCGAACCCCTCCGGCAAGCCCGTTATCTGCGTGACGGACACGGAAGTGTTTTTCACAGCCCATATCAACCAGAACCACGCCGGCCACCGGTATTGGTAACGCCTTTGATAGGGAGATGGCCCCGGATAACCTTTTGCAGCATGACTTTTGAAGCACCGGGTACGGTTCCGGTACGGACCTTGTCATCACGCTTCAATATGCCCAATACGGTGGTTTTTCCACCGGCTCCCCGAGCCCGTTTGCCACAGATGCGTCTGGCACCGGAATTCTGAAAACGGGGTTTGCTTCCCACATTCGTCAGCAAATACGGTGCCGCAGTTTGGGGAACGGGTTGTTGGCACTTCGGACACTGGCTGCCGTTAATCCGGCTGTGTCGGAAGCAGTCAAATCTAAGGCAGAAAGGTGTAATATTTGCCGGAATTTCTGCTCAGAAAGTTTACCGGACTTTGGGTACTTGTTTTTAATATAGATATCAGAAGCTTACCATAAAGTTTTATGAGTTTGCTTCTTAAACCCCTTCTATGCCTGAGGAGATTTTTGTTCTGAATAATCAAAATCTTATTCACTCAGCAAGGCAATATCTGCCACGGCATTCATCTGTTTGGCCAATTGGTTCAGCAAATTCAAGCGGTTTAGTTTGATGGCGGTATCGTCGGCCATCACCATCACGCCCCCGAAGAAGGCATCAACTTGCGGTTTGATGGCAGCCAATTCGGTTAAGGCCGTCTGAAAATCACCTTGGGCAACGGCGGCGGCGATTTTCGGCTGTAAATCGCGTGCAGCGGCAAACAAAGCTTTTTCTTCGTCTTGTTGCAACAGGCTTTCGTTAACCGCGTCCGGTTCGGCATCAGCTTTTTTCAACAAGTTCTGCACGCGCTTGTTGGCGGCGGCCAGCGCGGCGGCTTCAGGCAAGGCTTTGAACGCGGCCACGGCTTGGAGCTTGGCCGCTATATCGTTAAGACGGCTTGGATTTTTTGCCAATACGGCTGCCACGATGTCTTGCGGATAATCGTTTTGCAGCAAAACCGCCAAACGCGCTTGCATGAATTCAGTTACTTCAGACGGCGTGTTTGCATTGAGCAAGCCTTGCGGGAAGGCGGCAAAGGCCGTCTGAACCAGCTCGTTTAGGTCCAAATCGTTTTGCATCATAATACGTAAAATACCTAAGGCCGATCGGCGCAGGGCATAAGGGTCTTTGTCGCTGGTCGGAATCAGGCCGATGCCCCAAATGCCGACCAAAGTTTCCAGCTTGTCGGACAGTGCGGCGGCAGTGGCGACTTTGCCTTCCGGCAGTGCATCGCCTGCAAAACGCGGCTGGTAGTGTTGCTCGATAGCATTGGCGATTTCTTCGCTTTCACCGTCCAAACGCGCATAGTATTTGCCCATCGTGCCCTGCAGTTCGGGGAATTCGCCCACCATTTCGGTCACCAAATCTGCTTTCGACAAACGGGTAGTGCGTTCGGCTGCGGCGGCATCCGCCCCCAAGCTTTCGGCAATTTGGCGGCTGATGGCAGCCAGACGCTCAATCCGTTCGGCTTGGTTGCCGAGTTTGTTGTGGTACACCACTTGCGAGAGCTTCGGCAGTCGGCTTTCCAGTGTGGCTTTTTGGTCTTGCCGGTAGAAGAATTCGGCATCGGCCAAACGCGCGCGCAAGACACGCTCGTTGCCGGCAATAATGTGCGACGGATTGGTGGCTTCAAGGTTCGAAACCAGCAGGAAACGGTTTATCAGCTTGCCGCCGGTATCCAAAAGCGGGAAGTATTTTTGGTTTTGCTGCATGGTCAGAATCAGGCATTCTTGCGGTACAGTCAAGAAATGTTCTTCAAAACCGGCTTCCAACACCACCGGCCATTCGACCAATGCGGTGACTTCTTCCAATAAGCTGTTGTCCGCCGCTACCGTGGCATCCAGACGGCCTGCCTGTTCGTTTAGAGCCGTCTGAATCGCGGCTTTGCGTTCAGTAAAGGAAGCAATCACTTTGCCTTCGGCTTTCAGTTGCCGGGCATAGTTGTCGGCGTGTTGGATGGTGATCACGCCCTCTGAAAGGAAACGGTGGCCGAGAGTAGTGTTGCCGCTTTGCAAACCCAATACGCTTGCATCCACAATGTCGGCACCGTGCAGCACAATCAGGCCGTGTACCGGACGTACGAAAGTAAAGGTGCTGCTGCCCCAACGCATGACTTTCGGAATCGGCAGCTTTTTCACCGCCTGATTGATGATGTCGTCGAGCAGGGCAGACAAAGGCCGGCCGGTTTGGGTAAATTCATAGGCAAACACATCTTGCTTGCCGTCATGAATCACTTTCAAATCTTCAATCTTTGCCCCCGCGCTGCGTGCAAAACCTTCCAAAGCCTTGGTTGCCACACCGTCTTTCATACCGTTGGTCACGGCAGGGCCTTTTTTCACAATTTGCTGATCGGCTTGAACCGGTTTCACGTTTTTTACCTGTACGGCTAAGCGGCGCGGTGAGGCGTAGGCGGTAACGGCCGGCTCACTGTCAATCAGTTGTGCTTTGTTTAAGCCTGCAGCGACGGAAGCGGCAAAATGGTTGCTCAGATTATTCAGGGCTTTCGGCGGTAGCTCTTCGGTTAAGAGCTCGATTAATAGGGTTTGGGTCATTGCATGCTTTCAATAAATAATCGAATGGCGGCTCTTTAACGGGCCGTCTGAAAACGGGGTTTGCCAAGCAAAAACATGGGCTTGATTATACACAATTATGGGGGTGAAATTAAGCTAAAAAACGGCCGTCCGGTGCGATGGCTAGGAATATTGAAACGGGGTTTTCAGGTGGCCTGGTTTCGCATGATGCACCCGTAACAGGGAAATCTTCATGTTTCCGTGTTAATTTTGGCTGGTAATACATATTGCGAATGCTGTCTGTTTTCCATGTGGTCAATATATATTGAATCGCTTTTTTGAAACGGGCCTGTTTTTCAAGGTTGCCTTTATGCCCCCTCGGTTGACGGATTCGCGGCAGTTGGCTGCAAATGTCAGGTTCGACTGCGCCATATCGGGTATAAAACCGTGCTCACGCGGTTCGAATGGCGAAAGATGAAGGAAATCAGTTTAAAGTTTAAATTGGGATGGGTTTTGTTTTTGACCAAACAGGCAAAAATGGCGTGTTGGAATCTGACTGAATCAAACTGGTTCGAGTCTGTGTTTTTTATTTCGGTCATAACCCCACCAGGTTGGAATAAATCAAGGGGCTGAAGTAGATTAGCCGTCATGTCAGACGGCAAAAATAAAGATAACCAATTATAAATTAAAAAAGAATGTCCAAAGAAAACTTCTCCGGTTTTTCGTACCGGAAGCCACAGCCCGTGCAGCCGCTGATATTTATTGGGCTATGTTGTCCTACCGCAAAACCCGCCGGGTGACAGCCTGTCATTTGGCACAGGAAGCCGGCGGGGTTTTCAGAGGCCCCACCGGGCCGGACGGGGGTTGTTTCGGCGGTCGGCGTAAGGGCAAACGCGGACGCGCGGCAGCAGGGAAAGCGGCGGTATCCGGCATCTTAAAAGCGGCAGGGAAAGGTTGGTACCGCCGTTGCGGGGGATAACGGGAAGGATGCCTTATTTCCGGTTATCAAACAGCAAACAACACCTGACGGCATTGTTTATACCGGTAGTGACAGGGGCTGTGGCGTGCTTGATGCGGGGCAGGTTCGCGCATCAGCGCATCAACCGTTCACAGCTTTTTGCAGACCGTCAAAACCCTATCGGCGGCATTGGAAATTGTTGGAACCGGGCTAGGTACGTCTTGCGCAAATACAATGAGGTTGGCCGTAAATCTTGCCCGCTGTCCTTGAAAGAATGCGGGTTCCGCTTTAACTTTGGCGTACCGTCCGGGCAGCTTGAAATGCTGCGGCAATGGTGTGGTGTTTGGGGTTAATCTGCGTCGGCCCCTAAATCAATAATGGCATGCCTGATATAGTTGGGATGGATTTTGGCAGCAGCCTTCGTTGCTTGAAATATCCATAGGGCTCAAGTACTTGAATTTATGGGCTCGCAAAGCTTTTTAGTTGATTGGTTAGCGTGAGAACATTCATAATTATCCATTTTATATTTCCCGTGATCGGAAATGCAGAAGATTTGAAGCGTTAGGCTGCTGAAAATTATTTACTGGTTTTCGGCATATGCCGTAATGCTGCATAGAAACCTTGTTTCGCCAATAATTCCGTATGGCTGCCTTCTTCGATAATTTTGCCGTCGTCCATCACAACAATGCGGTCAGCCTGCTCGATTGTGCTTAAGCGGTGGGCGACGATAATGCTGGTGCGGCCGTGCATCAGATTTTCCAAGGCCTGTTGCACCAAGCGTTCGGATTCGTTGTCAAGTGCGCTGGTGGCTTCATCAAGCAATAGGATGGGCGCGTCTTTGAGAATGGCGCGGGCGATAGAGACGCGTTGGCGTTGGCCACCGGATAGTTGGCTGCCGTTGGCGCCGATAGGCTGGTGCAAGCCATGCGGTGAATTGCTGACCAAATCTTGCAGGTTGGCGGCGCATAGGGCTGCCATTACTTCTTCTTCGCAGGCGTCAGGGCGGCTGTAGCGCACGTTTTCCAATAGCGTGTCATCAAACAGGAATACGTCTTGCGATACCAGTGCGAACTGGCTGCGCAAATTGGCCAGTTGTACATCGGCAATATTGACGCCGTCGAGATAGATTACGCCCGCACTTGGCTCGACGAAGCGTGGTAGCAGATTCACGGCAGTGGTCTTGCCGCTTCCGGAACTGCCGACCAAAGCAACCCGTTCGCCGGGGCGGATACCGAGATTGAAATTGTTGAGTGCTTTCCGGCCTTCTTCGTGATAGCGTACATCGACATGGTCGAATTTCAGATGGCCTGTGATATTGGATAAGGTTTTTCTGCCAGTATCGTTTTCCGGGTCCTCGTCTAAAAAATGGCAGACATTGTCTGCGGCAAGAAACATAGTTTGCATGGGGATGCTGATGTTGGCCAAGCTTTTAATCGGGCCGAGCATTTGCAGCATGGCCACGATAAAGGCCATGAATTCGCCGATGGTGGTGTAGCCTTGCTGGCTTTGCCACAAGGCGATAAAAATTACCACAGCTAAGGCAAATGAAGAGATCAGTTCGCTAAAGGGTGAACGGGCGGCCGTGGCTTGGGTGATTTTTTTACCTAGGCGCACGATTGTGTGGTTGATGTCGGTAAAGCGGCCGGAGGCTTGTTTTTGTCCGCCAAACAGTTTGACTACACGGTGGCCTTGGTACACTTCGCTTACCACGTTGTTGAGTGTACCGATACTGAGTTGCGCACTGGCAATGATGCTTTTGAGACGGTTGCGGTAGTAGCGCGATAACAATGAAAGCAGCGGGAACATCAGCAATACCACCAAGCTCAGCTGCCAGTTAAGATACAGCAGGACACACACCAAGCCGATAACGATTAAGGTGTCGCGGGTGAGTGTGATGAAGACGTTGCTGGCGTTGCTGATGGATTGTTCGGCCATCTGAACCATGCTCATCAAGACCGTGCCAGATGGATTTTTTTGGTGGTAATCTGATGAAAGGGCGAGCATGTGTTGGAACATGTCATGGCGGATGTGGCTGACGGCCATGACGGATACCCAAGTCATCAGGTAGGTGCTGGCGAAGCGGCAGATGCCGCGAATTAATACGATGGCAATCAGAAACAGAGGAACAGTCCAAACCTTGTTTTCCGTACCCCAAATCATATGGTTGAACTGGTTTTTCCAGTTTTGTATGGTGGCGAAAAGGCCGCTGGCAGTATTTAATTCCGGCGGTGCACCGGGTGCGGCAAAACCTTGGTTGACCAACGGTGCGATAAAGGCTGCCAGATAGCTTTCGGTGGCCGCTACGCCGGCAATAGCCAGCAATGCCCAAATAATGCGCGTTTTGTAAGGCCGCACATAAGTGAGCAGACGCATGAAATTGTGCGTATCGGCTTTGGTAAAGAGACCGAAGGTGAGTTTTTCTATCATAGGGGAACTTTGATGGGCAGTATCGGGCAAAGCTTTACTGCCTAAAGTTTTCAGACGGCCTTTGTTGTGTTATGCAAGAGGCCGTCTGAAACGTTTACGCTGCTTTGTTTTTAATCAACGGAAAGCCCAGTTTTTCACGACTTTCAACGAATTTTTGTGCCACAATGCGCGAAAGGGCGCGGATGCGTCCGATGTAACTGGCGCGTTCGGTGACGGAAATCGCGCCGCATGCGTCGAGCAGGTTGAAGGTGTGGCCGGCTTTCAGTACCAATTCGTAAGCAGGTAGCGCCAGGCTGGTGTCGCCGATGTCGAGCAGGCGTTTGGCTTGGGCTTCGTAGTCGTTAAACTGGCGCAGCAGCCATTCGGCATCGCTGTATTCGAAATTGTAGGTAGATTGTTCCACTTCGTTTTGGTGGTACACATCGCCATAAGTTACGGCTTGACCGTCGGGAGTATGCGACCAAACTAAGTTGTACACGTTTTCCACGCCTTGCAGATACATAGCCAAGCGTTCGATGCCGTAGGTAATTTCCCCCAAGACTGGAGAGCAGTCGATGCCGCCGACTTGCTGGAAATAGGTAAACTGGGTCACTTCCATGCCGTTGAGCCATACTTCCCAGCCCAAGCCCCATGCCCCCAGGGTCGGGTTTTCCCAGTCGTCTTCCACGAAACGGATATCGTGCACTTTCGGGTCGATACCCAGTTCGCGCAATGAATCAAGATACAGATCTTGAATGTCGGCTGGGGCAGGTTTGAGGGCAACTTGGAATTGGTAATAGTGTTGAAGGCGATTGGGGTTGTTGCCGTAGCGGCCGTCTTTCGGGCGGCGGCTCGGTTGTACATAGGCGGCATACCAAGGCTCAGGACCGAGTGCGCGCAGGCAGGTGGCAGGGTGGCTGGTGCCGGCACCGACTTCCATGTCGAAAGGCTGGATTAAGGTACAGCCTTTATCGGCCCAGAAGGTTTGCAATTTGAAGATGATTTGTTGGAAAGTCAGCATGGATTTTGTTATTCAGATAATCGAAAAGCCTTATTTTACTGTTTTGATGGGCTTTTGAATAGTTTTGTCCGTCGCTCTCTGTGGATTTTTCAGACGGCCTTGCGCGATCATGGCGATTGTTTGGTACAACAGCACCCAAAGAAAGGGGAAGTAGCGTTACAAATACGGCTTTTAATGTTAATTCAACTCTTTTGATTTATCCATAGAGGAGTATAGAAGACTGTCGAAACGGAATCACTCCATCTAAATTAGGAGTGTCAATCTTATCTTGGTGGAAAGCCTTTTCCTCTGCTACTTGGCCAATCAGACGCGCAGGTCATGGATCATAGAGTATATTAATGTAGCTCACCCTTTTGGACTTCGTTGTACCTAGGTATAATAGCGGCTGAATTGGTTTTTAATGGTTTAATTTAAAAGAGGAAACAAAATATGTCGGATAATGACGAGCACAAAGAACAACGTCTGGGTTTATGGATTGCCGGTGGCGCGGCAGCTTTGGCGACGGTGGTCATCTTGCTCCTTTCTGTTTGGGGTTGGGAAACCGGCAAAATTGAAGGTTCGTCTCACTATAGAAGACAAACTGAAGTAACGGCGTATGATCATTCGGCTGCTGCGCATAACGCATCGCACAATCTTGCTGGTGACGCAGCAGCGGTGTTTGTCGAAAACGGTATTGTGAAATTCTACTTTGCTACCGGTAAGTCAGAGTTGGCTGCGGGTGCAGAAGAAGCATTGAAAGACGTCTTAGCCGGTGTGAAAGACGGACGGAAAGCAGTGGTATCCGGTTTTCACGATTCAACCGGTAATCAGGCCTTTAACGAACAATTGTCGAAAGACCGTGCCTTGACAGTAAAAAATGCACTGATGGGCTTTGGTGTGGCGGAAGAGCAAATTGAATTGCGCAAGCCGGCAGATACTGAAGGCGGCAACAATCCGGAAGCACGCCGTGTGGAAGTCGTCTTGGAATAAAACCGATTGTTTGAGGTGATTTTGAAATGCCGTTTGAAAAATTTCAGCCGGCATTTTTACTGGAATAATCTCAGAATTTGATGCTGCAAATCTTTTCTATACTAGCTATAGCTGATTAAATAGATTTCCTGCGAAGCTAAAGCAGTATTAAAGTATCAAGCATGAGTTACGTCAACAGTCTTAACTTAAGTTATATAAAATTCAAGCGGTTGGCAGGTGTCGCAGGGATGTTTTGACCATCATGGACATAATCTTACAAGCCGAATATGCAAAACCGCATAAGCATGGCGGTCGCAAGCCGAAATTATCCTATAGAAGACCTGTTTATGCGACTTTACGGATTGCCGCCAGTTTCGGTATCGGTGAAAGCAACCTTATCCGCCGTAGCCAACGGGCTGGGCAGGTGTTGGTTCAAAACAGTTTTCATCTTTACCACAAGGGAAGTTTAATAAAGAAAAACTGTTTTGTCCGATGCTACAGAAATCGAACTTTACCGTCCTAAAAAAACAGCAGTCAATCTATTCGGATAAGAAAAAATGCCATCCTGCCAAAGCACAAATTACAGCAACCGATAAAGTCGGGGTACTGTATATTGGTTGTACGGTTCGACAGATGTACGACTTCACCCTTTTCAAGTTGTGTGACGTCATTTGCTTGCAGCCAGTACTATTTGGGCAGACAGCGGTTATTAAGGCATGACCAAATGGTATGCCCATGCCTATGCTTTAATTCCTATCAAATCTAAAATCGAGCAAAAACTATTGTTTGGCAGATGAAGAACAAGCACATGACCGCAATCTTTCTTCAAAACGGATCAAGGTAGAAAATATTCTGGCAAAATTAAAGGCTTTTAAATTAAGCCTGTAAATATCGTCATCACCTGAAAAGATTAGGATTGCGTTTGAATCCGGTTGCCGGGATCGTTTGCCATGAAATGGCCGGTAGTTTCGCAGAAAGTCTAATGAAATCATGACGACATGGGGTAGGTCGGATTTTTGAATCCTGCACTTGCTTAAAAAGCAAGTAAACCGTTTCAATTCAGGATAAAGTTTGTCTTTGCGGGCAGGTCGGATACGGGATATCCGACCTGCCCGTGAGTTCTTTTTTAAGTGAAATCAGCTATAGCGCACTCAGTAGTTGCTTTAAATATTAGTCGATTCTCCGAAAGAATCTCAGGCCGTCTGAAAATATAAAAAAGCCTTATGCAATACATAAGGCCTTTAGATTTGGTGGGTGATGACGGAGTCGAACCGCCGACATTCTGCTTGTAAGGCAGACGCTCTACCAACTGAGCTAATCACCCGAAGCGACATTGGTTATTTCAATGTCTTGAAAGGTTTGGCGCGGCGGACGGGGCTCGAACCCGCGACCCCCGGCGTGACAGGCCGGTACTCTAACCAACTGAGCTACCACCGCGCAAGCAATTGTGTGTCACAATTGCAAGAAACTTGGTGGGTGATGACGGAGTCGAACCGCCGACATTCTGCTTGTAAGGCAGACGCTCTACCAACTGAGCTAATCACCCATTGACGAAAACTGCGAAGACGCTATTAAATCAAAAATCGATATCTTACGCAAGTTTTATTTTTACATAATTAAGATTCTCCCTGCAAACTCCAGTTTTCAAAAGAAATAATTTTGTCTTTCGAGCCGGCGACAATCAAGATGTCGCCAGAGGCCAATGTGAAATCCGGACTGAAATCTTCAATGCGGCTTGCGCTGCGGCGGACAAACAGTAATTTAATGCCTAGTGAGGCCAAAGGTAAGTCTTGGACAGGCCGGCTGATGGCGTGTGCTTCTCCGGTAAGTGCGAAAGCATGGCGGCAGATGTGTTTGTGCTCTTCGGAAAAAGCAGTTTCGTCATCGCTGCCGACGAACAAGTCTTTCAAGAACGCATAGCCGCTTCGGCGGATGCTCATGATGGTTTGATGTACATGGTTGTATGGTGAACCATTGGCTAACATGGCATAACTGGCCAAGGCCAAGCTGGTTTCTTTAGTATCAGATACGGCTTCTTCCGCGCCTATTTCGGTAAGGCTTTTGACATAATCATCATCAATCGCACGTGCATAAATCGGCATGGTCGGGTGCAGGGAAATAATGTTGTTGACCACGTGTTTGGCTTCGGTCATATTGTTGAGTGTCAGTACCACCATTTTAGCGCGTCCCAATCCGGCTGCCTCCAATACTTCGCGCCTTTTTGCATCTCCGAACGCGACCGGCTCGCCTGCGCTTCGGGCAACTTGGATACGCTCGACATCCAGATCGAGGGCGAAGTAAGGGATATTTTCCTGTGCCAAAATACGGCCGACGGTTTGGCCGCCGCGGCCGAAACCGATAATCAGCACATGATCGGATTTGCTCATGGTTTCGACCAGCATGTTGTGTAAATCAAGTGCTTTCATGTCCCAATTGGATTTGACAAAACGGTTGGTGATTTTATCGCTGCTATCCAATAAGAACGGGGCAATAATCATTGACAACAATACGGCAGCGGTTGCTGCCTGCTCCAATTCGGGAGAAACCATGTTGATTTTGCTTGAAATCGTCAGCATTACAAAACCGAACTCGCCGCCTTGTGCCAGATAGAGTGCGGCTTTCATGCTGTCGCCGACAGGGTGCTGCATGCGGAAGGCAATCAGGAAGACAATTATTGCTTTCAGTAAAACCAACATCACCAGCAAGATCAAAATCATTTGCCAGTTGTTAATCAACGCTTGGATGTTCAGCTTCATGCCGACGGTGATGAAGAAAAAACCGAGCAGAATGTCGCGGAAAGGGCGGATGTCGTCTTCCACTTGGAAGCGGTATTCGGTTTCAGACAGCAGCATGCCGGCCACAAACGCACCTAAAGCCAACGATAATCCTTCCAGTTCGGTAAGGTGGGCCACACCGAGTGTCACGAGCAAAACGTTGATCATAAACAATTCAGACGATTTGCGCTTAGCCACCATGCGAAACCACGGAGACATAATCTTGTTACCGACAAAGAACAATACGCCGAGCGTCACCATCATTTTCAAGCCTGCCCAACCCAGCTCTGCCCACAAATTGCCTTTGCTGCCGCCTGCCAGTGCCGGAATCAGAATCATTAACGGTACGACTGCAATATCCTGCATCAGCAATACGCCCATCGACATTTGGCCATAGGGTTGGCCTAATTCGGTTTTTTCCGACAAAATGCGGCTTACAATCGCGGTAGACGACATCGCTAACGCGCCGCTGACGGCAAACGCCCAGTTAAAAGGTGTGCCTATCACAGCATCAAAATCCCCATAATCGCCAATATGCTGATGACGACCTGCAAACCGCCCAAGCCGAACACCAGTTTTTTCATTGCTTTGAGTTTGGGTAAAGAAAATTCCAAACCGATACTGAACATTAAAAACACAATACCGATTTCGCCCAGATAATCCGTGGCATGGCTTTTCGGAATCAGGCTGAACATGCCCGGACCGGCGATAAAACCGACCAAAAGGTAACCAAGCATGGAAGGAATATTGAATTTGCGGCAATAAATGACAGTGATGACCGAGACAAGCAGGACGATGACGACATGTGCAAGGGAAAACTCATGCATAAAAGGCGGCTTTTTTATCAATAGGCAGAAAGAATCGGGCAAGGCCGGCTGAAAAGATATCGGTGGAGGACGGCGGCGATTCATGCAGCCGGCGAAATGTCAATTTCGTATATCAAATAAACGTTAAAATTCATGGTTTTCTTGACAAAAGGCCGTCTGAAAAGGTGTCAATGGGAAATCGGGGATTGCGAACACACTGTTCAAACGGCATGGGATTTTAAAAGCAGGAAACTTAAGGCATCAACATGCCTCCGTTGACATGCAGCGTTTGGCCGGTGATGTATTTGGCTTGGTCGGATGCCAAGAACAATACTGCATCGGCAATGTCTTGTGCTTCACCGAATTTTCCCAGTGAAGTTTGCGCTTCGAACATTTTACGGGTTTCTTCCGGCAGGACGCGAGTCATATCGGTGTCGATAAAACCCGGTGCCACGCAGTTGACAGTCACATTGCGGCTGCCGATTTCGCGCGCCATTGACTTGGCAAAACCGATTAAGCCTGCTTTGGCAGCGGCATAGTTGGTCTGACCGGTATTGCCCATCACGCCGACCACGGAAGTGATGTTGATGATGCGGCCGCTGCGTTGCTTCATCATGCCGCGCAACACGGCTTTAGACGCGCGAAATACAGATTTGAGATTGACTTGCATAATCTCATCCCATTCTTCTTCTTTCATTCGCATTAATAAGTTATCGCGCGTAATGCCCGCATTGTTGACTAAAATATCCAGCTTGCCGAAGTCTTTTTCAATTTCGGCAATCAGCGTTTCAATGGTTTCCGGTTTGGCAGAATCCAGCACACGGCCTTGTCCGCCCCATTGTGCCAAACGCTCGCCAATGGCCGCCGCGCCGCTGTTGCTGGTGGCTGTGCCGATAACCGTCGCACCGGCCGCGGCTAAGGTATCGGCAATTGCCGCACCGATGCCGCGCGATGCGCCGGTCACTAAGGCGATTTTGCCGTTTAAATCTTGATTGCTCATCTATAATCCTTTCGTTGCGTAAAATGAAGTTCCAGACGGCCTTATACCACAAATAGGCTTTTTAATCTAATTTTGATGTGGGAAGACAGTAAAATAAAGAGGAATGTAAAGTACCAAGCCACCTTAAATCATTGAAATATTATACAGATGACTTGATGTATATTTATTTACACCGAGACCAGCATTTTTTTTTAAAGCTTGGATGTGGGTGGATAGAGTAGGATCGTAATTTAGTGCGGAACGCGGGTCGGTTATTTTATGATTGCCCTGTCGTTTACGCTCGTGTGCTTGGGTAACGGCGGCGGAAAGCGAAATCGGATTATTGCGTTGGAAAAGCAAACCGGCCTGTTTATTCATGACTTCAGTGCAGGCGATGTTGTCGGCAAATACGACCGGCGTGCCGCACAAAACGGATTCTATACCCACCAAGCCGAAAGGTTCGTATAGAGAGGCCATGATGGTGAAATCGGCAGCACAGTATAAATCAGACATATTTTTGCAAAAGCCTAATTCGGTCACGTTTTTCATCGGGTGCGGCAAAGGAGAGCCGGCTACGGCCAAGCGCACGGGTAAATCGGTTTGCTCGAAAAAGGTGGCTAAAACATCCAGCCTTTTGCGTTTATGGCCGGTGGAAGGAAACACAAAAACGGTTTCGTCATCGCTAAAACCAAATTGATGACGCAGTTCGGTCGCTCTTTCGGGCTGTGGGAAATAACGTTGGGTATCGGCAGGCGGATACACTACGCGGATTTTTTCAGACGGCACGTTGTAATATTCGGTCAGTTTATGAGCCATCATTGCTGAATGCGCCATGATGCTTTTTGCTGTGGCATAGTTGGTTTGGTTGCGGCGGACAGTGAGCTTGTCTAACAGACTGGCGCGTTGGCCCATGTGTTTGAGATAACCTAAATGCGTGCCGCCGCACACAAAAATCTCGGCATGGTCGCTGGGGTTGCAGGCGATGAGTTTGCCTTGGATGTTTTGTTTGGTAAGTTGATGGGTAAAGAAAAACGGGCGTAATTTTTTCGGTATCCGTTTTTGATTGATATGTACTACATCCGCCATCGTGTATTCAACTGAGGTAATGTCAATTTGTGCGGCATAAATGGTAGGGCGGGTGTTTTCTGCATTTAGTCCCTGAACTAAGTCGAAGGTATAGCTTTCCATCCCGCCGCCTTTTCTAAAGCAGTTGATGGCAATATTTATGGGAGGCATGTTGATTTCAAAATTTCTAGTCAATTAAATTTTTAATATTAGGGTGTTCAGATGGCAACGGGTGGATTATGTAGTGTCGATTTCATCATGGCAGTAGCAATACGTCCGTTGTTTCCGCTTTTTATTGGTCTCATGAAGAAACATGAACAACATAGCTAATTGTTTTATTATTCAGCAGTATTTCTGAATCGTTTGGACGCTCGCTAACTCGCTAATAAGGATATTTTTTCGTAATCATAGAATCATGACGTATACTTCTTCTAAATGGTTTGCAGTGTCAGCAGAAATAAAGAATTTTTCATTTTAAAACCGAGTTTTTTTATATGGCAATACATATTTTTTCTCTTGATGCCGTTTGGGTCTTGTCAGAAGATGAATAAAATAGTTCCTTAATATCTATTTAGGGTGATTGGCTAAGTTGCCCGACAGATTTCAAACTTATAAAAACTTATCACATGATTTTTCAAGATTATTTTATTCCGTATTCTTGGCAGATTTTTTCCCAGCGCTTGTTTTTAAAAGTTTGATAAAACCATTTCCGTAATGGTTGATTATAATATTTAATTTTTTTCGCTTTATGTTTGTCTAAGGCTTCAATCATTCTGTGAGCATAAATGCCGTTGAGCTTATAAAATTCATAATGTTTGTTATAAATTTTCATAAAATTATCAGATTGTTTTGTTTCGCTGGCAGTATCACATACGGAAGACTCGTCTTCACGTTGGCGGTAGTAAAATAAAGGCTCATCAATGAATTGGATTTTTCCACCATTCTTAATAATCGAAATAAACAATTCCCAATCTTCATAATGATTTAAAGAAATATCAAATTCGCCAACAGCATCAAATGCTGATTTTTTTATAAGAGCGGAAACATACATCCCATGATTCAATAGTAACTGCTCAGTTGTAATCTGTTTCAGCTGTCCGACTTTATTTTTTTTGCCGAATAAATAAATATTGCTATATACCACAGCAATATCAGAAGTATTTTCTGCAATGTTGACTGTTTTTTCCAGATAAGTTTTATCCAATTTATCATCTGAATCCAAACATACTAAATATTTGCCTTTGGCATGTTGAATTGCATTCATACGTGCTTTAACCACATATGTATTCTCTTGCGCAATTACTTTTAAACGGGGTTCGTTAGCTGCATACTCATACAGGATTTCTAATGTGTTATCACTTGATCCGTCATCAATGGCGAGGATTTCAAAGTTTTGATATGTTTGGCTGTATACGCTTTCCAATGTTTCACGAATATAGGCAGCGGTGTTGTGGCAGGGAATAATAATTGAAACTAAAGGCTGTTTGTCATTTTTTACTCGATATGTAAAATGCGTTTTATCCAATTGCTAAATGCATACTGTCTTGATATTTCTGACGGTATTGGCTGATACGGGTGTTGTAAAAAATCTTCCAGGCCGTTTGAATGATTTGCTGACCAGATAAAGAATGATTTGCTGACCAGATAAAAATATTATCAGGATGGTAAAAATCGTATTTTTTTACTTCGGCATTGGTGGTGATTAATTTTTTTTTCATGCCCAATGCTTCAAAAGTGCGGAACGATAAGCCTTGGTGGGTTGTTGTGACAAAATCCACTATGGCTCTACAGTGATAAATTTTATTGAGATTTTCTTCAAAGCTCAATACGGTATTGCGGTCGAGATACTGAATACCATTGTTTCCGAACGTATTTTTAGCTCGATCATCTTTACTGTAAATGTAAAAATCCAGTGGTAAGTTTAGGTGATGTGCTTGAGTAATAAATGCTTGTGTGTCGCTTTCTCTTGTTGGGTCATACCCACCAAGGAAATATAGCCCGTGAGTTTGCCGGCTATAACTTTCAGGTATTGGAAAATCAAAATAGAAATTCGAGGCTGGCTGAAAATGATGTTGGGGGTAATGTTGGGTGTCTTGTTGATCAAATACAAAAAAGTGATCGAAATATTCGAGGTATTGCAAGATATCCGGAAAGCGGTTAATACCATCCCACTGATAATTGACGCAAAGCGTGCTATGTTCGCGTATTTGGGTAATGAAAGATTTTGGGTAAATATTGGCACGGATACATAAGGCGTATTCGGCTTTACGGCCGTCTAATGCGGCAAGTTTGCTTTGGAAATCCTGCTGATAGCGTGAGAATTTCAGGCGTTTTTTATAATAACTATCGTGGGTAATCGTTTTGTGGTAGAGCGCGCAGGCGCGACTGAACAGGTTGGGATAGTAGGAATCCCGGTCATCATAGCAAAGATTGATAACATTATAGCCCAAATAGCGCAGATTTTTTTCGATACACAGGTCGAGACCGTACATATAAGGTACAGCTAAAAGAACGGTAGGCTGGCGTATTGGTTGATGTAAAGACATGGCATTAAGTAGAAGTAGGCTTTCAGACGGCCTTTTGTAGTAAAAACCTTCTGAAAGTCAGGTTAGGAATATACTTTTAAAGTAAATTAATGCGCTTCAATAAAAGCCTTCACACTATCGGTAGAAACTAATGCGCTGCACACGGCTTCTTTATTGATGCGTTTGACTAAACCGGCCAATACTTTGCCAGGGCCGCATTCGGCGGATTCGGTGACGCCTTCGTTACACAAGGTATTGACGGTTTCCGTCCAGCGGACAGGGCTGTAGAGTTGGCGCACCAGCGCATCTTTGATGGTTTTAGGATTATCGTAAGCGGCAACATCGGCGTTGTGGATAACGCGGATTTCCGGTTGTTTGATTTCAAATTCTTTCAAAGCACTGGCCAGTTTTTCAGCGGCGGGTTTCATCAGGCTGCAATGTGACGGTACGGATACCGGCAGCAGTAGGGCGCGTTTGGCACCGGCTTCTTTGGCGGCAGTCATCGCACGTTCCACAGCGGTTGCATTGCCGGCAATCACGACTTGGCCGGGCGAGTTGAAGTTGACAGCTTCGACTACTTCGCTTTGTCCGGCGGCCGCACAAATCTCTTTGACCTGCCCGTCGGTCAAACCTAGGATGGCGGACATGGCGCCAACCCCTTGCGGTACGGCCGATTGCATTAATTCTGCACGCAGACGAACCAATTTTACGGCAGCCGCAAAGTCCAGTGCCCCGGCAATGACCAATGCGGTGTATTCGCCCAAGCTATGGCCGGCAGCCACGTCCGGCATTGTGCCGCCGGCTTCCAAATAGGCGCGGTAAGTGGAGACTCCTGCGGCCAGCATGATGGGTTGTGTATTAACGGTTTGTCCGATCAGCTCGGTATCTTTGCCATTAATCATCGCCCACAGGTCTTGCCCCAATGCTTCAGAGGCTTCGTCAAAAGTTGCTTTAACGATGGCTTGTTCGTTAAAGCCGTTCATCATTCCTAAACTTTGCGAGCCTTGCCCGGGGAAGAAAAATGCGAAAGACATGATATTCCTTTAATTTTTTAATAATGGGAGAGGAGGATTATCTGTGTAATGTATCAGCAGGGCATAGGTTATGGCAATATTTATTGCCACGGTCAGTCAAAAAATGCGGATAAAACAGGTTTTGCTGGTTTTGTGTTTGTAAACGGCACAGGAAATCAATGCGCCCGGCCAACCGCCCAGCCTATCGAGAATATGCAGATTTTTTCCAGAATCCTGCCTTGATATTCTTGGCTTTTCTTTTTGGAATTTTGGGTGATTTGTTTGTCAAATTTATACATCAGGTAGGGCACTGCACTGATGGCAATATACAGGCTGGCCAATATTTTAGAAGCAGATGGGACTAAAACGGTAAAGGTGGCTGAAATCAGGCTATTGATTAAAAATTTTGACATATTGGCGGTGGAAAGTCTTGGGCGGATATAGTCTGAAGAAAAATCATCAAATAGAAATGCTTTATCGCCGTGTAAAACCACTTTTTCCGCTTTCTGTTGCGCTTTTTTACAGTAGAAGCTCACCTTTTTGCCGATTTTCAGGCGTGTGGTGTCACAATGGAATGTACTGATGTGGAAGAAAACGGTTTGTGCATCATTGCCATAGCGGATAAAGCCGTAACCTTTGATATCGTCCCACGAGGTAATTTCGACGCTACCGGTAAAGCCATTAAAGTTTCCGGTTCTGGTACTTTGTAAGGTTTGTACATGCTTTCCACAGTACGCGGCTGCTCGGTTGGTAAGGAAACAGTTGCCGTTGTGCGGATGGCCGGATTCGGTTAGGGCAGTCTGAAACAGCGGTTCTGCTTCGGTTTCAGGTAAAAAGGCTGCATCTGCCATCATCCATTGGCTGTTTGTGTGTTGGAATAATGTACCTTCGAATTGATCGCCAATTTTTGGCACACGGCTTTGATCAGTCATAAATTGGCTTGGGATAAAATCGGCACAGAATTGTCTTCTGTTTTACCGAATCCGCCGTTTTGCATACAATGGTGGTGGTTTTTTGCTTGGCAGGGATTGTGTGTTCGGCGAGGGTGATGTTTCGCGCAAAAATTTGTTTTGACTGTTGTCAATACTGAAGCATACGCGGTTACCTGTTCGAGGTGTAAGATAGCCTGCGGCCAGTGAGAGACCGCCTACGAAGATATATATGCTGTCTGGCGTCGGCCATGGTGGTGCCATGCTGTGTGTCGTCGAACCAATGAAGAATTGTCCGTAATATTTTTTTGTCATTTTTATTTATGTGAAATCAGTAAGGCTAATGAGACAATAAAAGAGAAATAAGCTGTCAATTATATTGATTTATCATAACAGTGTGATTCTGATTTTATAAAATACCGCTCATGATAATTTGCTTGTGTTGTGCTGCAAACTATGCATAAGCGGTATTTTGTATTGCGGGCAATAAAATCAATATCAGTATTTGACCAATACCGCACCCCATGCGAAACCGCCGCCAATGCCTTCGAGCAAGAGGTTTTGACTGCGTTGGATTTGGCCGTTGCGGATACCGTTGTCTAAAGCCAGTGGAATGGATGCAGCAGAAGTATTGCCATGGTCTTGTACGGTCAGAACCACTTTGTCGGTGTTCAAACCCAAGTGTTTGGCTGTGGCATCAATGATGCGTTTGTTGGCTTGATGCGGTACCAGCCAATCGATTTGGTCTTGGCTGTAACCGGCTTCGTTGATGACGTCATCGGCCACTTGCGACAGCATTTTTACGGCAAATTTGAATACGCCCGGACCGTCCATTTTCAAGTAAGGTGTGCCACAGATTTGGCCATCGGCGATTTGCACCGGTACATTCAATAAATCCAGATAATTACCGTCGGCCTTTAATTTACTGTGAATTATGCCCGGTTCGTCCGATACGCCCAATACCACCGCGCCGGCCCCGTCCCCGAACAACACGCAGGTGGTGCGGTCAGTCCAGTCGAGAATGCGGCTGAAAATTTCCGCACCGATGACCAACACATTTTCAGCCATGCCGCTTTTAATGTAGGCATTCGCGGTCGTTAAGGCATATATGAAACCGGCACACACGGCCTGTACGTCAAAAGCAGGGCAGCCGGTAGTAATACCGAGTTTCTGCTGCACGATAGTGGCGGTTGACGGAAACTGCATATCGGGCGTGGTGGTGGCAACGATAATCAAATCAATGTCTTCAGCGGTCAGTTTGGCTGATTTCAGCGCGTGTTGGGCGGCATGCACGGCCAAATCGCTGGTTTTCTCGTTTTCGGCTGCAATATGGCGGAATTTGATACCGGTACGTGTGGTAATCCATTCGTCGGAAGTATCGACTTTTTTTGCCAAATCATCGTTGCTGACTCGGTTGGCAGGGAGATAGCTGCCGGTGCCTAGAATTTTGGCATATTGCATAATGAAAAACCTTTTGAAATGATTGGAACAGATTGCCGTATTGTAAGCGAAAAGCCAGGATTTTGTAACAAAAAACCGTTGTCTTAATAAAGGATTGGGTAAAGTTTTTCGGAAGGATTACCGATAAGTTTGAGGCCGTCTGAATCTTGGGTTTCAGACGGCCTTTTGTGTATGGCGGTTTATGGTGAATACAGCTTCAAACCGGTATCAGGCACGCTAATACTGCCTGAATTTAAAGATGATTCTCTGTATATTAGGGTGTACTGATATGGGAGGCACCGCTATCCAAGGCTTCTTGCTCACGCACTTCTTCCAAAGCGGCCAATTGTGCGGCTACCCCGTGTTCGATTTTGGCCAAGCTGGCGGATTTTGCTTCATAATAGGCTTCCTCTAAGGCATACATAAAGCCGATTTCATCTGTTCCACCGTGGCTTTTGATAACCACACCGCGCAAGCCCAAGAAAATCGCACCGTTGAATTTGCGCGGATCAAGCTTGGCTTTCATGCCTTTTAAGGCAGGTAAGGCAGCGACGGCTGCCATTTTATTGAACACGTTGCGGCTGAATTCCTGTTTAATCTCGCCGCTCATGAATTTCACCGCGCCTTCGATGGTTTTCAGCATGATGTTGCCGACAAAGCCATCGGCGACGACAACATCAACTTCATCGTTGAATACGCCGTTGCCTTCTATATTGCCGATAAAATTCAATTTGCTATTTGTGAGCAGTTTGAATGTTTGCTTGATCGTTTCCGTACCTTTAATGTCTTCCGTGCCGACGTTGAGCAAGCCGACGCGCGGTTGGCCTTTTTCAGGATGCATGGCCTGTACCAACTCGCTGCCGATGACGGCAAATTGGGCGAGTTGCTCTGCACTGCAATCCACGTTCGCACCTAAATCCAGCATCAGCGTCATGTGGTCGGGATTGCTGGAAGGCATGAATTTGGCAATAGCCGGACGCTCGATGCCCGGAATGGTTTTGAGCACAAAGCGGGCGGTTGCCATCAAAGCCCCGGTGTTGCCGGCAGAAACAGCAGCTTGCGCGCAGCCTTCTTTGACCTGATTGATGGCCACGCGCATGGAAGAATCTTTTTTGTTTTTCAGTGCCAATTGCGGTGCTTCATCCATGCCGACCACTTGGGTGGCGGGGATGATGCTTATGCGGGCCATGGGTGTATTGGTGGATTTTAATGCTTGCTGAAGGGCAGCTTCATCGCCGACCATCATTAAGTGTACGTTGGGCTGCTTTTTTAAAAATGCGATTGCGCCTGGTACGGTAACCGTTAAGCTGGCGTCCCCGCCCATGGCATCTACGGCTAATGTAATCATGTTGTTCTCCGCTTTGTGCTTCAGACGGCCTTGGTGAATATTCGGGCCGTCTGAAAACAGAAATGCCGTAAATGAGCGGCATTTTTTAAGGAAAGGTTGTGCTGCTTTTGTCTGACTGTATTCGGTGTATCAATAATATATATTATATCGGCTATCAATTTCGGCCTTTGGCGGCCAATTCGTTATGTTGGTCGATATCCAGGGCATCCCATGGGTAGTTAATCCACCAGTCTTCTACGGTAATGCCGCTGAAATAAGGGATATTTTCCGGGATTTTGCCGGCTTTTGCTTTAATTTTTTCATGCAGCACGGCTACGCCGATGGTGTCGAAGTCTTCTTTTTGCAGTTCGGTCAGGCAAAATTCCATCGTTACGCGGCTGTCGTCCACTTCGTCAATAACCAGTACGTTTTTACCTTTCAGTACTTCCGGCAAGGGGTCAAGCCATTGGATTTTTTTGACTTCATTGGTCACTTTGCCTTCATGATCGTTGTCGTAATAGGCCGTCGTCACAGCGTAAATCGGGATTTCTAAAAAGCAGCGCAGCATACGGGCGGGAATAAAGCCGCCGCCGCCGATAGCAATCATTGCATCGTATTTAATGCCGGAATTTCGGATTTTTTCAGCCAAGCCTTTGATCACACGATGAATGTCATCGTATGTATACCAAATTTTCTGAGTCATTTTACGGTCCCGGTTGAGAAAAGTTGACGAATGGATTGCAGCCCGTCGCTTCATCACGCGCTGGCACAATGCATTCATATCAGAGGGGTAACGTAAAAAAGCCAGCATTGCAGGGCAATATTCTGGCTTTTTCAGTCAGTCGAATAAATTATTCGCCTTTGGCTTTAACCATTTTGCGGCCACGGTACATACCGTTAGGTGAAATATGGTGTGGGCGGTGTACTTCACCGGTGTTACTGTCAACAGACAGAGCAGGTGCAGTCAGCGCATCGTGAGAACGGTGCATACCGCGTTTTGAAGGGGATTTTTTATTTTGTTGAACGGCCATTTCAAGCTCCTAGATAAATAATACTGTGTCTAACCAACTGTTTTTAAATCTTTTAAAACAGCGAAAGGGTTGGGTTTGTCCTGATTGACGTGTTCCGGCGAAATATTGTTGCAGTCTTCGTGACGCGGTGAAAACGGTAAAGCCATCAGGATTTGGTCTTCAACCAATTCTCGCACATCAAGCTCTTTGGTTATCAGCATACCTTCCAAATCCTCGTTGGAAAGCATGGCGGCATCCAAACACTCGTCATCGGCAAACAAAACAATGCAGCTGGTTTCGTCGAGTTTGAACGGCATAGGATTCACGCAACGCTGACAAAGCAGCGGCATATCGGCAGTTACCGTCAAATCGAGAAACAGACGCTGCAAGCGGTCGCGTCCGCCTTGCAGCGTAAACGATACTTTGGTTTGCTTGTCAGCCGGATATTCGTGCGACCAAACACGTTCGTCCAACTCATTGAGCAGAAAACTGCCTCGCAGATTCTGCTTTTCGGCGGCGAAAACTTCTGGGTCAATCAAATTAGAGTCTAACATAAACGGGGTATGATATAATTTCAGCAATATAACGTCAATATTTTTAAGCAAAAATGAGTGAAAAACTGCCATTGATTTTAGGGTCGGGCTCGGTATTCCGTCGCGAGCAACTGGTACGCTTGGGCTTGGCGTTCCAGACGGCTTCGCCGGATTTTGATGAAACACCCGTCCGAGGCGAACACGCGCAAACAACCGCCTTACGTTTGGCAGAAGGCAAGGCGCATGCTTTGGCACAGTGTTTTCCGCATGCGTTGGTTATCGGCGCAGACCAAGTGGCGTGGTGTGGTCAGCGTCAATTAGGCAAACCGATGAACGTGGCGAATGCACAACAAATGTTGGCCGAACTCAGCGGCAAACGCATAGAATTTTACAGCGCGATTGTGCTTTTGAATACTGTTTCCGGCCGTTTGCAGCGGCATGTCGATCAAACCACCGTAATCATGCGCGAATTAACAGATGCGCAAATCCGCCGTTATCTCCAGCGCGAACCTGAAGCCGTGTATTGCGCCGGTGCCGCAAAGAGCGAAGGCTTGGGTGCGGCGTTGTTGGCAAAAATCGACAGTACCGACCCGAATGCGCTCATCGGCCTGCCGATTTTCCGTTTGATCGATTTCCTAAAAAACGAAGGCGTGGAAGTATTGTAAGGTTGTCTGAACAAATTGCAGGCTTTTAATGAACCAATGATTTAAGGCCGTCTGAACCGTTCAGACGGCCTGTCTGACAGAAAGCAAATCATGAATCCCGTTTTATACCTGATTCCCACCCCTTTGGGTGCGCCTGATACACCGTGCCTGTTGCCGCACGAACAAACGCAGATTATCGGATTGACCGATTTTGTCGTGGAGGCCGAAAAGACTGCCCGCGCGCATTTGAAACATTTGGGCGTAACCACGCCTGTTCGCGAACTGAATTTGCAAACGCTCAACGAACACACCGATTTGAAAACCTTGCCCGAATTGCTTAAACCCCTGCAGGAAGGGCGCAGTATGGGGATTGTCAGTGAGGCCGGTTGTCCGGCGGTGGCCGATCCGGGCGCAAATTTGGTGGCATTGGCGCATCGGCACGGCTTTGAAGTGAGGCCGCTGGTCGGGCCTTCTAGCATACTGCTGGCTTTGATGGCTTCGGGGGCAAACGGCCAGAATTTTACCTTTAGAGGCTATCTGCCGTCTGAAAAAAGCGGGCGCATTGAAGCCTTAAAAGCCTTGGAAAAACGCAGCCGCAGTCAAAACGAAACGCAGCTTTTTATTGAAACCCCTTACCGCAACGATGCGTTATTGGCCGATGCGCTGGATAGCCTATATGCCGAAACGCATTTGTGCATCGCTTGCGATTTGACCTTGCCAACACAAACCACCGTCAGCAAAACGGTGGCCGATTGGAAGAAAATGAAAGCGTTGCCGAATTTGAAAAAACGGCCGACGATATTTGTGTTGCACGCGGGGCAGACTGTCTGAAAATATCATGGATAAGCCAACCAATCTGAACATAATGATGGGGAATACAATGAAAAAATTAGGGACTGTATTGGATTGGCAGTTGTGTTACCCATTCGAAAATGAAGATAACATACTGTAAATTATCTGAAAAAGTACAAAAGAAACAACTTGGGTTTTTGTACCCGGAGTTACTGCCCGTCCGGCTGCCGGTTTATTGGATATCCACCCCAATGCAGCAGCGTTGTTTACCGTAAAACCCGTCAGGTTGTTGCCTGCCATTTAACGCTTAAAGCAGATAAAGTTTTTGATGGCTCCGTCGGGCTGGATAGGCGGTATTCCGGCGTTCAGTGTAAAGGCAAACGGGATCGCGAAAGCAGCGGGTAAAGCCGCTCCGTATCCGGTATTTTGAAACGGCAGGGTAAGGTTTATTACCGTTGTTGCAGAAAACACCGGGAAAGGTACGTCACTGCCTGTTATTAAACGGAAAACCATGCCTGACAGCATTGTTTGTACGGACGGTTATAAAAGCTGTGATGTGTTGGCTGTCAGTGGGTTTACTTATGTTCAGGGCTTTTTGCAGGCCGTCAAAACCACATTGATGGTATTGAAAATTTCCGGAATCAGGTAAAGCGCATTCTACGGAAATAGAACGGAAATCTTTCCCTTTATTCCTGAAAGAATGTGAATTTCGTTTTAACTTTGGCGTACCAAAAGGGCAGCTTAAAATGCTGCGAAAATGGTGTGAGTTTAGGGCTAATCTACGTCAGCCTCTTATTTAAAGATTTGTCCTGGATTCAAATGCAGGATCAACCGTGCCCGCGCTTGTTTTGGTATCAGCATCATGAATGGCAAGCAATCGAGCCGTTTGTGATGGAAACACATCATGAAGAGACGATATCCGAATCCGGTTTACATCCTAAATTGATGCAGTTTTTATCATATGGATTGGATTTATATTGCTTGCGGATTGATGAAAAACACTCTAAAAAATAATCACAGCAGTAAGGGCAATCAATGGTTGCATCCCGATATTGTGGCGATGCAGGCGATGAATAAGGAATGGACGGAAGATATCAGCCAATGCGTGAAGCTCGGTTCCGGTCAATAATGTTGTACTTTGGTCGGTTGAAGTGAAATTGGCGCTGAATAATACTAATGTGCGTGAGTGCTTTTTTCGGACGGTCAGTAATTCCGGTTGGGCGAATAAAGGCTGCTTGGTCACAGCGTCTATTGTTGGTGAGCATACCGAAGAAGAGTTGAGAATTTTATCGGCATTGCACGGTATCGGTGTGATTGTGCTGAATGTGGATGAATTGCCAGAAAGCGAAACCCTGCTTCCGGCCAAACGCAAAACAGAAACCGATTGGCAATCGGTAAACCGTATTGTAGAACAAAATGCTGATTTTGCAACGTTTATTGAGTATGTGGCCATTTATTACTAATCCGGAAAAGTAATTGATAAAAACTGGAATAAATAAATCGTCTTATTTGAATTCAGGCGGCCCAAACGGCGGCGGCAGATGCAAATAGCTTAATTGCATAATGCTGGCGGTCGCTCCGCTTGCCTAAGCTGAGACAATTTGATTGTCTTATGCACCAATCCGTAGGACAGGTAAGGCCGTGTCGGAGTGCAACGGTAAATTCCGTTATCAGTTTGGTAAACCGAAGCGTGCTGAATGGGTGTTTGAAAACAATCGGCAGGAAGCGGATGACCATTCGCCGCGATGGGACGGTATCAGGCGTGATTTGTGGACGAATTGGTGCTGCAAAAGGTTATTGCCGATAGGTGTCGTTTCACTGACGGGCAGATTGCCACCGCGTCATGAAATATTTGCGGTGTGGCGGTACGTCAGCGGGTGAATGGCGAAGGATGATATGTGACGCAGGTGAAATGCAGTAAAAACGTAAAATTTGGGCGAATTTTCCTGAGAAAGTGATGTTGTAATCAGGTAAATGATACATGGCTTTGGGGAGTGAATCGTAAAGGCCGAGGCCTTGGTACACTTTCCCGTCTTTGGCACATTTCTTCGCAATGAACTTCTCGAATGGTTGGTCTGGTATTTGATATGTCTGTGTGCTTCTATGCTACCGCGCGACCGCTTTGAACCATGCTTGAATTTAGGGATTTGTAGAAGACTCAAGTGTAAACAACCCAATAATTAAAGAGTGTCCTCATTTTGTCTGCGTCGCCGATTGTCGGGCAGAAAAGCGCGTATGCGGAGGTGATACTCAAAGAGGGTGGTTTTACACGCTGGGCCGGTAAAACCGGCCGGCGGCGCGGCAAGGTCGGGCACCTTACCCGCATTTCCAGTGCAACAGACGGGTTTTATGCCGAAAAGATGCCCTATGATGAAGTGAAAACACACCTAAGGCAGTCTGAAAATATTTTTCAGACTGCCTTAGGTGTGTAAGTGATGATGTGTAAATCATTAAATGAATAAAAGGCTGTCTGAACCGGGGAGGCAGAGAAATCTACTGATTTCTTCTTTACACTGGTTCAGGTGGCCTTTTTTTATTTCGCATTTAAGAAACCACCTCACCGTGGTTGCGCTGTTTTTCAATGTTTTTGTTGATGTACCATTGCTGGGTGATGGTCAACAGGTTGTTGACTACCCAGTACAGCACCAAACCGGCAGGGAAGAAGAAGAACATAACCGAGAAAATCAGCGGCATGATTTTCATCATTTTCGCCTGCATCGGGTCGGTTGGCGGCGGGTTTAGATAGGTTTGGGCGAACATGGTCGCGGCCATAATCAGCGGCAGGATAAACCAAGGGTCAGGACGGCTCAGGTCTTGAATCCATCCCAGCCAAGGTGCTTGGCGCAATTCTACTGAAGCGAACAATGCCCAGTACAAACCGATGAACACGGGAATTTGCAACAACATCGGCAGACAGCCGCCGAGCGGGTTGATTTTCTCGTCTTTATACATCTGCATCATGGCTTGTTGCTGTGCCATGCGGTCGTCGCCGTATTTGTCTTTAATCGCCTGCAGCTTAGGGGCAGCGGCACGCATTTTCGCCATCGAGCGGTAAGAGGCGTTGGTCAGCGGATACAGCACGGCTTTGACGATGATGGTCAAGGCGACAATTGCCCATCCCCAGTTGCCGATTAAATCATGCAATTTGTTCAACAGCCAAAACAGTGGTGAAGCGAACCAATGTACTTTGCCGTAGTCTTTGGATAATTGCAAGTTGTCGGCGACTTGCACCAAGGTGTCGGTGGTTTGCGGGCCAGCATACAGGTTCATCACGGCTTGGCTGCTGCCGTTGGCTGGAATGGCGGATAAAGGAACACGCACACCGGCACTGTATAAGTTGTCGTTACGGCGTTTGAGATCGATTTTGCAGTCGCCTTGGGTGCACGCGGTTTGGCCGTCTTTCGGCTGTAGAATCCAAGTGGCCATAAAGTGATGTTCAATTATGCCCAGCCAGCCGGTTTTGGTTTGGCGGGCGTATTCGGCTTCGTTTTTGCCGGATTTCGCATCGGCATCCAAGTCGGAAAAATCGACTTTTTGGAATTTGTCTTCCGGTGTGTAGACAACAGGGCCGACGTAAGAATGGGTGAAGTAGCCTTGGCCTTCCGGTTCGCTGTTGTCGCGTACGATATTGTAGTTGGCCGACAGGTTGACCGGGTGGCTGGTTTTGTTGGTTATGTCGAAACGCACGTTTACCAAATAGCTGTCTTTGGTAAACGTGTAAACCTTGTCGATTTTCAGGCCGTTGGTTTCCGGTGCGCTCAAGCGGACTTCGACTTTGTCACCGTTTAGGGCGTAGTCTTTTTGCGTGGTGGTAAAGTTGACGCCTTTTAGGACGTTGTTGCCTTGTGCATCCAATAATTCGGATTGGGCGACATAGGTGTATGCTTTGCTGTCGTTAAACAAAACAAAATTTTTGCTTTCGTCACCGGTGGCTTGGTATTTCAACAAAGTCATCCGGCGCAAATCACCGCTTTTTTCGTCGATGATGGCTTTCACAGTATCGGTGGTTACGGTAATCGGTTCGGCAGGTGTGAGCGCTGCTTCATTTCGGGCAACGGCCGGCGCCTGCTGCTGTTGGGCGGCTTGTTGTGCCAGGGTCGGTTTTGGAGAAGGGAAGAGTTTTTCCCAACCTATCAAAATCACTAAGGTGATGGCAAAAAATGCCATAAGTCTTTTGAAATCCATAAGAAATTCCTGGAATTGCTGGATATGTAAATAAAGTTCCGAACGTTGCTTCAGACGGCATTATATAGAAATCACTGAGAAATAAAAGGAAATCATGCTGATAAGCGATGATCTTCACGAAGATTGGTATGAGGGCAATCCCCGTATTTTCAGACGGCCTCTCTAATAAAGGAGCAGGAAACCGGAAGCAAAATGAAAGAAGGGTAATCCCATATGGCTGCGATTTAAGGAACGGGATCGTGGCCTGAGCCGCCGAAAGGATGGCAGCGGGCAATGCGTTTCAAAGCCAGCCAGCCGCCTTTGAACGCACCGTGTTTCTGTACGGCTTCAGCGGCATATTGCGAACAAGTCGGCGTGAAACGGCAGCGTGGCGGAATGAGCGGGCTGACAGCATATTGATAAAATCGAACCAGCACCAGCATAAGTTTGGCTAAAGGCGATTTCATCGGCTTTTCCACATGAGTCGGGCAAGCTGTTCGCGGGCTTCGGCTGCGTTGTCGCGGGTAAAAAGACGGCGGACCTGTACCACGTAATCATGCGGCGGCAGTTGGTTGCGGTGGCGGCGGAACCAATCACGGATTACACGTTTCATATAATTGCGTTTGTTAGCACGTTTGGCGGTTTTCTTGCTCACGACCAAACCTAAACGCGCATGACCCAAGCCGTTGTCACCTGATTGCGAAACATGCAGCAAATCGTGGATTTTGCGGTTTCTCAACGCAAAAACGGATGAATATTCATCCGTTTTTAATAAGCGATACCGCCTGCCGAAGCTGTAATTCAAGATTACACAGCCAAGCGTTTGCGACCTTTGGCGCGACGTGCGGCCAATACGGCGCGGCCACCGCGGGTTTTGGAACGAACCAAAAAACCGTGGGTGCGTTTGCGTTTGGTAACGGAAGGTTGATAAGTACGTTTCATGTCTTTTCCTAAAAAAATAATCGGTAGGTAAATTAAACTATAAATTGTATCTTAAATTTCAGAATTTTGTCAATCAATATAGTGGCTTCATTTGAGCAGAATAGTTGAATGTGTTGGATTTAATATTCATGAAACAAAGCAAGGTCAGAGAGGGAGGTATGCGGTCATGAAGAGGGAAGTATGCCGATTGTGGATAAAAATTTGATGCGGTTGTGGATAAAATTCAGTATAATCGTCGAATATGTAAATGCTTATCATAGATTTCAAGGTGTCTGAAAAACAGTGTGTTATCAATCTGTTCCTTTTATTTATTTCAGACAGCCTTTGCTGTTTCCTTTTCATTTGTTTTGCCTAACCGTTTCACAATTTGAGCCATTCCATGACCTTAGCTGAATTTTGGCCGCAGTGCCTTTTGAGTCTGAACCTGACCTTACCCCCGCAACAGTTCCAGCAATGGATCTCACCTTTGACCGTGGGTGAGGAAGGTGGTGTGTGGGTGGTATATGGCAAAAACCAGTTTGCTGTCAACATGTTGAAAAACCGGTTTGCAGCCAAGATTGATGCTGTCCGTGCGCAATTGGTGCCGGCACGGGCTGCGCTGGTGTTTAAGGTTGGGGTAGGGCAAAGCTATGTCATGGCCGCGCGCGATGAGGCGGCAGCCGTAGAAAATCAAACGTTGGAAATGGCGCAAACCCGTCAAGCGGAAGAAGCATCGGCAGAACCAGTGCGGACTGCGTCCGTTATGTCGTCTGAAAACGCCGGAAAGCCGACACCGAAAAAATCTGCTGCCGATATCTTGGCCGAGCGTTTAAAAACCTTACCGCCCGTAACCAAGACGGCACCCGAGTCGGCCGAAGAAAAGCCTGTGACAAGTAAAATTAAGCAGGAAGTGCGGTGCGAGACGGAAGAAGCACGTTATCACGCCACCAATTTATCGTCGGATTACACATTTGAAACCTTAGTTGAAGGGAAAGGCAACCGCATTGCCGCCGCCGCCGCGCAATCGATTGCGGAAAGTCCCGGGCAAAGCTACAACCCGTTTTTCCTGTATGGCAGCACCGGTTTGGGGAAGACCCACCTGGTGCAGGCCGTTGGCAACGAATTGCTGAAAAACAAGCCCGATGCCAAAGTGCGTTATATGCATTCCGACGATTATATCCGCAGCTTCATGAATGCCGTGCGCACCAACAGCTATGATGTGTTCAAGCAGCAATACAAACAATACGATTTGCTGATTATCGACGATATTCAGTTCATCAAAGGTAAAGACCGGACGATGGAGGAATTCTTCTATCTATATAATCATTTTCATAATGAAAAGAAACAGTTAATCTTAACCTGCGATGTGTTGCCGGCTAAAATTGAAGACATGGACGACCGTCTGAAATCGCGTTTCTCATGGGGCCTGACGTTGGAGCTCGAACCCCCCGAATTGGAAATGCGTGTGGCGATTTTGCAGAAAAAAGCCGAATCTGCAGGCGTGAACCTTACTGAAGAAGCTGCGTTTTTCATTGCTAATCTGATTCGTTCCAATGTACGTGAATTGGAAGGCGCGTTCAACCGTGTAAGCGCGAGCAGCCGCTTTATGAATAAGCCGATTGACATTGATTTGGCACGCGATGCGCTGCAAGATATCATTGCTGTGCGCCATAAAGTAATTACCGCCGACCTGATTATCGATGCGACCGCCAAATATTACCGCATTAAAATCAGTGATATTCTAGGCAAAAAGCGCACGCGCAACATTGCCCGTCCGCGCCAAGTGGCGATGAGCCTGACTAAAGAATTGACTAACTTAAGCCTGCCGTCTATCGGCGATGCCTTCGGTGGCCGTGACCATACTACGGTGATGCACGGCGTGAAAGCGGTAGCCAAATTGCGGGAAGACGATTCCGAGTTGGCGCAAGATTATGAAAAACTGCTGATTATGATTCAAAACTGATGTTCGGACGGGCTGAAATGCAAAACGTAAGACCTAAAACCAAGATGCTGATTCCCGGCATTCCCGTGTCGGCGGAAATCCGGAATGTGAATTTCCGGTAAACGCTGAATATTTCGGAAGCTGATAAACCTGGATTCCCGCCTGTACGGGAATGACCAAGTCATGGCTTCGTAAAATTTTGAAATTTTGCACAGCGTTGAGACTATGAATTTCAGTTAAAAAAGCTTATATTGCAACAGCAAATATTTTTTCAGACGGCCTTTCAATCAGGTAGGCCGTCTGAAAACCCAATATCGACAAAACCAAACAAAATCCAAAGGACTTTCCCCATGTTAATTTTGCAAGCCGACCGCGACAGCATTCTCAAGCCGCTGCAAGCCGTTACCGGTATTGTGGAACGCCGTCATACCCTGCCGATACTGTCCAACTTATTAATCGAAAGTAGCAACGGGCAAACCAATATCTTGGCGACTGACTTGGAAATCCAAATCAACACCCACGGCCCGGAAAGCCAGGCCGGTGATTTCCGCATCACCACCAACGCCAAAAAATTTCAAGACATTTTGCGTGCGCTGCCGGATACCGCTGTGGTGTCGCTGGATTGGGCAGACAACCGTCTAACCTTGAAAGCCGGTAAATCCCGTTTCGCACTGCAAACCCTGCCGGCGGAAGACTTCCCGTTGATGAGCGTGGGCGAAGATGTGAGCGTGGCTTTTTCGCTGACGCAGGAAACCTTTAAAAAGATGCTCTCGCAAGTACAATACAGCATGGCCGTGCAAGACATCCGCTATTACCTCAACGGCCTGCTGATGCAGGTGGAGGGCAACCAATTGCGCTTGGTGGCCACCGACGGCCACCGTTTGGCCTATTCGGCCGCCACGATTGAAGTAGAATTGCCGAAAGCCGAAGTGATTCTGCCGCGAAAAACTGTATTGGAACTCTTTAAGCTTTTAAACCATCCGGGTGAAGAAATCAGCGTGGAATTGTTGAATAACCAAGTGCGTTTCCGCTGCAACGATACCGTGATTGTAAGCAAGGTTATCGACGGTAAATTTCCCGATTTCAACCGCGTGATTCCGCTGGATAACGACAAAATCTTCTTGGTGTCACGCACCGAATTATTGGGCGCATTGGAGCGTGCGTCGATTTTGGCCAATGAAAAATTCCGCGGTGCGCGTCTGTTTCTGCAACCTGGTTTGCTGAGCGTAGTGTGTTCCAATAACGAGCAGGAAGAAGCGCGAGAGGAATTGGAAATCGCCTATCAAGGCAGCGAATTAGAAGTAGGCTTCAACATCGGCTATCTGATGGACGTTTTGCGCAATATCCACTCAGAAGATATGCAGTTAGCGTTCGGTGATGCCAACCGCTCGACCCTGTTTACCATGCCGAACGATCCCGATTTCAAATACATCGTGATGCCTATGCGCATTTGATGTGTCGCCGTCTGAAAAAGCCATCGCTTCAACAGATAAAAATGCTGTCTGAACATGTTTTCAGACGGCATTTTTTCATGGAACATTTGCATACAGGGCAATCGCATGAATTTCCCCTCCCTGGCAGAAAGACCCAAACTCATCATCTCCGGCCGCCATTAACCGTCTTGAACTGATCCTCCGTTTGACCGATTTGCCCCGGTTGATCAGGTTCAGTGCCAACTGCTTCAATCTGTGCATATTTTTTGCCGCATATTGCTCCTGCAGACACATCCGGTCACCGGCAAACCACATGTCCAAACACCAATGCAGCGGATTTTCCACCGCCCAATGCGAACGGACCGATTGCCGTATCCGTACAGCCGCAGGCTCTGGGCTGCCGATATAAAGCCTAGTCTGCTTCGTTACCTTATCGTCAATATGGCGTTCCGATTCAACGGCAAATGAACGCAACTGCGCCCGGCATTCCGGGGCTGCAAGACAAGCCGGACCGTTGAAAGCGTAACAGCGGCGGATTTCAACGCGTCCGTGATTCTTTCTACTGTTTGGGCATAACTGTGCATAATGGTTTCAGGACGGTTTTCGAATGCGTCGGAATAATCACGGATGCTGTCAGCCAACCGCTTTTGATTGTCTTTGACTGCCGGTACGCAATCGGCTTTTTTCCGATGATTTTGGTTGCAATATCCGTAACGATACTGCCGCCGGGCATCGGTTTTTCCGGCAGTTCGGGAATAGCTGT
>NZ_PXYY01000160.1 GCF_003013245.1 Neisseria iguanae
TTCCCAAAGGAAAATAATTGACAGCGATAATAGCCACATGAATACACTCGCCGACCGAATTAAACAACGCCTTACCGATTTGAAAAAATCGCAAGCTGATTTAGCCAAATATTGTAAAGTCAGACCGCCTTCAGTTTCCAAATGGCTGAATGGTGGAACAAAGACTTTGCAAGGGCAGAATTTGTTACGCGCTTCTGAATTTCTTGAATGCGATCCGGATTGGCTCGCCAGCGGTAAGGGGTTTTGGGCAGTTAATACGCCCGTGCAAGAAAAAATTCATAATGTGGATTTTTCCCCGTTTACAGTAAAGAGGTTAGATGATGATGTGCTGGGAAAATATCTGATTAATACATCAGATATAAGTGCGAATATTTCCTTTATTGAATATACGGAAGAGCAGTACAACCGGATTTTTACAGGTAGAGAACCAAACTGTATCAGGCTGACTAATATCAGAGTGGATAATATGTCCGGTACGCTTGAGCCGGGAGATTTGGTATTCATAGATATTTCAATTGACTGTTATGATGGGGACGGTGTATATCTGTTTCTAGTTGGCACGCATTTGCACCTGAAACGTTTACAGATGGTGGGGAATAATCTTCTAGTCATTTCAGATAACCGCCAATATAAGAGCTGGCAAATCACTCAAAAAGACAAAGGCAGCCTTGTGGTAATCGGTAAGGTTTTGCTTGGTCAGTCGCAGATATTCCAAAGATTTTAATTTTTATTTCCATGATAGGCCGTCTGAATTAAGACGGTCTTTAAGTCTTTTAGTAAGCTCAGATGAATTGGGCGATTTATGAAATCGGAAATTGTTTTTAAAGATAAGCATTTTGAGTTGACCTGTTATACAGGTACGCTGATTGACAGCAGCCAACTTAGTAGCACGCATGTTTCAGGTACTACTGGTGAGTTTGGTTCTATCCGCAGTCAGACTGTTGAGCGGACAGAATTTTTTCTGATAGATGATGATGGCAATGAGCGCAGTTTCAAAACCTATAACTGGGATTTTTCTATGCGGCCAGGTCATAAAATCAGCGTTTATGCCTTGTTTTCCAAAAGCACGAATACGGGGAATTACGTTCTCTTGAAAAATCATAATCTCAATGATGTATCGCCTAATTTTTTAAATTTGCGTTCAGTCATACGGGAAAAATTTAAACGGCCTATGTTGTTAAGTCTTGCCTTTTTCTTTTTAGGGCTTCCGTTAATTGCTGATTTTCTGTTGCCTGATTTTTTGAAACAGATAACGGCGGCATTCTCATTTGTTATGTTTGTGATTACCTATCCGGTTTATCGGTTTAAATGTCATGCAGTATTTAAAACGATCAAAGAAGTTCTTTTGAAACAGAATTGAATCGAGATTTTCACTTTGAAAAAGCCATCTGATTTGTATCAGATGGCTTTTTTTGTAATCCAGCTACCAATATTTGCATATCAAATATATATTAAAATCAATCTATTAAATTCATCAAAATGTAAAATATTAGCTTTAGCTAATATTTTACTTGTCAAATATGTTATCTATGGCTAATATACACATAACAAAACGTTCTTTGAAAACTTGGAAGCGTAGTAACCACCCACAAAAAAACCTGCCGGACGTTGGCCGTGCAGGGTGTGGGAAACCGGAAAGGTTACGGGCGGCAATTTGAACGTATCAAAATCAATCGGGACGTACCCCGATGGGGTGTGTAATCCGTGGTCGTGAACGGTGAGCAGTTCTGCCTCCCGAGAAAAGCACCAACTTACAATTTGATTTTAATTCCCTGCTTATGATTGCAGGTGTCATCAGGTTATCTATCCTGATAAATATCAGACGGCAACCAACAGCCGTTTGCTGATATATCCAAATCCAAGCCCGTTTTTCGGAGCGGGCTTCAGTTTGGGTGTAGCCGGATTTAAATAATCCGGCTGTTTATTATTATACAGTGCATTTGTCATGAAGTCTGTTTATTTGGGTAAATGGTTTTAAAGTCGGATTTTGTAAGCCGGTTTTAAAACTCTTTGATTTGTCTAAATATGATATAATTTGATTTGTTTCAGCCACGTATTTGGGAGTAGTAAATGGCAACTTCTTATGAAACCGATTTTGCAAAGTGG
>NZ_PXYY01000161.1 GCF_003013245.1 Neisseria iguanae
CTTCCTGCGCCAAATGACAGGCAGCCGCTTGGCGGGTTTTGCGGTAGGACAACATAGCCCAACCGGGTTGGATACCCAAAATATCAGCGGCTGCACGGGCGGTGGCTTCCGGTACGAAAAACCGGAGAAGTTTTCTTTGGGTATTCTTTGTTAATTTGCAATTGGTTATCTTCATTTTTGCCGTCTGATATGACTGATAATCTGCCTCAGCCCCAAAATAAAACCATAATCAAAAAGAGTTGAAATTGAATATCGGTTTTCAAATGCCGCAAGAAATTTTTTTCCGCGAATACCGTTACCAAAAACCCTACCTGTTCAAACAAGCCGTCAGCCTGCCTGACTAAAAGAAGACACTTGGCGTGGCATCAACGAAACATACCAGCGCGCCAATCCTGCCGATGAATTGTTCAAATTCCGCAAAGGCGCACTAATTCCCAAAGAGTATTACGTCGAAGCTTTCGACGACACCGGCCGCACGCGACACCGCTTCAACAAAGCTGCTGTGTACAAATACCTGAAAGACGGTGCAACCTTAGTCTATAACCGCATCAACAACAAGCCATTTACCGACAATATCGCCAGGCAGGTTGCCTGCTTCGCACACGCCAATACCATTGTGAGCGGCTACTTTACCTTTGGCGAAGACGCTTCCTACAAAAACCATCGGGATACCCGCGACGTATTCGCCGTGCAAGGAGTCTTTCCGCCCCCAATTTCGAAATGCCGTTCTATATGCAACAAAGCAAAGATTTGCCGCATATTTCCGAACCTGCAACCGCCGATATGAAGTGATCTTGGAAGCAGGCGATATTCTCTATATCCTGCGCAGCTGGCTGCATAACCCTTTACTTCTGGATTGCGAAACCTTCCATTTGCCATCGACACGATTCCGCCCACAGACCACGACTATATGGAATGGCTGATGAACAAAACGGTTCTTGAAAATGTCCGAAAATCCAAAAACAAAACAATAAACAACCGTTTCGGCAAAAAAAACAAAAGCGGTTCTGCATAATCAAAGTGTCAACCACCCGACTTTTTCCGATAATTTGCAATATTACATGATGATGGCAAATACGGCCCGAGGGCTTTTGAATAAACCATATTTGGAAAAATTCATATTTTGGTATTTGAAGATATTGAAAAACTACGTAGGCTTCCACGGCCGCGCGCGCCGCAAAGAATATAGGATGTTTAACTTGTTTAATGCAGTTGCGATTGTGTTGTTGAGCATCATCAGTAACTTATTCGGCACGGTTGATATAGAAGTGGCTTCGGATTGCTTGTTTTGGTTTACATGTTGGCGGTGTTTTACCGGCGATTGCGGTCACCGCACGCCGGCTGCACGGCACAAACCGTTCAGGCTGGTGGCCGCTGCTCAACTTTATTCCTTTAATCGGTACGCCGGTGATGTTTATTTTTACCGTGTTGGACGGCATGCCGGGCGAGAACCGTTTCGGTACCGATCCAAAATCGGTTGAACGTTTCTAAGCCATTGGATAAAAAAGGGAACTGGTTACTGGTTCCCTTTTTTGGTGACGGTTATTGCGCGTCTTTGGTTCCGCCCGGACCATAAACGGCGTTCCAAGTCGAATCAAGCTGCCGGCCGGCTTGCTGCAACGCAGCCGTTTGCTCGGTTTTCAAGGCAGATGCGGCTTGAATTTCGCTTTGCAGGCGGGCGATGTCTTCCTGCGCCTGTTGGGCACGTTTTTGCGCATCGGCCAAATTGTTTTGCAGGGTAATCAGTTTACTGTCGTTGTCGTTTCGGGCTTTCAGCGCGCTGCGGTAAGCGGATTGCGCCGACAACAAGGCATCTTCGGCCGGACCGGCATAGGCGGCTGCAGATACCGCCAACACGGCGGCAGTCAGAAATCTTTTCATGGGTCGTCCTTTAAAGATGAGGTTTGCCGGATAATGTAGCATAATCGGGGCCGTCTGAACACACCGCATTAGGAAAACCATCATGACCGTCAAAACCCGTTTTGCCCCGAGCCCGACCGGCTACCTCCACATCGGCGGCGTGCGCACCGCCCTGTTTTCATGGGCTTATGCACGAAAGTACAAAGGCGG
>NZ_PXYY01000162.1 GCF_003013245.1 Neisseria iguanae
AGAAGGCACCGCCACTTACGACCGCCGCTGGCGTCCTGAAGCAGGTAAAACCCTGCCGCAGATTCCCGAAGGCATCGGGCCGGTGGTGCGTTTCAAAACCCCGCTGGAAGGCGCTACCGCGTGGTACGATTTGGTGAAGGGCAACATCAGCATTCCGAATGAAGCGCTGGATGACTTAATTATCGCCCGCGCCGACGGCACGCCGACCTACAATTTATGCGTGGTAGTGGACGATTACGACATGGGTGTAACCCACGTAATCCGCGGTGACGACCATGTCAACAATACCCCGAAACAAATCAATATCTTAAAAGCCATCGGCGCCACCCTGCCCGAATACGCCCACCTGCCGATGATTCTCAACGAACATGGCAAAAAAATCTCCAAACGCAGCGGTGACACTGTGGCGATTACCGATTTCGACGCGATGGGCATCCTGCCCGAAGCCATGCTGAACTATTTGGCACGCTTGGGCTGGGCGCATGGCGACAACGAGTTTTTTACGATGGAACAATTCATCGAATGGTTTGATTTGAAAGACGTTTCCCCGTCACCAAGCCGCATGGATTTGAAAAAACTCTACTGGATCAACGGCGAACACATCAAAATCACACCCAACGACCAATTAGCCGACCTGCTGAAAGCGCGTTTGGCTGTTCGCGGTTTGACCAACATCACCCGTCCGCCGCTGGAAGATGTATTGGCCTTGGTGAAAGACCGTGCGCAAGATTTAAATACCTTGGCCGACGAATGCCTGTATTTCTATCAAAAACAAACGCCGGCTGAAGCCGATGTGCAAAAACATTGGGACGATGAAGCCGCCGCGCGTATGCTGCGCTTTGCAGAAAAGCTCGAAGGTGTGGCCGACTGGAATGCCGAATCGGTTCATGATTTGTTCAAACCTTTCTGCGACGAAGAAAACATCAAAATGGGCAAACTCGGCATGCCGCTGCGCTTGGCTGTGTGCGGCACCGCCAAAACCCCGAGTGTGGACGAAGTATTGGCCTTAATCGGCAAAGAAGAAGTATTGCGCCGCCTCCGCAGCTAGCAGCTAGGTATGGAATAGGTTGCCGTACCGCATCACAGGCTGTCTGAAAGTAAAATTTTTCAGACGGCCTTTTTACTAAATTATAGGGGCTGAAGCAGATTAGCAGTCATGCCAGACGGCAAAAATAAAGATAACCAATTATAAATTAACAAAGAATGCCCAAAGAAAACTTCTCCGGTTTTTTATACCGGAAGTAATGGCCCGTGCAGCCGTTGATATTCTGGGTACCCAACCCGGTTGGGCTATGCTGTCCTACCGCAAAACCCGCCAAGTGACAGCCTGTCATTTGGCACAGGCAGCCGGCGGGGTTTTCAGAGAGGCCCCACCGGGCCGGACGGGGGTTATTTCGGCGGTCGGCGTAAAGGTAAACGCGGGCGTGCGGCATCTTAAAGCGGCAGGGAAAGGTCGGTACCGCCGTTGCGGGGAATAACGGAAAGGATGCCTTATTTCCGGTTATCAAACAGCAAACAACACCTGACGGCATTGTTTATACCGGTAGTGACAGGGGCCGTGACGTGCTTGATGCGGGCGGGTTCGCGCATCAGCGTATCAACCGTTCACAGCTTTTTGCAGACCGTCAAAACCCTATCGGCGGCATTGGAAATTGTTGGAACCGGGCGAAGTGCGTCTTGCGCAAATACAATGAGGTTGGCCGTAAATCTTGCCCGCTGTCCTTGAAAGGATGTGGGTTCCGCTTTGACTTTGGCGTACCGTCCGGGCAGCTTGAAATGCTGCGGAAATGGTGTGGTGTTTGGGGCTAATCTGCGTCAACCCCTTATTTATTTCTTCCGCACAATATGCCGTCTGAAACCATGTACCACGCGGTAGCGCCTTCCAGCGGGGTTTTGAAACGCACCACCGGCCCGATGCCTTCGGGAATCTGCGGCAGGGTTTTACCTGCTTCAGGACGCCAGCGGCGGT
>NZ_PXYY01000163.1 GCF_003013245.1 Neisseria iguanae
GCAGCACGAGAAGAACCGCGTTTTAAAAGAACTTCAACCAATTTACCTTTGACAACAACAAAATGCTCATAAGCTTCGCTGCAAGCATTTGCTGTTGCTGCAAGTCCCCCCGTGTTACTAGCGGGGGTATCCAAAAAGGTTTCAGAACCGACCAAAGACATAATTTTTCCCCTAAAAATCAACAAAAAACAGAAACACCGCGAACAAGAGAAAGAACAGGAAACCCAACAGGGAGAACGGTATCTTTCAAAACGTAGCCAAACGAAACAAAAGCAGAAGCATAGTTAAGAGCTTCAATAAATGAATGGTCAACGCCGTCACAGGTTAAAAGCTCAAATTCCTTAAAAGCCACTAAATCAGAATCCTTGAAAAGAGAAACCGACCAGACAGAGCCGTCAAATTCTATTTTGCAGGTTTTCATAAAATCCTAACTTTTGAACTATTGAACTCATTCAACAAAATGATACACAAATTGAACTCAATAAGTCAAGAGTTAAATTAACTTTTAACTCAAAAACTAGATAATTAATTAGGAGGTGTGAAATGACACAAAGAGTTACCTATAACATCAACATAGAAAAGAAAATGAAAATCGAACGGCTGGCAATGGAAGCGAGCTTAAAAATCGGAAGAACAGTTAAATGGACGGAGCTAATGGACATCCTTGTGACTGAATTCGGAAAGGATGCGCAAGCTCATTTAATACATAAAGAAGAAAAGAAATGAAATGGCTGAACAGAGCTTATAAAATAATAATACTGATAATATTGCTGTTAATTTACAACGAAGTAACAACAATCAGAAAAAGCATAACAAAGGGAATTGAAATAGAAATAGAGGGGAAAGGGGAAATTGAATTTCAAGAAGTAATACCATGAAATTTAACTACCAAAACAAGGAGCATTTGCTCAAATAGAGAGCAATCGCTCAATCTGATAGGATAACGCCTTATCTTCTTGATAAGGCGTTTTTCATGGGTATTCAATCTCAACTAATAGACCAGTTAAAAGGCCGTCTGTTTTTATCATCTGATTATTCGATAGCGCAAAGATGGCGCGTAGAACCAACCAGAATAAGCCAGTACCGGCGAGAAAGGCTAAGACTACCGATAGATTTCATCATCGACATAGCAACGGAAACAGGACAAAACGCAATAGATTTGATATGCCTGATAGACAAACACAGGAAAATGAAGAAAGGCAAACGGCCAGAAGAAATTACAGCATGGAAGCCGAACGAAAATGTTAGAAGATATGCGCCAGAATGGGTAAAAAGACGGAATTACCACCACAAAAGTTGATTCGTATAATATACATTATGTTAAATTTTAACATGATAAAAATAGCCTGCTTGCCGACCTCTGCATCCATCCTTCCGTACCGCGATGAACAATAATCAGCTCGTTGGTATCGGCACGATGGGAGATATAGCCGTCTGAAAGCGAATTTAGTGTGATATTAGGGTTAATCTAATACAACCCCTTATTAAATTTTATGAAGGCGATGACAGCAAAGCAACCGAACACAGGCAAACTTTTATCCAAATGAATTTTCATAGATTTTCTGTTTTCAGATAGCCTTTAAACATTGAATGGTTGAAAAGGCGATACCGGACTCCTGACAAACTTAAGCCATTAATTTAATTGAATTTAAATTAAGCCACTGCCTTGTGCTTTTTGCTTGGCACGGCCAAATTCGAGTTTGCTCAAAGCCGACAGGTAGGCTTTAGCAGTGGCCACCAAAACATCGGTATCCGCGCCCTGCCCGTTGACCACACGGTCGCCGCGCTGCAGTCGGACTGAAGTTTCTCCTTGGCTTTCGGTGCCTTGGGTAACGGCATTAACCGAATAAATCTGCAAAGTTGATTGGCTTTGAGCCACGCTTTCAATGGCTTTGAAAATCGCATCCACCGGACCTGAGCCGTTGGCCGTAGCGCGGTGTTCCCT
>NZ_PXYY01000164.1 GCF_003013245.1 Neisseria iguanae
TCCACCGCCAACGATAGCGCAAAAGCCAAGCGCGCCTTCATTCCTGAGAAATAACGCATCACCGGTTCATAAAAATATTGACCCAATCCGGAAAATTCTTCTGTAAACGCCTTCACATAATCAATATCAACATTATAAATCCGACAAATAAAGCGCAAATTATCCATACCGGTCAAGCCGCCTTGAAATGCACCGGAAAATGCCAGCTGCCAAGAAATACTCATTGGACGCTCGATTTCACCTGAAGTCGGCGGTTCAATACCACTGATTAAACGGGTTAATGTCGATTTACCGGCACCGTTTTGCCCCCAATACCTACCTTCCCGCTTTTTTGCAGCGAAAAACCGATATCGTCCAAAACCGTTCGCATATCACCACGCATTTGATACTGCTTGGGAACATGTTCGACCGAAATCATTGCGGTTCGGCCCCTTTACTGGATTTGCCGACCAGCGCAAGACCAAAAAGCAGCAATACCCGAGAGGCTTAGGAAACAAAAATATTAAATCGGATTATTTCGAAGTATCTTCATCAGGGTATGTCCTCTTTTCGTCTGCGTCGCACATTTTCAGGCAGAAAAGCGTGGATACCAGGCGAAAAGCACAGCAAAGTTGGACACCTTGCGCGCATTCCCAACGCAAGAGGCGTGTTTGTTGCCGCATGATGAAATGAGGACACACCCTAATTGTTTAAGCGGTGGTTAAACCTAAATTCCGTCTCCTTCAAATGCAGGTAAAAACAGATCCTTCGAAATACCGTCGTGAAATTTAGACAGCCCTTTGACATCATTCCGGAAAGATTCGATACCGCTGTGCTGCCTCCTGTGGGAAAATTCACGGCACCATGATGTCATGGCTGCCGTCCTGACACTACCGGGTGCGCTTATCCGGATAACGGTATGGAATCGGGTCATGCGGCTCATCCGTTTACCGTTACCCACTGCCGGAATAACATCGGACAGAAATTTACCCGTGTTGCCCGACCGCAAACCAACGGTAAAGCCGGGCACGTTATCCGCATTTTGATAGAGATGCGGCATGACGAATGTACGTTCCGGGATAAGAAGCACAGGAAGCGTTGTGCCGCTTTGTCAATCTTTATCACCCGGTTAAGCCGCATAAGCGCTTGAAAGGTAATACGCCGTTTGAAATCTGGCAGGCATCATTTCTCAAATGGTTGTGCAAACAACCCGGTTATTTCTTACATATGATTTGCCTAACGTGAATTATTTGCACATCAACCCCAACCAGGCAACGCATTCACATTGATTTTAACGGACGGTTTTTCAGGAAACAGACAATATACAGGCCGTCCGGAAATCAAGTCCGGCAGGAAGCCATTGCCGGAACGATGGCAGGTATGCCGAATTTGCCGTTCACCCGCACTGCAAAATGCAGCTTCGCCCAATCGGTATCAGTGCCGCCCTATTGCCGATGGGTTAACCGGCGCGCATGTTTTGATCTTTTTGCACCAAAATATTGTCATTGTGCACATAAACAGTGATAGTCGATGTATTTCTGACACAGCTTTCCGGTTCGTCAACACCGTTTCGATAACACCGCACTTTTATAACAACCCGGGTTCGAACGGTGCCCCGTCCGTTTGCTTCATATTCTTTCCTGTAATCAAACGGAGGCCGTAAATATCAGATAGCCGTTCCGCCCGTTCTTTGCGCAGATAAGCTTTATCGCCGACAACCGTCCCCTATCATGAAGAATCCATATCTTTCAAAGACTTGTGATCATTAATCTTCCCCGAAACCAATCTGCTGCCAATCAATCCGCCGTTGCAGGTTATCAGCGAATGCTATTTGAAGCCGGAAAACCAGCCCGTATTGCT
>NZ_PXYY01000165.1 GCF_003013245.1 Neisseria iguanae
CTTTTACAGCACCGGCAGCGGTACGGCCAGGCAAAATGGCGGCATACCGCCCTCTCGAAAAATCATCAATGGCAACAAACAGGCAATCTCTTGGGGCGGTAGCTTTTTGATTCTGCAATCAAGGCAGCCGTTTGGTGTCGGAGTGCGCCGTTTCGCCCGGATAAGGTTTTTGCCTGTTTTTTGAGTGTTTTTTCGACGGGCTTCCCAACTTTAGCCAAACGTTTCATGTCATACTTGGCTTGTTTGAAACGGTTGCCGGTACTGTTTTGCGGTGTCGGCAGTTGCCATCGTGCCGCCTAAGGATACGGTAAATGGTTGCTTTGCTGACTTGGCATTGCCGGGCCGGCGAAGTAACGGTGGTTTTATCCTGCGCGCTGATGTGGGGTGAGCTGGGTGTTTTTGTGGGTGTTCATTTCAGTATTGTCTTTCCAATACGGTAAACAACGCCGGCTTTTCTTACAGCTAAAAAGCAAGGAAACTTTTTAAATTCAAGGTATGCTTGCCCCTGCGGGTAGGTCGCGTGTTCATTTTTAGGGGCTGAAGCAGATTGGCAGTCATGTCAGACGGCAAAAATAAAGATAACCATTGCAAATTAACAAAGAATGTCCAAAGAAAACTCCTCCGGTTTTTCGTACCAGAAGCCACAGCCCGTGCAGCCGCTGATATTTTGGGTATCCAACCCGGTTGGGCTATGTTGTCCTACCGCAAAACCCGCCGGGTGACAGCCTGTCATTTGGCGCAGGAAGCCGGCGGGTTTTCAGAGGCCCTACTGGGCCGGACGGGGGTTATTTCGGCGGTCGGCGTAAGGGTAAGCGCGGACGTGCGGCATCTTAAAGCGGCAGGGAAAGGTTGGTACCGCCGTTGCGGGGGATAGCGGGAAGGATACGTTATTTCCGGTTGTCAAACAGCAAACGACACCTGACGGCATTGCTTATACCGGTAGTAACAGGAACTGTGGCGTGCTTGATACGGGCAGGTTCGGGCATCAGCGCATCAACCGTTCACAGCTTTTTGCAGACCGTCAAAACCCTATCGGCGGCATTGGAAATTGTTGGAACCAGGCGAAGTGCGTCTTGCGCAAATACAATGGGGTTGGCTGTAAACCTTTCCCGCTGTCCTTGAAAGAATGCGGGTTCCGCTTTAACTTTGGCGTACCGTCCGGGCAGCTTGAAATGCTGCGGCAATGGTGTGGTGTTTGGGGTTAATCTGCGTCCCCATTTTTAAGTTAATCAGCTATATGCCCGAGACAGGTGTTTTACAAAAGTCTCGGTCTGCCAATCAAACTTGCTTATCCTGATTTGGTTTCCCAGCCTCACCCTTTTCATCAGCAACATCTGTTTCAGACGGCATGTTCGCATTGTCCAAACTATCCACATGTACCTGCGCTACTGTTTCATCAAATCATCGTTTTCTTCATGATTACGCGGATCAAAATCGGCCGCCATCGTACCCGTATTGCCCGATACGCTCACAAACACGCTGTGCTCTTCTTCCGACACCACATTCTGTTTCCACGCGAATGCTGCCAAACCGCCGGTTACCAATGCATACAGCGCGTAAACACCCAAATGCGGCGCATAATCCATCATCACACCCGGAGGCCTTTGCAAAATACAAAGACACCAACCAAAGCAGTTAATTGGGTTACCAATTAACCGCTTTGCCTTTTTGAGTACTGTCTCCGCCCTTATTTTCCCTTTTTCAGGGCGTATTTCCTACCTTTCAG
>NZ_PXYY01000166.1 GCF_003013245.1 Neisseria iguanae
AACTGCCGGAACCGGTTTTGACGGTTTTTTTGCTGTGGCCGTTACGCCGGCCGGGCTGCAACTGTTTTTGTTCGAGGTATTGTCCGGTTTCGGCTTCCAATGCGGCCTTGGCCGGTTGTTTGATGGGTGGGGTAAGGGGGCCGTCTTTACCGGTCAGTGCCTGTCCGGACTGAAGGTGCCTGAGTGCGGTTTCGAAATCAAATGCGGGTTTGGTCATGTGTCTTCTCTTTTATGGAGGTTTAGGGGATTGACACAGATTTTTGAACAGTACCAAAACCAATGCTTTCAGACGGCCTTTTGTTCAACGCCCAAATCAAACGGAAACATAAAATTGATCCTACCCTATATTCTGTGTAAACACCTATTTCAACTAAAGGTGGTCGCTTATGCAATCACCAAAATCAATTATAAAAAGGTTTAATGCCTGTCACCAGTTTTGAATCGGCATCGCCCATTTCTTAGAGGTATCCTTAATAGCAAGCCATACCTTAAATACCGAATCATCTGTCAGGAATACATTGCGTTTCTTGATAGCCCTACGGATAACGCTGTTCAGTGATTCTATCGCATTTGTCGTATAAATTGCTTTGCGAATGTCGTCAGGATAACTAAACAATGTAGCAATATTAGCCCAATTTGATTTCCAACTTTTTAAGGATATTTTGATTGCCGGCGCTATTCGAAATTATCGGGTGCCATTAATGCGGCTGTTTCTGTCAGGGGTTGATACACGGATTTTAAATCAACCGTGACGGCTTTATAATCTTTCCAAGATACGAAACGCAAATTGTTACGTACTATATGAACGATACACAGTTGGATTTTTGTATCTTGGAAAGCTTTTTAAACCATCTGCACAGGCAGTTAAAATCTTGTAAACCTTGATTTTTAAGCCCGCTTAGTACGTTTGCCCAGAATTTGGCACCTTCATTTTCAGCAATCCAAAGTCCGAGTAATTCTTTTCGTCCTTCAAGATTGATACCTAAAGCAACGAAAACAGATTTATTGATAATCCGCCTATCTTGGCGTACTTTAACCACGATACAATCAAGATAAACAATAGCATAAACCGCGTCTAATGGACGATTTTGCCATTCTGGCACACGCTCTTTCTCTGCCTCGGTGACACGCTGGTAGAAACGTCGGCCTCATAGGGTTCTTTGAACATCTCGACAATCTCTTGATTACTTAATCCTTTGGCATATAATGAAATAATCTGGTCATCCTGTGATGCGGGTTTGATATAATAGTCAAAAAAATTAAATTCAGCACAATACCACATATGGCATACTCAAAAGACTACCGGCAAATGATACTGAACAAACTTGCAGCAGGTGCTTCCTATCGGGCACTGGCCGGTGGAGACAGCATCAGCAAAGCCACCATACAAAACCGGAAAAAACGGCTGGAGAAAAAATTGTTACCACACGCAAGTCAAAAATAAGCATGGAAAAATTACGGCAGGGCGTCGGACAAGTATCCCGACCGACCACTTCCAAAGTGGGCAGACTGTGCGCTTTAACTGCACCCAACGGGCAATCCGCATAACACTCAAACGGCTCAAACTATCTCAAAAAAAAGAGATTGGACCACCGGCAGGCCAATGAAGCCGAGAGGGCTCATTTTCTTGAGCAACTACAAGGTTGTCAGCAAGAAAACAGACCCATTGTTTACCTTGATGAAAGCGGCTTCAACCG
>NZ_PXYY01000167.1 GCF_003013245.1 Neisseria iguanae
CAAACAGGTTAAGGCGGTTGGGGCTGCCCTCAACCGCCGACCGGGGAAAATACGGGATTATGAGATACCGGCCGATTTGTTTTTAGCGGCTCCTGCCGCCGGCATTTGAGTGTTGCACTGGAAATGCAAAGTAAAGGCCTTTGTTTTTTCATTGCAACAATTCAGCCAAGCGCGCCACAATCACTTCCGCGGCCTGTTGTTTGCTGGTTTCAGGAAAGGAAGTTTCCTGCTCGGCATCAATAATGGTAATTTGATTAGTCGGTTTGCCTATGGCTGTAGAAACTTGATTGGCCACTAACATCGGAATGTTTTTACGTATGCGTTTTGCGCGGCCATATTCCAAAATTTTTTCGCTTTCGGCCGCAAATCCTACGCAAAACGGCGGATTCGGCAGAGCAGCTACCGAAGTTAAAATGTCGGGATTTTCAGTTAATTCGATAATCGGTGTTTTACCGCTGCCGTCTTTTTTTAATTTATGTTCGCTACTGTTTTTGACTTTATAGTCGGCAACGGCAGCAACGGAAATAAAGGCATCTTGCTGATGAATCTGCCGATGGACAGCCTGGTACATCGCTTCTGCACTAACCACCTGCTCGCTGGAATATAAACCGGTCGGGATGACCGTCTGAATTTGTCCGTAAATCAAACTCACTTCCGCACCGGACGAACGACAAGCGCGTGCCAAAGCCATGCCCATTTGTCCGCTGGAGAGATTAGTAATGCCGCGAACGGGATCGATAGCTTCAAAAGTTGCCCCTGCAGTAAGCAGGATTTTTCTGCCTTTTAATGGTTTGGCCGACCATATATCAGGCAACAAATCAGCCAGTTCAACGGCTTCGGGCATTCGTCCCATGCCGATTTCACCGCAAGCCTGTTCGCCGCTATTGGGTTGAAATATGATAATGCCGTCTGAAACCAGCTGACGGATATTGCGCTGATTGGCAGGGTTGAACCACATTTCCACGTTCATCGCCGGTGCGACGGCCAAAGGACATTTGCGTGCGGCCGCGAGATTGGTCAATAAATTATCAGCAACGCCGTTGGTGATTTTGGCTAAAGTATTTGCGGTAGCCGGAGCAATTAGAAAAACATCTGCTTCGCGCGTTAAATTAATGTGCGCTATGCCGTTACCGCTCGATTCGTCATCGTGGGTATCGGTTAAAACCGGATTACCGCTTAAAGTCTGAAAAGTCAGCGGCGAAATAAATTTTGCGGCCGATCGGCTCATCACAACAGTTACGTCATGCCCTTGTTTTTTTAAAAGACGTACTAGTTCGCAAGATTTATAAGCGGCAATACCGCCGCTAATACCTAATAGGATATGTTTGCTCATATGAATATAATTGACATTGGTTTGAGAAGAAAATGTGTCACTATATCATGAAGTATTGATTAAGGCTGTCTGAAACCCAAGCTTTCTTACAAATTAGAAGCCGTCGTATAAAGATAAGACGGAGGCACGTCGAAAATTTTTCAGAAGGTTTTTTGTATTGGGGGGGAGGGGCTGTTGTGACCGGTTTTGGAAATTTTCTGCGAATTTGCTGTTATTAAAATTAGTTTGTAAAACAGCGGTTTGATGTATTGTATCCGGGGGTGGT
>NZ_PXYY01000168.1 GCF_003013245.1 Neisseria iguanae
TTAACTCCGGTTAAAAATTTGTGAATAATCAGTTTTGTACTATCTTTTAAAAATCCGTAATGTGCTTGGCACTTTTTGCTGTTTATGAGTAAAACCATTAAAGAAGAAGGAATATACAGCTTCCGGCGCGGTATCCATTGCGCTTCAACTTTGTCGGACATAACCTATCATGCAATAGATGTGCCATTTTTGGCTGTTTTAGAATTTTCAAAATTATTTTTTATATCTTATTGTTTTAATGATTAAACAATTTAACTATCATTTTCAGACGGCGCAACCGATACCGATTTGAGAAAATTTAAAAATCTTAAAATGACATTTTTTGTCAGTTTTCGTTGATATTCGTCATATCAGGCTTGGACACTTTTTGTCACGTGACATTTTTTATCAGCTTTGTAATTATTCCCAATAGTATTGAAACAAACTGGATAAACGGTGGTCAAATTGAAACAAACGAATAGCGATGCCCGGCAACAAATTCCCTCCTACTGTTTTTAATCAATTTATTTCAATCATTAAAATGAATAAGCCAAAATTAGACATTTACTTTTATTCCAAGTCATGGAACCGGTTCTGTTGTCGCTCCGGCAGCTGACAAAACCGTTCTCTTTGAGCTCAGGAAGGCCAACGCTGCCTCGTTTTAGTGAGTTTGGATATTTTCAGACGGCCTTATATAATTCAATTTCAGATTAATGAATAATTAATCCTGTAAGGCTAACAAAGGCGCTTGACATGGTGCGGCTTTCAACTCATCAGGAAAATCAGAGCCGCATTCCCACAAGCTTTTTTCTACCGTATAGCGCATATTGATCTTTTTACCGCCCAATTTGTCGTTTACATCCGAAGCTTTAAATGTCAGTGTCACCAGACATTGGGTTGCTCCCTTTGCCAGGACGATAGAATCTACAAACTGCCCCCGGCGGATGCTGCTTTGATACCACGGCGCATCAGTACTGCATGCTTCCAAACCGTTATTGGAAACCGCCTCAACCAGCGGACTTTTCAAACCCGCCAATAAATGTTGGCCTTCTGCCGCCTGCGCTTTGGCCGAATAATCGGCAAACATCGGCACTACGATTGCCGACAAAATACCGATAATGGCCACAACAATCATCAGCTCGATAATCGTAAAACCTTTCATATCCATATATCCGTATCCACTCTCAGAACAACAATATTCTTATTTTAAAAATGATTTATTTTTTAAAACCGTTTAAAAAACCCGCCTTTTGCAGCGGGCTTTTGAAGCTTTAATCTTTAAAGATTACTTAAGGTTTTTTAGTGCCACGACATGCGGCAGGGGCGATGTTATCGTCCAAGTCGGTAGTACAATCCCATTTACCGCTTGCAGGAGTTAAGGTCATGGTAATGGTTTTACCAGCAACTTTATCATTGACACCCTGACCTGCAGCCTTGAAAGTAGCTGTCAACGCACAAGTACCCCCTCCTGTACCAGCCGCCGCACCGGTAGAAGGCTCAATTTTTTCTACATACTTACCTGTCTGTACCGCACTTTTATACCAAGCAGCATCATTTTTACAGGCAACTGCGTTACTGCTAGAAGCTACGGCTTCCACCAGGGGGG
>NZ_PXYY01000169.1 GCF_003013245.1 Neisseria iguanae
GTCTGCCTGTTTCCGCTGCCCCGGAGCCGTACGCAAACCGATTTATACGACCAATGCGGCAGAGGCGGTACACCGCCAGTTTCGGAAGCTGGCCAAAACCCAAGGCGCATTCCCCAATGAAACCGGCTTGTTGAAGCTTTTATATGGCGGTATCGGTAAGGCTTTGGGGAAATGGGCGATGCCGATTGCAAACCGGGGGCAGACGCTCCTGCAGTTGGCGGTTTGTTTTGACGGCCGGACGGCATTATCCGGTTGTAGAATTCAAGCTGACACAGGATTTTGAACGACCTCTAAAAATATAAACAACCCTGCCTTCCCAACATCTCAGGCAATCCGGAAAAGGATATCCTCATAAAATTTTATTTTGTTCCTTTTCAGACGGCCTTAAATATCATACCAATTAACGTTTCATTTCGCCCTGAATCGCACGGATATTAGCCTCACGATCACGCACAGTCTGGCTCAAACGGCTGATTTTGACTTGATCGCCTTTTTTACGCGCTACATTCAATTGTACTTTGGCACGCGCCAATGCTGCTTGTTCGTTGCGTATCTCATTTTGCAGAATCTGCTTGCGGGTGAGCTGCGGCTTCGGTTTGGCAACCGGCACAGCAACCGTCGGCGCAGGAATGATTTTAGCTTTTCGGTTTAACTCCGCCGCACGCGCTTGGGCTGATTTTAAATCACCGGCACTGCTTTTTCGTCCTGTAGCAACATCGTTGCCGTTGCGTAGCTTGACATTCATGCGCGGATTGGCTGCTTCGGCACTATTGGTCACGCTGCCACTGGTGACTTGCGGCAAAATCTTGATATCACTGACATCGGGGGCGGCCGCTCCTGGTGCTTCTTTTAAATTGGCCTTCTGAGGAAAGGCTTGGGTCGCCTCTTCCGGTGAAATTTGCGCTGCACCGTCGGCATGGGATTCCTCACATTGGTTGCCAATTTTCTTTTCGGTAAAAACAATGCCGCCATCCACCTTACAAATATAGGTCACGGCTTGCACCGACATAGCGGCGGTATTCAGGCTCAATGCCAGAATCAGTTTTTGAAAAATAGGTTTCATGCTGTTTGTAAAATCATTCAGATCTGAGAGCGGCTATTATACTATGCCGTCTGTAAAGTGCGTAAATGCTGTGTTAAAGCAATAGCGACAATTTAAAGAATGAATTTGTTCAGACAACCATGAATCATCTAATGGCGCGGTGATTTAAAATGCTTGCCGCAATGTTCGAATTCATTTACCAAGAGTGCAGAAACAATCCATTCGGCACCTTCCATACAACCCGAGACCTTTGCAAAATATAAACACACCAACCAAAGCGGTTAATGGGGTTATCGATTAACCACTTTGCCTTTTTGAGTAATGTTCCCGTCCTTATCCCCCTGTCAGAACGTAATTTCCTGCTTTCCAGGCAACAAGCCT
>NZ_PXYY01000017.1 GCF_003013245.1 Neisseria iguanae
GCTTAAAAACAAAACCGATGCTGCAGGCGCAATTCACAACGGCAAACTGCTCAACCGGGTTGGGTCTTTGCTATTGCCGGAATTACCTCAAAACAGTGCGGCCGTGACGGATAATGCCGCGTTTCATAAAAGAGCTGATATTCAAGATTTAATTGAAGGTACAGGTCATACGATTTTTTGGTTACCGCCTTATCGTCCTGACTTTAACCCTGTTGAAAAATATTGGGCTCGGATTAAGAAAATACGTCAGGATTGGCGGCTTGACTGCATCGATACCCTTTTCTTTTACTTTATGCGGATTTGTACTGTTTTTTAATTTCTTTGACTATAGTTAAATCACTTTGAAATGATGCGGCATTAGCCTGCCTTGCCGTATTACCTGTACTGTCTGCAGCGGGCTGCCTTGTCTCATTTCCAATTGAATCGACTATAAAGTTTGCCCTTATGGGAAAATGTCGGATACGGGGTACCGACCTGCTCCATGTGTTCATTTTGGAGTTAATCAACTATTAAAGGCTGTCTGAAAGTAAAATACTTTCAGACAGCCTTTAATAGTATGGCTCAAGCTACTTTATACATTCACTTTTTCGGCAACTTCGTTGTAGTTGGCGATTTCGTTAAAGTTCATGTAGCGGTAGATTTGGTCGCCTTTTTCATCGATGATACCGATGTTGGCTTGGTATTCTTCGGTGGTTGGGATTTTACCCAGTTTCGAGCAAATCGCCGCCAGCTCCGCCGAACCCAAGAACACGTTAGTGTTTTTACCTAAACGGTTCGGAAAGTTGCGGGTAGACGTGGACATCACAGTTGCCCCTTCGCGTACTTGTGCTTGGTTACCCATACACAATGAGCAGCCAGGCATTTCCATACGTGCACCGGCACGGCCTAATACGCCGTAGTGGCCTTCGTCGGAAAGCTGTTTCGCGTCCATTTTGGTCGGTGGCGCAATCCACAAGCGAACCGGTGTATCGGTTTTGCCTTCCAAGAGTTTCGAAGCTGCGCGGAAGTGGCCGATATTGGTCATACAAGAACCAATAAACACTTCATCAATAACAGTACCTGATTTTTCAGACATGAAGCATACATCGTCCGGATCATTCGGGCAGGCGATAATTGGCTCTTTGATGCCGTCCATGTTGATTTCGATAACCGCCGCATATTCGGCATCGGCATCGCCTTCCAACAATTGAGGATCAGCCAACCAGGCTTCCATGGCTTTGATGCGGCGTTCCAAAGTACGGACATCTTCATAACCGTCGGCAATCATGTTTTTCATCAACACGATGTTAGAAGTCATGTATTCGATGATTGGCTCTTTGTTCAGCTTCACGGTACAACCGGCGGCTGAGCGTTCGGCAGAGGCATCAGATAATTCAAACGCTTGCTCAACTTTCAAATCAGGCAAACCTTCTATTTCCAAGATGCGGCCGGAGAAAATGTTTTTCTTACCTGCTTTGGCAACGGTCAGCAAACCGTTTTTGATGGCATACAATGGAATTGCGTTCACCAAGTCACGTAAAGTCACGCCCGGTTGCAATTTACCGCTGAAGCGTACCAATACAGACTCAGGCATATCCAAAGGCATTACCCCTGTTGCAGCGGCAAAGGCCACCAAGCCGGAACCGGCAGGGAATGAAATGCCGATTGGGAAGCGGGTGTGTGAGTCGCCGCCGGTGCCGACTGTATCAGGCAACAGCAAACGGTTCAGCCATGAGTGAATCACGCCGTCGCCCGGGCGCAGAGATACACCACCACGGGTAGAGATGAATTCAGGCAATTCTTTGTGGGTGCGCACGTCAACTGGTTTTGGATAAGCGGCGGTGTGGCAGAATGACTGCATCACCATATCGGCAGAGAAGCCCAAGCAAGCCAAGTCTTTCAACTCGTCGCGAGTCATCGGGCCAGTGGTGTCTTGTGAGCCGACAGTGGTCATGCGCGGTTCGCAGTAAGTACCCGGACGTACGCCTTGACCTTCAGGCAGGCCACATGCTCGACCAACCATTTTTTGTGCCAATGAGAAACCGGCATTGCTTTCGGCAGGCGCTTGTGGCAGACGGAATTTTTCTGAAGCAGGCAAACCTAAAGCATCGCGTGCTTTGGCAGTTAGGCCGCGGCCGATAATCAAGTTAATACGGCCGCCGGCTTGTACTTCGTCCAGCAGCACTTGTGATTTCAACGCGAATTCGGCAACGGTTTCACCGTTTTTTACGATTTTGCCTTCATACGGCAAGATGTCGACCACATCACCCATTTGTAGGGCTGAAACGTCTACTTCGATTGGCAATGCGCCTGAATCTTCCTGTGTGTTGAAGAAAATCGGGGCAATTTTGCCGCCCAAGCATACGCCGCCGAAGCGTTTGTTCGGTACGAAAGGAATGTCTTCACCGGTGTGCCAAATCACAGAGTTGGTGGCCGATTTGCGTGAGGAACCAGTACCCACTACGTCGCCGACGTAAGCAACTGGATGACCTTTGGCTTTCAATTCTTTCAGTAATCTGATCGGACCCACTTCGCCAGGTTTGTCGGGGTTGATGCCCTCACGCGGGTTTTTCAGCATGGCCAATGCATGCAGAGGAATATCAGGACGACTCCAAGCATCAGGTGCCGGAGATAAGTCGTCGGTATTGGTTTCGCCATCAACCTTGAATACGGTTACGGTGATTTTTTTAGGAACAGCTTCGCGAGAAGTAAACCATTCGGCATCAGCCCATGATTGCAACACTTCTTTGGCATACGCGTTGCCTTTTTCGGCTTTTTCTTGAACATCATGGAATGAATCAAACATCAATAAGGTATGTTTCAAACCTTTGGCAGCGATTGGTGCCAATTTGTCATGGTCGAGCAGCTCAATTAATGGGTGAATGTTGTAGCCGCCAAGCATGGTGCCAAGCAATTCGGTAGCGTATTCGGCAGAAATAAGAGGGCTGGAAGCACTTCCTTCAGCAACGGCGGCCAAGAAAGAGGCTTTGACTTTAGCGGCATCATCTACGCCCGGTGGAACGCGGTTAACCAACAGGTCAACCAAGAATTCACCTTCGCCTTCAGGCGGGGTTTTCAACAGCTCGATTAAGTCGGCTGTTTGCTGTGCATCGAGGGCAAGGGCAGGAATACCAAGGGCAGCGCGCTCGGCGGCGGCTTTGCGATAGGCTTCTAACATCTCTTTGTTCCTTAATTATGGTATTTTTCTTCTGAGGGATTGCAAAAATTTACGTTAAAGATTGTGAACAATTATTCTCAGTATCATAGACTAATTTTCAAGAATTGAAAATACTCTTGTTGTAAGATGTAATAAAGATTTTTTATCATGTTAAAAATCAGGCCGTATGAAAAATATCTGCTACTAAAATAATGTTTAGACAACAGATTTTTCAGACGGCCTGATTATGAAATGATTTGATGTTACGGATTATTTGCTGCTTTTTTGTGTTTTCTTGGTTTCGGCTTTTGGCGTTTTGCAGGTGCTGCCGTCGGCCGACAGCAATTGCGGCGCTTCGCCTTTGTCAATCACGTTTTGATTGATGACGACTTTTTGCACGTCTTTCAGATCAGGTAATTGATACATGGTATCAAGCAGGCTGCGTTCGACAATCGAGCGCAAACCGCGTGCGCCGGTTTTGCGTTCCATGGCTTGTTTGGCAATGCTGCGCAAGGCATCTTCTTCGATTTCCAGCTCGACATCTTCCATGCCGAATAAGATTTGGTATTGTTTTACCAAAGCGTTTTTCGGCTTGGTTAGAATGTTGATCAGGGCATCTTCATCCAATTCGGCCAAGGTGGCAATCACCGGCAGGCGACCGATTAATTCGGGAATCAGGCCGAATTTGATTAAGTCTTCCGGTTCGACGGTTTCGAATAATTCGGAAATGTTGATGTTTTCGTCTTTGCTGTGTACGGCGGCACCAAAGCCGATGCCGCCTTTTTCCGTACGCTGTCGGATCACTTTTTCCAACCCGGCAAACGCGCCGCCGCAGATAAACAGGATATTGGTGGTATCGACACTGATAAATTCCTGATTCGGATGTTTGCGGCCGCCTTGGGGCGGAACGCTGGCTACCGTGCCTTCAATCAGCTTCAATAAGGCTTGTTGCACACCTTCGCCCGATACATCACGGGTGATGGAAGGGTTGTCGCTCTTGCGGGAGATTTTGTCAATTTCATCAATATACACAATACCGCGCTGGGCTTTTTCAATATCAAAATCGCATTTGCCTAGCAGCTTGGTAATGATTTGTTCGACGTCTTCTCCGACATAGCCTGCTTCCGTGAGGGTAGTGGCATCAGCCATCACAAAGGGCACGTCCAATTTACGAGCCAAAGATTGGGCCAGTAAAGTTTTGCCCGAACCGGTCGGGCCGATGAGTAGGATGTTAGATTTCGACAACTCGACATTGCCGTTGGCTTTCGGGTGGCGCAGGCGTTTATAGTGGTTATAAACAGCTACTGCTAAGGCTTTTTTGGCGTGTTCCTGACCGATAACGTGATCATCGAGATTGGCCACGATTTCCGCAGGAGTTGGCAGCGCGCCGGTTTTGGTTTCGGCGGTACCGGCTGGTTCGGCTGGGGTCTCGCTATCGGAATTTTGCAGCATCACACCGCAGGTTTCGACGCATTCGTTACAAATAAAAGCGTGCTCGCCTTCAATCAAATTTTTGACTTCGTGTTCTGACTTGCCGCAGAACGAGCATGAGCGTTTTTCTTCAGACATATAATTTATTCTTTAAGATATTAATATGAAAACCGCGGAGAAATCGTTCCGGGTTCCGGACGGATTTATCGGTAAAGCCGTCTAGTATAATGAGTATCAGTGGGTTTATCAAATTTGCGGGCAGATTGTTGCGAAAATTTCCATATCGCATTCAAAGTTTAGGGAAAACTTGCAAACAAACGCAAAGATTCAATAGCTTACTTTACATTTTTTTGAAAATTGTTGAAAATGTCGGGATATATTTATATTAAATGTTGAAATAAATCCGTGAAAGATACCGCTATGTCAGTAAAAAAATGGTGTAACAAATTAAGTGCGGCCTGCTTGGGCGTAGCACTTGCGGCAACTGCTTTTCCCGTTGCCGCCGATGATGTAGATGTATTGGGTCAGTTTTTAGAACAAAATTTCCCAACTCAGCAAGATCCGCTGGGTGCATTTGCCGAAACACAAGCCGGCAAAGTCGAAGCCCAAGCCATGATTGCAGGGCCGTTGTTGTCATCGCAATCTGCGCTGATTCTGAACAACCGCACGGGCGAAGTCTTGTATCAGAAAAACGCCAACCGCGTGATGCCGATTGCCTCGATTTCCAAATTGATGAGCGCGATGGTGATTTTGGATGCCAAATTGGATATGAACCAAATGGTAGAGATTACACCGGATGAAATTGACCGTTTGAAAGGTACCGGCAGCCGTCTGGGAATCGGCACGACCTTAACCCGCAGAGAATTGCTGCATTTGAGCCTGATGAGCAGCGAAAACCGTGCTACACATGCGCTGGGCCGCACTTATCCGGGCGGCATGGGTGCGTTTGTTGCGGCCATGAATGCCAAAGCGCAAAGTTTGGGCATGTATGACAGCCGTTTCTATGAGCCGACCGGTTTGGATTTCCGAAATGTATCGACGGCGCATGATTTGAGCTGTTTGGTTGCAGCAGCCAGCAAATATCCGTCTATCCGCTCAAATTCAACGTCTAACTATGGTTCGGTATATACCGTACGCGGTCGTCAAAGCTACAAAAACTCAAATGCCTTGGTGCGTGAAGGTGCTTGGGATATTGAGTTACAGAAAACAGGCTATATCCGTGAATCGGGCCGTTCGATGGTGGTAAAAGTCAATGTTCAAAATCAGCCGATTACCATCGTATTGCTGAATTCGCCAAGCTCGTTGACCCGGGTGAATGATGTGCGCCGTATTCAATCTTGGATGCTGCAATCCCGCTCGTAACATGTTGATTTAATAGGCTGTCTGAATATTATCGGTAAGATTGAAAAAATTTCAGATGGCCTTTTTGCGTACCATCCAAAACGCTTGTACAAAAACATTCTTGTTTTATATTGTGTACATTCATTGGGAGCCATTTATGACGATTCAGAAAAAACATTATGCTTGGCTGACTGCCGCAGTTTTGGCGGTCACGGGCTGCACTTCTGTAGCGGATATGGCCGGTTACGACACCGCCACGCTAAACGAAAGCGCGGCAAAAAACTACACGGAGGTGATGCGAAAAGCGCAAAGTCAGCGCGTTTTAGATACCACATCGCAAACGGCGCGTCGTGTGCATGCCGTATTCAACCGCTTGAAACCTTATGCCAATCAGGCCAATCAAACGGGTGTACCGTTTAATTGGCAGATGAATGTTATCCGCAGCAAAGAAATGAACGCATGGGCAATGCCGGGCGGCAAAATGGCGGTTTACACCGGCATGGTGGAACGTCTGAATCTGACCGATGATGAGATTGCCGCCGTGGTCGGCCATGAAATGACCCATGCCCTGCTGGAGCACAGTAAAAAAGCTATCGGGGGTCAAGTATTGACCGGATTAGGCGGTTCGATTTTGGCGAGTGCCACCGGTGTGAACGGTAGCTTGATTGGTTTGGGCGCCGATTTGACAGCGACCAAGCCATTTTCACGTCATCAGGAAAATGAAGCCGATGCCGGCGGTGTGCGCTTGATGGCGCAGGCCGGTTACAATCCGCAAGCGGCCATCAGCGTTTGGCAGAAGATGAATCAGACACAAAATGGCACATCGATTTCGGTATTGTCAACACACCCACCCGACCAATGAGACGCGGATCAACGCCATCCGTAAAATGTTGCCGGAAGTGATGCCGATTTACCAGCGCAGCAAACGTTGATTTTTAAAATTCGGTACATTAAATCAGGCCGTCTGAACAATTTACATTATCCGTAATGATTGTTCAGATGGCCTGATTTTATTGGTTCAGCTTAATTGGTATGGTGGAATCAATAAGGAATCGGTACAGGGTGTCTGCTACAGACGGTATGAAAAGGCAGGCTAACGCTGTACCCGTTTTTTGTGGTTTCACGATATTTTACGTTTTAAGGATTTCAAAACTTTACATCTGAATCGAACCGTCAACCGTGATGGTGATTTCTTCCGAACCCGGTGAGGCAGTTTCCACTGATTCCATGCTGATGCCGGAAGCGGATATTGGTGCGGCACGGTATATCTTGCTTTTGGTTATATTGTTTGAATGGACGGTATTACTGCCGATATGGCCTAAATTAATTTTGATGATTTTGTAATCGCGGTAGCCTAAGGCCTCGGTTAAGGTTTGTGCACGTTGTTTGAAGCGGATGATGGCTGACTTGCTCACTTCGTCAATCACGGATTCGCGCTTTTCTTTGGAAACGCTGAAATAGGTGTACTCGACATGGGCTTCGTTTTGGGTTTCGGCAATCAGGCGGTTGAGGGCGGCGAAGTCTTTGCTTTCCACTTTGAAATCGGCGTGTTCTTCCCAGCCTGTTTGGGTGCGCTTGCCATTGGTATATTGATAGCGCGGTGAGACATTGCGGCTGAGTAGTTCGGTTTTAAATGCACTGTTTTTGGCTTTGTGGTTGAAACGGTTGAATTTTTTAGTGAAGGCTGCATTCACCGATTGGCGGTCTTTCCCTTCGGCATGAACTTGGAAACGGGCAGTCACAGTGTCGCGTGGTACTTCCATGCCGGCACTTTCGGAAAATTCCACAACATTGTAATTTAAAGGTTCGGCAGCCGCGGGCAGGGCAGTTGCTAAAAAGAGTGCGGTTAAAGTCGGGCGTAACATGGGTTTTCCTTTAGGTTGTTATATAACCATAATCTGACATATTCTTATAAATATGAAGAATAGTGTAAGGCCGAGATCTTTGCAACCCCTTAATCTTTGGCGCAGTTCTTCGCGCTGTGTTTTATACCGCTTGCCTATTTTCATGATAGGGGCCTGCGCGTTCTCCGATGCTATTACCTTGATCTGTACTCAAATCCGGGAGGGCAAAGTCATCAGAGGTAAGAAACAGCTGCGTTGTTGGCCCGGCAGATGGAGAAAAGTAAGCCTGCAACCTCTCAAAGACGCATCACTTTTTAAACCTGTATGCGGTTTAACCGCATGATCAAAAAACATCAAACGGCACGGTTCTTTGTTGCTGCAGCCCCGAATCCCTAAAAGAAAATGGATCATGCCGTCTTTCCATAAGGTAAGGATAATGCGTTCAGCCTTGCCGTCGGTCTGCAGTCGGGCAAAACGGGCAAACGTTTGACTGATATTGCCGATTCCGGCCTGTTTTATGAATTTTTCCTCAATTGCCTTTCCGACTTTGTCCGAATATTTCATCCCATGCAGGGCTTCTTTTAAACGGTGATTGGTGCGGTTTCGCGGTGCGGGCGGTTGCGGCCGCGCCGGCTTGGTGTAGGTGTCTGTTTCAGTATTGTCTTTCAAATACGGCAAAAAATGCTGGCTTTCTTTACTTATCAGGCTGTCTGAAACTGTTTTACCCGCTCCGTTTCAGACGGCATTTGCGATGTTTTTGAAGATGGTTGTTCAACCGAAGAACCCCATTTTTACTTGAATCAGTTTCTCCAATTCGCGTAACACGCGGCGGCGGGAAACAAAGAAGATCACGTGGTCGCCTTCTTGCAGAATTTCATCGGTGTGGTGTCCCATAATCACTTCTTCGCCACGCACTAAGGCTGCGAAATGGCAGCCGGTCGGCCAGTTGATGTCGCTGATTTTGCGCCCGACAATGGCGGAGGTGTTTTGATCGCCGTGCACAATCACTTCAATCGCTTCAGCGGTACCGCGGCGTAAGGGATGAACGGCAACGACATCGCCACGGCGGATGTGTGCCAAAATCGAGCCGATGGTGGTCAGGTGGGGTGAAACCACGATATCGATTTTGTTGCCTTCCAGCAAATCAACGTAGCTGGAGCGGTTGACGATGGCAATCACACGTTTGGCGCCGAGGTTTTTCGCCAACAGGCTCGACATGATGTTGTTTTCATCATCATTGGTCAGGGCGCAGTAGATATCGATTTCATCAATGTATTCTTCGTTGAGCAGCGATTCATCGTTGGCGGAGCCGTGCAGAACCAAGGTATTGTCGAGATTTTCTGCCAGCCATTCGGCACGGGTGGCGTTGTATTCGATGATTTTGATGTCGTATTTACCTTCCAGCTTTTTAGCCAAACGGTAGCCGATGTTGCCGCCGCCGGCAATCATGATTCGGCGGTTGCGTTGCTCTTTTGGCCGCAATTCGCGGATGATGGCATCGATATTGTCGATATTGGCCACAAAAAAGACTTCATCACTTTCGATAATCACGGTTTTGGACGATGGCACAATCAAGCGGTTGTTGCGGTAGATGGCGCAGATTTGGCAGTCGATGCCCTCGGGCAGGTGGGCGTTGATGTCGGCAATTTCTTTGCCGACCAGCAAACCGCCTTGCCGTGCCTGTACGATGACCATCTGTACTTTGTTGTCGGCAAAATTCAAAACCTGCAACGGGCTGCTGTAACTGAGCAGGCCGACCAATTGCTCAGTGACCAATTGCTCCGGGCTGATGGTTTCGGTGATGTCGAAGATGTTTAAACTGTTGCTGTCTTCGCCTTCTTTATTGGGATAAATGTATTCCAAATATTCGCTCGAACGCACGCGGGCGATGCGGTTGGGTATATTGAAGATATCGGCGGCAATTTTGCAGGCGACAATATTGGTTTCATCGCTGCGGGTCAGTGCCAGCAGCAAATCCGAATCGGCGGCTGCGGCGCGTTCCAATACGGATGGCGATGCACCGTTGCCGATGATGGTTTGCACATCAAGCTTGCTGCTGAGTTGCTGCAGTGCTTTTTCATCGACATCGACAATGGTAACGTCGTTGCTGGGTAGGGAAGCGAGGTTTTGGGCAACGGTCGAACCGACTTGGCCGCTGCCGAGAATCAGGATTTTCACGGTATTTTGGGCTTGGATAAACAGAATGTGTTTATTGTATAACAAAGGCCGTCTGAAAACATGTTTTCAGACGGCCTTTGTTGGTTTGAATCGGTTTGTTGTGATTCAAAATCACCTTACCAGTAACCCAATACTTTCCACCACATGATTCCGATGGTGCCGAAAATAAGCAGTTCGAGCACGCTCATGATGAAGCCGGCTTTCCACCATTCCTGCATGGTGACGAAGTTTGAGCCGTAAATCACCGGTGACGAACCGGAAGCGTAGTGGGTAAGCGACATCATGATGCCGGAGGAAGCGGCCATCACCAAGGCAAACAGCATAGGTGGCGCACCTAAAGCCAAGCCTGCGCCGTAGAATGCGCCGAACATGGCAGTAACGTGGGCAGTACCGCTGGCAAACATATAATGCGAATATACATAGGCACCCACCAGCAAGGCACAACCGCCGACCCAGTCCAAGCCCATGCTGGCAATGCCGGCTTGCAGGTAATCAGACAGCCAACCGATTAAGCCCAATTTGTTTAAGAAATTGGCCATCATCACCAAGGCGGCAAACCAAACGATCGTATCCCACGCGCCTTTTTCTTTCAGTGCGTCCTCCCAAGTCAATACGCCGGTAAGCAGACACAGTGAAAAACCCAAGAATGTAGTGGCGGTAGCGTTGATTTTCACACCGAACAGCATTTCCGGTATCCCTGCCCACAACAGCAGCAGCAGCAGGAAAATCGCCAGCATGATTTTCTCATCACGCTTCATCGGGCCCATTTTGTGCAATTCTTCTTTGGCCAAAGCAGTGGCGTTGGGGGGTTGTTTGATTTCAGGCGGATACAGGAAATACAGTACCAACGGCATAATCAGTAAGGCCGCCATACCGGGCAACACCATCGCCATGAACCAAGTACCCCAAGTCAGGTGGATGTCGGAATTGGTGGCTTTGGCTACCAATTCGACCACCAAAGGGTTTGGCGCGGTAGCGGTAATGAAGATGCAGCAGGTGATGATGTTGGCGTGGTAATTGACCAAGGCCAGATATTTGCCGATTTTGCCTTCTGTGCCTTTTTCGGGGTTGGAGTCAAAGCTTAAGGCAATGGATTTCATAATCGGGTGCACAATCGCGCCGCCGCGTGCGGTGTTGCTCGGTGTGACCGGCGCGATGAACAAATCGGCAATTGCCAAGCTGTAGCCTACGCCCAAGGTATGTTTGCCGAACCATGAAATCAACAGATAACCAATGCGCGCGCCCAAGCCGGTTTTCAGAAGGCCGCGCGAAATCATAATGGCGACACCAATCATCCAAATCAACGAGTTGTTCAAGCTGCTCAAGGCATCTTTCATCGCTTGGCCGGCCGGATTTTTTACCGGCCTGCCGTCTGCCAATTCCGGTACGGTCACACCGGTGAGTGCCACCAGAGTAATCGCCAACATCGCCATCGCACCAATCGGCATGGCTTTGCCGATAATGCCGGCGATAATGCCGACAAACAAGGCCAACAAGTGCCACGCTTGCGTCGACACACCTTCCGGCACCGGAATGCCGAACCAAATCAGCAGCGTCAACGCCAGCGCGACCACCGCAGGGATAGGCTTAAAACCCATGTTTCATCTCCAATCGAAGTATCGTCAAAATTGTTTTCAGACGGCTTTTTTAATCAGTAGGCCGTCTGAAAGATTAAAAGAATGTGCAATTGATGTTTTTCTTATGTTTTCAGGCGGCCTTGAAATATACAAAGCAGTCTGTTTTGGTATGGTTTCTATGTTTGATAGCGAGTCAGGCGGCATCATGGCACAAAACATTGAGGCCGTCTGGAATCTTAGCCAAACACAAAAGGATTGATGATATGCATCAATTTTCAGACGGCCTTTTTAAGAATGTGTTTTGTAAAGGCCGTCTGAAAAACAGGTTTACTCGTGTTCGCCCGGTGTCAAACCGTATTCTTCAGGGAAGGTGCGCAAGGAGCTTTGCAACACAGTCACTGCACCGTCAATCAGCCCGCAGCGGCCGCTTCTCGGCAGCAGTTGGCACAGGCTTTGCAGCGCGCGCAAATCGTCTGCGGTGCCAATACCGGTGTCCACGCGGTTGAGCAGGCGCGACAGTTGGAACGTGCCGCCTTTGCACGGCGGGCATTGGCCGCAGGAATTGGCCGCGAAAAATTCTACGTATTCCGATACCTTACGCACCACGCTGGTGCCTTCCGAAATCACAATCATGGCGCCGGTGCCGAGGCTGGATTTACGTTCGCGCACGGATACAAAATCAAGTGGCACATCCAAATCTTTAGCTGTCAGCAAGGTGTTCGACGGGCCGCCGGTGAACACGGCTTTAAAGGTGCGGCCTTCGAGCATGCCGCCGCCGTATTCAAAAATCAGCGTGTAAAGTGTAGTCCCCATCGGCAATTCGTACAAGCCCGGGTTCAATACGTCGCCGGATAACGAATATAGTTTGGTGCCGACCGCATCGCCTAAGCCTAAGTTGCGATACCACTCTGCGCCTTTGGCCAAAATCTGCGGAATATTGGCGAAGGTTTCGGTATTGTTAATCAGCGTCGGTTCGCCGTTGACCCCGCTTTCGGCAGGGAAAGGGGGCTTGCGGCGCGGAAACGGAAAATTGCCTTCCAGCCATGAAATCACTGCGGTTTCTTCGCCGCCGATATAGCGGCCGGATGTTTCCACCAACTGCAGATCCAACGGCCTGCCGAGATAGTTTTCAATACGGATAAACAAATCGCTTTGTTTCCATTGCCCAATCGCCGGAATTAGCGAAGCGATGGATTCGGTTTGGTGCGGATTGACATACAACACCACTTTGTTGGCACGACACGCCACTGCCGCAATCAGCGCGCCTTCAATCACTTGGTGCGGCGTTTGCGCCAGCAAAACACGGTCTTTGAAAGTGCCGGGCTCGTCTTCATTGGCGTTGCACACGACATATTTGTCGCCGGTTTTGCTTTGTGCCGCTACGGCAGCTTCCCATTTGCGCCAAGTCGGGAAACCGGCGCCGCCCATGCCGCATAAGTTGGCTTCTTGCAGCTTGGATACGATGTTTTGCGGGTCGGCCAATGCCGCCAGCAAGCCTTCGCCGCCGCCGACATTGCGCCAAGCAGCCAAATCCGCGCCTGCACGGCGGGCAGGGTGTAATAAGTTTTGGTTGGCCTGATTCATGATTGGACCTCCTGCAAGCCTGCGTGTTCGCGTAAATCAAATGTGCCGTAATCCGGATACAATATCGGCGCTTTCACATCGCTGGTTAATCCGGCACGGGTCATTTCACGTTGCAAATCATGCACATGATCGACACCGCCGCGCACTTTTTTCAAAGGCAGGCCGCAGTTGGCCGCCGCCACACCGGCACGTCGGCCGAAGCTGATGATGTCGAGCAGGGCATTGCCCATCAGGCGGTTGCGTCCGTGAATGCCGCCGGTTACTTCTCCGGCAGCATATAAACCCGGTACGGTGGTCGAACCATCGTTGTTGATTTCCATGCCGCCGTTTTGATAGTGCAGCGTCGGGTGAATCATCACCGGTTCGACTTTCGGATCTAAGCCGCATTTGTGGGCAACGTGGCCTAAAGTCACCAAACGGTTCAACACTTCGGGATCGTTTTCAATCAGGCGCGGTGTATCCAAGAATACGCCGACCTGACTGTCGCGCACCACACCGCGGCTTTCGGCTACTTCTCGCAAAATTGCTGCCGCCACCACATCGCGAGGTTGCAGTTCATCGACAAAACGCTCGCCCAAACCATTCACCAATTTGGTGCCTGCCGAACGCACGGCTTCGGAAATCAAAGCCCCGGCCAAATGCGGCGGGTGTGCCACGCCGGTCGGATGGTATTGGAAAGAGTCGACATCGCGCAATTTTACGCCGATGCGGTAAGCCATCACCAAACCGTCAGCGGTTGCACCGTAGTGGTTGGACGTGGCAAAACCCTGCAAATGCAGACGGCCAGAACCGCCGGTTGCCAGCACCACGGATTTGGCGTGTACCAGCATCAGGCTGCGTTTTTCCAAATCGTACAAAATCGCGCCGACGCAGCAGCCGTGTTCGTCCGACAACAATTCAATGGCCGGATGGCGGTTGAGCTGGGTGATGTTTTCATCGAGCTCTATCGCTTCACGCAACACGCGCATCATTTCCAAGCCGGTGAAGTCGCGGTAGTGCAGAATGCGTGGTACGGTTGTACCGCCCGCCCGCTTGCGGCTCAAATGGCCGTTGTTGTCGGCACCTTGTGCCAAATCAAAAGTCATGCCCAAGCCAATTAGCCAACGGATGGCCGACGGCGCATCGGTGACCATTTGTGCCACCAAGGCTTTTTTGGCCGCGTTATGACCGCCTTTGATGGTGTCGTCAAAGTGTTGCTGCAGGCTGTCTTCCGTGCCGACTGCTGCTTGAATGCCACCTTCAGCCATCACGGTGTTGCTGTCGCCGATACGTAATTTGTTTGCCATCATCACGCGGGCACCGGTTTCGCTGGCCGACAAAGCAGCCGCCGCACCTGCACCGCCGCCGCCAATCACCAATACATCAGTGTTGGCGTGTCCGGCACGCGATAAATCATAATCATCAATCAAAGGCCGGCTGATTAAGAGTTTCGCCAAATCAGGATGGCAGTAATCGCCCGTGTTAGGGCCGATGGGCAGTTTGATACGCGCATTTGGTTGGTAATCGGGATGAAAACGGCTCAATAATTCGTCTTTCGGTGGTAAATCGGTACGCATTTCCAATGAAGATGCGCGTAGATTGGCCAACGCGGTTTCGTAATCAATGCCTGTCACTTGCTTTTCCATTTCAGACGGCCTCCTCTTCAAATTCCACACGCATTGTGCCGCTGTCGATTTCACGCAGGCGGCGCATCAAATCCACCGGACGCAACGTGCGTGCGGCTTTCATGCGGCGGGCAAACAAGCCCAGATGGTTGGGGCGGATGTGTTCGGGACAGGCGAGGGTACACAAATTGCACATCACGCATTGATCAAAGGTATCCGTTGCCGCGCCAAAATCACCCAGTACGACTTGCGCCACCCCGTTTTCTACTTGTAAGCCTTTCGGACAAGCGCGGTTACAGCCGCCGCAATGGCGGCAGTTTTGCGCTTCAGGGAAGGATTTGGCCGTGTCGTCAAGCCAGTTCCAACCGTCGCCGATTTCTTTGATGTCGTAATACTGGATGTGCTCGGGGATAAAGTAATCAATAAAGCTCACCTGCATACCGGCTTCGACTTTGGTTTCGCAAGCCAAGGCGGTGGTGACATCGCGTTCGCCTTCTTTGCGTACCATGCAGCGGCAAGAGCCGCATACGCCTTGACCCATGCAGCCGACATTGGCGGTAATCGCGCTACCGGCGCGGGCATAAGCCTGGATAATGGACGAGTCGGGCGAAGCGTGTACTTCGTGGCCGTCGATGGTGAGGGTAATCAAATCACTCATGGGTTGTGTCCTGTTAAAAAGGAAAAAGCAATGGTTTTGTATTTTTATTACACAGCTTTGATTTTAAAAATCCGAGTAAGTTTATCAGGAATTTTTCGTTATAAATCAAGGCTTATTCAATAGGGTGAGTGTAACAGAAATCGAAGTCAATTTGATGGCAGGGGGGGATTGGATGAAGCCGTCTGAAGGATTGTGAACAAAAAAAGTGTGATTTTGGGCCGTCTGAACACTAATAAACTGATTATTAAAGAAAAATAATTTCATGATGGATAGCGGTTAAAGAAAATCTGGCTTAGATTTAAGAATAAATATCATTATTTATAAATAGGAAATTTTTATAAATAATTGAATATAATTGAGAAAAATGAAATATTAGGCTGCGCTATAATCGTGTTATTTAATTTCATTAATTGCATGTAACTTGATGTTGGTCAAACGCTGCCGTTAAAAAGATGACAAAGATTTTGCGATTGTGTAGTTTAAATTATAGCAAAAGGCCTTCTGAAAACAGAATGATAGCGAGTTAGGTTTGAAAATAGCCTTATACACGGTAATTAGCCGATATATGCAAAGTTTAACCATTGCTTTGATGGAATGTAAAATTAATCCAAATTAATATGCGGATAAAAGATTAATGTCCTTAAAATCTGAGTAAATTTATCAATTATTAAATTGAATATAAGTCAAAAGATTAGTAAATTCGGACTGTTTTTCTGATTTTAAAACAAGCATTATGACGGCTGCAACAGGCCGTCTGAAAACAGGCTGCATCAAATAAAACACGAACCAAGCTTTTTTCTAAAAAGGAACTGCCATGACCATCATCAAACAAGAGGATTTCATCCGCAGCATTTGCGATGCTTTCCAGTTTATCAGCTATTACCACCCGAAAGATTATATTGACGCGCTGTATCAGGCGTGGCAGAAAGAGGAAAATCCCGCGGCCAAAGATGCGATGACGCAAATTTTGGTCAACAGCCGCATGTGTGCCGAAGGCCACCGCCCGATTTGCCAAGATACCGGTATTGCCACCGTATTTTTGAAAGTCGGCATGAATGTGCAATGGGATGCCGAAATGAACGTGGAAGACATGGTCAACGAAGGTGTGCGCCGTGCCTACACTTGGGAAGGCAACACTTTGCGTGCCTCCGTGTTGGCCGACCCTGCGGGCAAGCGCCAAAACACCAAAGACAATACACCCGCTGTGGTTCATATGAGTATTGTGCCGGGTGATAAAGTCGAAGTGACTTGCGCGGCCAAAGGAGGCGGCTCGGAAAACAAATCCAAACTGGCGATGTTGAACCCGTCTGACAATATCGTTGATTGGGTGCTGAAAACCATTCCGACCATGGGTGCAGGCTGGTGTCCGCCGGGTATTTTGGGCATCGGCATCGGCGGTACGCCTGAAAAAGCCGTATTGATGGCAAAAGAATCCTTGATGGATCATATCGACATACAAGATTTGCAAGCTAAAGCGGAATCGGGTGCCAGGCTTTCGACCACCGAAGCACTGCGTTTGGAATTGTTTGAAAAAGTCAACGCATTGGGCATCGGCGCACAAGGTTTGGGCGGCCTGACCACCGTGTTGGACGTGAAAATCTTAGATTATCCGACTCATGCCGCATCCAAACCGATTGCCATGATTCCAAACTGCGCGGCTACCCGCCACGTTGAATTTGAATTGGACGGTGCAGGTCCGGTAGAACTCACTCCGCCGGGCGTGGAAGACTGGCCGGACATTACCTACAATCCCGACAACGGCAAGCGCGTTGACGTCAACAATCTGACCAAAGAAGAAGTGGCTACTTGGAAAACCGGCGATGTATTGCTGCTCAACGGTAAAATCCTGACCGGCCGAGATGCCGCGCACAAACGCATGGTCGATATGTTGAACCAAGGCGAACAATTACCGGTTGATTTCACCAACCGCCTGATTTACTACGTCGGTCCGGTTGATCCGGTAGGAGATGAAGTCGTAGGTCCTGCCGGTCCGACCACTGCTACCCGCATGGACAAGTTCACCCGTCAAATGCTGGAGCAAACCGGTCTGCTCGGCATGATCGGCAAATCCGAACGCGGCGCAGCCACCTGCGAAGCCATTGCCGACAACAAAGCCGTGTATCTGATGGCGGTTGGCGGTGCGGCGTATCTGGTGGCCAAAGCCATCAAAGGCGCGAAAGTGCTGGCATTCCGCGAATTGGGCATGGAAGCCATTTACGAATTCGACGTGAAAGACATGCCGGTTACCGTAGCGGTGGACAGCGACGGCCAATCCATCCATGCCATCGCACCGAAACAATGGCAAGCCAAAATCGGTATTATTCCAGTCGGAAGCTAATTAGGCTTAACCAATCGCTAAGGCCGTCTGAAAAATGTTTTTCAGACGGCCTTTTTTCATATTTGTCACAATCAACTAATATATAAACCTAATAAAATCAAGTGTTTGTATTTCTTTCATGTCGCTGTAACACAGTTTTGCCAAGCTGAAGCCGATTTCACCACAAACCACAAAAAGGAACGCACAATGTCTCCACCCCCCCCGTGGCTGCCGCAAACTGTTTATTCCCGATGCCAATGTGATGTTGCATGACCCGTCTTGCCTGTTCCGTTTTTAGGAACACGACATTTTCATTCTGACGGTGGCTTTGGAAGAAATGGACAGCCACAAAAAGGCTGGTCGTATGTGGCGCGCAATGCCTGCCAAACCAGCTGTTATCTGGATAAGCTGCTCAACGCTGGGCCGCATGGTCTGCATCAGGGCATTGCGTTGAATGTATTGGGGCATGCCGATGCTAAGGGTAAATTGTTTTTACAAACCAAAATACTGCAAGCCAACTTGCCCGAAGTCTTGTGCGGACAAAACGGCGACAATCAGATTTTGGCGTGATGATGAGCCTGTCGCACCGCATTTGCGGCGGTTACGATGATGTCGCGCTGGTGTCTAAAACCCCAATATCTGCCCTAAAAAGCGCTCGCTGGGCTTAAATGCCGAAGACTACACCAACGATAACGTATTGGAAGACAGCGATTATTCTATACAGCGGTTTGAGCAGGCCCGCGCATTTGAATTTGTGGCAGGAAAACGGCCGCGCTTATTACCGCGTCGAAGGCAATGATACGCCCGATTTACTGCCCAACGGATTATTGGTGGACGAACACGGCGAACCGCCTTTGAGGGCGGCGGTGTGATAGAGCAAAACCACGGCAAAGTGTTGCTCGAAACCTTAAAAGATTACAGCGGCCGAAACAACGTACTCGGCAGTTCCGCCCGTAACCGGAGCAAAATTTCACCTTGAATTTATTGATGGATCCCGAAATCGAGTTGGTAACGGTTTTAGGGTAGGCCGGTACCGGAAAAACGCTGCTGACCTTTGCCGCCGCTTTGCCGCAAACCTTTGACGGCAAACGCTATAGCCTGTTAACTTAAAAATGAGTATAAATTTTTCCCATACCGTCTGAAACCTGAAATCCGTCACTCCCGCGCAGGCGGGAATTCAGAATGTTGGTTTTCAGTAATTTTTTACAGGTTCCTGTACCGGCAGAACCGGATTTCCGCCTGCGCGGGAATGACGGCATTCGGATATTTCTGTGCCCATTATTTAGTAAAACAGCTATAACAGCGAAATTATCATGACCCGTATATGCCGTACCGGTCGGCGAAGACATCGTTTTTTTACCGGGTGTGGAAGAAGGGAAAATGAATCCTTGGGTGGGTGCGCTGGAAGACAATTTAGAAGCGTTGGTCCAGCAAAACGACGGCGATGAATTCAGCGCATGGGCGAAAAAAGCCACATCCGACTCAATCCGCGTCCGCATTAAAGTGCGCTCTCAATTTCATGCGCGGGCGTACGTTTCAAAACAAATTCGTGATTATAGATGAAGCGCAAAAGCTGAACGTCAAACAAATGAAAATCCTGATAACCCGTGCAGGTAAAGGCATGCAAGTAGTGTGTTTGGGCAAATTGGCACAAATCAATACGCCTGATCTGACCGAAGGCAGCAGCGCTTGAGTTATGTGGTCGAGCGGCTCAAAGGTGGTTGGCAACACTACGGCCACATCACACTAGAACAAGGCGAACATTCACGCCTGTCGGATTTTGCGGTGGAAGTGTTGTAGGGTAAAGAATAACCAGGCCGTTTGAAAAGGTTTCAGACGGCCTGTCATTTTCCTAAAGGAGGAAATTTACATCCGTCCTATCAACCTTTCGTCAACCCAAAACTCTGTGCCAGTAATTCCCAAACTAAATCCGCATCTACTTCCACTAACACCAAGCTCACCCAGTGGGTTTTGTTCATGTGATAAGCCGGTAGAACGCCTTCAATCTGTCGCAATCCGCCCACCATTTCCGGCGGGCATTTCACGTTTAGCAAAACCACATTGCCATCGCCTTTACGGCTGATTTTTTCAGCGGTCACCGGCATATACGTCCCGAACCATTTCTGCCTGCAGTCGGCATGGCGGAAGACGGCATATTCGGGGAATTTTGCCCACAAATATTGCGGCTCAGCGCTAAAGCGTTCTTCAATACCGCTAAATAAAGTTTCCCTATCCATATTCAGACGGCCTGTTTCGGTGGCAGAAACGCATCCAAGCGCGGATTATCGTCACGTGGAATCAGGCGCGGACGGCCTTCATGGTCAATAGCGACAAAGGTGAAGACTGCTTCTGTTACCAGCTCAAGCAGAATATCCGGCTCATCGGCAACAAAAGGTTTCACCCATACTTCCACTTCGATTTTCAGCGACGTATTGCCTACGCCCAAACAACGCGCATACACGCCGACCACATGGCCGACCTTTACCGGCCGCAGAAAACTCATTTCCTGCACCGAAACCGTCACAATCCGCCCTTGCGCGATTTCCGCCGCCAAAATGCCCCCGCCCAAATCCATCTGAGACATAATCCAGCCGCCGAATACGTCTGAATTGGTGTTGGTGTCTTTCGGGCGGGCGACCGTGCGCAGCATCAATTCACCTTACGGCTTAGCGTGTGTGGTGTGGTTTTCGCTCATGTTCCTTCCCCTGTTATCATCAAAATCACACTTCATTTTACGATGAAAACAGGCCGTCTGAAAGTCGGAATTTTAGGTTTCAGACGGCCTGAGATTTTTGCAGAATCCCTATTTTTGGCACATTTCTTCATTATATTATGCGCTGCTCGAAAGTCTGCCTATCTAATTGATATATATTTACTTTCTGCGATGTTATAACTTCGGACTGTACTCAAATCCGGGTTTTTACAAAATCCTCAGTTTGTGTTCGATGTGAAAATTTTGCCAACGATTCTTAAGGATTTTCCTATGTACCCGATTCGCGGACCTCACCGCAGCGGCTTACTGCCGGTATCCGATTTTCATCAAATCTATTGGGAGGAATCCGGCAATCCCGACGGGTGGCTGCCGGTGATTTTTCTGCACGGCGGCTCGGGCGCAGGGGCTTCGCCTGCATGTCGCGGATTTTTTAATCCCGGTGTTTACCGTCTTGTGATTATCGACCAACGCGGTTGCGGTCGCTCGCTGCCTTATGCCTGCGTTGAAGAAAATACCACTTGGGATTTGGTGGCCGACATTGAAGCCGTACGCACCATGCTCTGCAGTGAAAAATGGCTGGTGTTCGGGCGGCTCATGGGGCAGCACTTTGGCTTTAACCTATGCGCAAACCCATTGATTGGTGTTGCGCGGCATTTTTCTGTGCAGGCCGTCTGAAACTGCCTGGCTGGACGGGCAGGGCGGTGTGGGCCAGATTTATCTGCAGCAATGGCAGCAGTTTACCTCGCCGATTCCCGAACACAAACGCGCCAATCTGATTGCCGCTTATCACGAATTATTACACGGTGAAGACGAGCAAGGCCGTCTGAAAGCCGCCAAGGCGAGGGCGGATTGGGAAAGCTATTTGGTGCGGTTTGAACCGGAAGAGGTGGACGAAGACACGCAAGCATCGCTTGCCATCGCCTGCATTGAAACGCATTATTTTGTTCACCAAGGCTGGTTGCAGAATGATAAAGCGATTTTGAACAACATCAATAAAATCCGCCATATCCCGACCATCATCTGCCAAGGCTGTTCTGATTTATGCACCCCGATGCAAAGCGCATGGGAATTGGCGCAAGACTTTCCCGAAGCGGAATTGCGCATAGTGCAGGGCGGGCATTCTTCGTTTGGTGAAACCTTGAATACGGCGTTGGAAGCAGCGGTGGCGGAGATGGTGGAACGGGCGGATTGGTAAGGTTGCACAAGGCTGTCTGAAATTTCAGACAGCCTTTATTCATTCTGAATCAAGCCTGTTCGTTCCAGCGTCCAATCGATTCTTTAATCACTTTTTTGGCTTCTTCCACATCGCCCCAAGATTCGACTTTGGTGGCACCTGCTTTTTTCAGGTCTTTGTAGTGGTTGAAGTGGAATTCGATTTGTTTGATCAATTGCTGCGGCAGGTCGGCCAGTGATTGGTAGGCGTTGCCGTTGTTGCGGTCGTCGGCCGGTACGCAGACGATTTTGTCGTCCACTTCGCCATCGTCAACGAATTTCATCACGCCGATGACGCGGGCTTCTAAGAAGATGCCGGTGGCCAATGGCTGCTCGGTGACCAACAATACGTCGAGTTCGTCGCCGTCTTCGTCCAAGGTTTGCGGAATAAAGCCGTAGTTGGTCGGCTTGGCGAAAATCGCAGGCTCTACTCGGTCGAGTTGGAAAACGGCCAGTTTGCGGTTCCATTCGATTTTGTGGTTGCTGCCGCAAGGGATTTCGTTGACTACGTTGATGATACCGCCGTCCACATCGCCGGGGGTGAGGATTTTATTGAAATCTGCCATTGTTGTTTCCTTTATTCAGGTCATTTAAATTGGCTAGAGTATAGCAGTTTGATGGCTGTCTGAAAATGGCGGTAACAGTTATGAGACCCGAAAAAAAAATACCCCGATTTACATCCGAACACAATCTGATCGGATATGTCGAACAGCCTTTTCAATCTTTTTGGTTTAAGTGTTTTCCCAATCTCAAAATTGCCTCCCGGTTGGAGGGTGAAAACACTTTTTCAGCAGCATCGGCTATCGGTAGCCATTGGTAGGCAGAGTGTTCTTCAGGTTGAAGCCTGATGGTGCTGTTGCGTGGGATGATTGCAGAAAACACATGTTCAATATTATGGGTTACACCTGGTGGGTAGCGGTAGCGCCAATGCGGATAGATTTCGTATACGCTGCTGTGTTGCCAGTCGTCAAGCTGGCCGTCTGAAAGACGGATACCGGTTTCTTCCCATACTTCCCGCACGGCAGTCTCAAACGGTATTTCACCGTCTTCCACGCTGCCGGTAACAGATTGCCAAAAATTTTGCCGATCGGCGCGCTGAATCAATAAAATGTTGCCGCAGCCGTCGTGTAAAACCACCAGTGCAGAGACAGGACGTTTGAGCGGTTTAACCATTATTCTTTGATTCTTGGGTATCAAGCGCGGGGTCGCTGCGGGTGCCGGCTTCTCTAACTTTCAAGCCTGCTTTCAATACAGCCATGCTACTTGGTGTCTGCTGTTCGTTAAGTATGCGTACTTCGCGTTGCGGGAATGGAAATTCAATATCATTTTCATTGAATTTTTTCCATATATCCATCAAAATCGCCGAACGCAGCATTGCAAACCCGTTTTCAGGGTCTTTCACCCAAAAACTGACGCGCAGGTTGATGCCGTTGTCAGCAAAATCCACCAGCATTGAAGAAGGGCTCGGATTTTGAGCCACCCGTTCTTGCGCGGCAGCGGTTTCTTTCAAAATTTCCATCGCACGTGTCAAATCAGAATGATAGGCCACTTGGATATCCAAGCCCTGTAAAAGCTGTTTGTCGGTGTAGGATTCATTAATGACAGTCGAATTGATAAAAGTTTCGTTTGGAATGAGTGCCTCAGTGCCGTCTGGTGCTTTCAATACTACGAAACGCGAGGTGATTTGGGTAACATAGCCGGTAAAATCATTAACCGTCAAACGGTCGTTCATGCGGATCGAACGGTCACCTAAAATAATGAAACCGGAAATATAATTGCTGGCGATTTTCTGCAAACCAAAACCGATACCGACACCCAATGCCCCGCCGAATACAGACAATACGGTCAGGTCAATGCCCACCAGCGGCAATGCAATCAATACGGCCAGCACTGCCATCAGTGTTTTTACCACTTTCGACAAAATCATGCTCAAGTTGGTATCAAGACTGCTGCGCAACAAGCGGTCACTGATAAAACGTGCCAACCATGAAGCTAACATCAGCATGATGCCGATCCAGATGATGCCTGTCGTGATGGTATAAAGATTGAGCTTTACCGAACCGATGGGAATAATAACCGACTGCATGCCTTCTATCAAAATATCGTCAATACCTGATACCCATAAAATAAAACCTATCCATAAAGCCGTCGAGACCACGCGTTCCAACCAATCTACCAATCGGTTTTTCGGCAGGGCAGCATTCACTACTGCTAATGCAATGCGGATCAAGATCATCCAGCGCGATGCCAGAATCAGCAGTTGCAGCCAGATGGAATGGAAACCGCTGAGTGTACACACAAAAATTGCCACCAAACCGATTGCCAGCATCAATACCGGCCATATCAGCCGACGGCCTAGATGATATAAAAAATGCCGGTTTTCATTAACAGATAACGGCAGAAGGCGCTGAATCAAATAATGTGAAGCAAACAGAGATGCCACCATCAGACCGGCGACACAGGCTAACTCTATCCACAACACGGGCTGATTCCAATTTTGTTCCAGCAAATGGGCGAGAAACACTTGTGGCGCAAACAAATCGCCGAAAAGATTGTGAAGAGTTTCTTTCATGCAGGGCACCCGTGACAAAATTCAACAAACGCTAATTATAGCAGAAGTGATTGATTCTATACGGACAGACCGTCTGAATAATATGACGGGTTTATATGGTTTCAGCCCATTGTACAAAAGACGCAGTGTATTTTCTTTACTCTATAAACATAAACGCAGTGTCGGGACAAATGCCTACAGCGTTTAAAAATAGCCAATTTGAATAATTTTGCTATATCGTTTGTACTGTCTTCTGCTTCGTGTCTTTCATCAACAATATTTGAATCTGCCGCATTTTAAAAAATATATAAGGCCGTCTGAAAAACAGAAAATCTTTCAGACGGTCTTCAATTTGCCCCAAAATCAATGTTTACTGTCAAAATCCGTAACGGACCGATGCACGGATATTGCGCGGCATACCATAGTTGACTTGTGTACCGAATTGGTTGAAATATTTTTTGTCAAACAAATTATCAATGTTGGCTTGCACACTTAGTTGCTTGCTGACTTGGTAGCGTGCCATCAGGCCGGCCAGCACGAAACTTTTTTCTGTAATGCGGCGGTTGGCCGGTGCTCCTGCATTGAAATAACGCGTGCTTTGCCAATTAATACCACCACCCACAGTCAGCCCGCTTAAGCGGTTACCGAAATCGTAGGCGGTATAAAGTTTCAACATGCGTTCAGGTACCGTAGTATTGATTTTCATACCGTCAGCATCTTTGCCTTTGGCACGCGAAAACGAGGCTGTTATGTTCCACTGCGGTGTGATGCGGCCGGTCAGCTCCAGTTCGAAACCATTGCTGCGTACACCTTTGGCATTTTTATACGCCTGAGTACCCGGCGGCATACCGAGAACGGTATTGTTACCGTCTTGTTGTGCCAGATTGTTTTGACGGATTTGAAACAGGCTCAACTGGCTCTGCAGACGATCATCGAAGTAACTGCTTTTTAGGCCGATTTCAAAGTTGCGCGCACGGATAGGATCAAGGATGTTGCCGTTCACATCCATTTGGTATTGTGTCTTGAAGCTGTCAGTGTAGCTCGCATAAACAGAATGACGGTCAGTAATATCCGCAATCAAACCTCCGTAAGGCAGCCAGACATTACCCGAACGGTAGCGCGTATCTGTACCGTAATAACTGCGTTCGCGCTTGTGGTTTGCCAAACGCACACCGGCAATCAGTTTCATACGGTCGGTAAGGTTGAGGCGGGTAGCGGTGTAAAGTCCACGGTCGTGGGCAAGCGAATAGTAAGGCTTGCTGGCGACACCCCATATCGGCTTAGGAAGCGTACCATTCCAACCGTAAAAGCTTTCGTCTGAAGATGCGCCATTATGGGCAATCGAAACAGCATCATTGAAGTTACGGTTGTATTGTGCACCGAAAATAAATTCGTGTTTGCGGCCGAACAGACCGTATCGGCCGTTGATGTCAAGCTGAACGTTGGTTTCTTTGCGCAAAGGACTAAATTTACCGGGGGAAAGCGAGTAGCCCAATCCGGTAATTTTATTGATGTTTCCCGACATATACAAAAGCTCGGAATCACTGGTATTACGGCTGTGGTTGGCTTTGAGACTGATATTCCAATCTTTATTAAAACGATGTTTCAAGCCGGTGAAGATGTCAGTGTTGGTATTGTTCCAATACGACCAGTCGGAGCTGGTGTTTTTACTGCGTGCCCAGTCGGCAGTTGTGCCGTCTGAAAAAATCAGCGGTAGGCCGCCCCACATATACGAATCCTGTTTGGTTTTGCGGTAGCTGGCACCAATATAGGCTCCAGTTTTGCCGCTTAAGTCGGCATCAATGATGCCGTAAAATACATTTTGTGACTGTTTTTCCCAATCAATAAAGCTGCCGCCTGCCTGGCGGCCGATAATGAAGCGGCCACGCAAACTGCCTGCGGCATTAAATGGTTGTGTGTGGTCGATTGAGGTTTCATAGGTATGCCAACGGCCGTAGCCTGTATTTAATATAGTGAGGCGGGTTTTACTGTTGGCGTGTTTGCGGATAAGGTTGACGCGCGCGGCAGGATTGCCTTCGCCACCGGTCAGGCCGGTAGCACCGCGTACAACTTCGACATGGTCGTAAATCATCATGTTGGCAGTATTTTCACCACTGATCCATTGGTTGTCGAAAGTAACGTTCATGCCGTCAACTTGGTATTTGTCAATATTGAAACCGCGTGAATAAAAGCTGCTGCGGCCGCGATCGAAAGCCGAGACAAAGACACCGGGGGTTTGTTGGAGCACTTGGGTAACATTGTCGAGTTTTTGGTCATCAAGGCGCTGACGGGTAATAACGCTGACAGCTTGCGGAGTTTCTTTGTCAGAAAGCTGTAAGCCGGTGGCGGACTTCATGGCGGGAATGGTATATTCGCCGCTGTTTTCCGTAACGTCGGCAAGAGTGCTTCTGCTGCCGGCTACTTCTACAGTAGGCAGACTGATGTTTTCTTCTGCGGCCGCTTGGGCAGACCATAAGGCTAAAGTCAAGGCGCTGAATTTAAATACTGGGTTGGAAAATTTCATGTAAGCTCCGGCATATCGAAATATAGGGCAAGGCCGTCTGAAGATTTGTCTTTTCAATAAGGTTTTCATACGGCTGTTCTGTTTGAAATTCATTTTCTTATTTATCTGTCCGACAGGTTTGTTGTGTCTGCAAACGGTAAGGCTTTACCTGCAACAAGCTTGCCGGTAAAACCTGATTTGATACTTTAAATGGTTGTCAAACTTATGTTCCACTGTGGTATGACAGCTTCCGTCAGTACTTTGCCGGCAGCCCCTCCATTTTTCGCATCAAAAACTTTGTCTGCCCTATCTCTATGTTCTATGCAATGCTGTCTGAAAAATTGATTTCATTTCAGATGTGGAAATGTTTTTCAGACAGTATGGACTATCCCGAAATGGTTTGCGGATCCGCTTGGATTTTCTGCATGATTGCTCTATAATTTTGTTATTATATAAGATAATAATAATAATTTTTATTTATAAAAATATTTTCTTCGATAACTTTAGATTAGAAAAGTTCAAGTGCATTCACTAATTATTTTCAACTTTCGAAAAGTAGCCGCAGCCTGCCTATCGGCAGCAACTGCACTATTAATAACAGCTTGTTCTCCTTCCTCTGAAATCAAGCCTTTTGTAGAATATGCAAAAACAGGACAAAAATATCCGGTTACAATCAACGGTACGCTCGGCAGTATTACACTGACCAAGCAACCCGAACGTGTGGTGGTATTGGGCGCAGGTGCAGCAGATATTGTAGCCGCTTTAGGTGTACAGCCTTTAGCTGTAGAACACAATACTTGGGGAGGAGACGAACAGGGTTATATGCCGTGGTTTCGTGCCTATCTGGAAAAAATAGGCAAACCTCTGCCGCCGACGCTGACGATGTTTCCTGAACTTGATGCGGAAAAACTGGTATCTTTGCAGCCTGATTTGATTATTGCTCCTCAATCGGGCTTGAGCGCTGATACCTACCACTTGTTATCAGGCTTCGCGCCAGTGATTGCCCATCCGCACCAGCCTTGGCTGACCACTGCCGACGAACAGCTCGATATTATTGCGGCAGCCTTAGGCAGGCAGAGTTATGCTCAAAGATTGAAAGCAGAAACAGAAGCCCATTTTGCCGCATTCCGCCGCCGCCATCCCCAATTGCAGGGGTGTACGTTTGCCTATATTTACTCAGGCGGACGCGAAGCGAACCTGTCGCTGTATGTGATCGGCGAACCGAGGGTGGACGCACTGATTCGTTTGGGCTTACGGATGCCGCCTGAATTGGAGAAAATGCCGCTCCGGCCGGGAACATGGTCGGTATCATTAGGCTTGGAGAATGCTGACAAACTCAATGACGCAGATATTCTGTTTACTTGGTTCAACAGCGAAAAAGACCAATCAGCAGCCGAATCCAGGCCACTCTACCGCGAAATCAAAGCAGTAAAGCGCGGCAGCTATATTCCACTGCTCGACCGGTCACTGGCTGCCGCGATGTATCATATTTCCCCCTTGAGTGCGCCGTGGGGTATTGAAAGGCTGGAGCCTTATCTGACTAAAGCAGCAGTGTATCTGCCGAAGAAAGGCCGCCAGTGAACAATACAGTAAAAATGGCCTTCGGCCTGGCAGTTGCTGCAACTTTAAGCGCGGCAGCAGCAGCTTGCGGCTTGGTGTTCGGCAGTAAGGCTCTGACCTTTGCCGATTTGCAGCATTATTTATTTTCAGATGGCCCTTACGGATACAATGATTGGGTGATTGCCGGACGCATTCCGCGCACATTGGCGGCGGCTTCATGCGGCGCGGCACTGGGTTTGGCCGGTGCACTGATACAAGGCTTAACACGCAACCCTTTGGGGGATTCCGGCTTGCTCGGCATTAATGCAGGCGCAGCGGCAGCAATTGTGAGTTCGGCTTCAGTACCGTTTTTAAATGGCTGGTCAGAATTCTGGCTGGCCTTGTGCGGCGCAGGGGTGATGGCTTTTCTGATTTGCAGCATCAGTTTGGGCAGGCGTAACAGCTCGTATGCCAAGCTGGTGCTGACCGGTACGGCTATTAGTGCGGTTTTAAGTGCGTATGTATCAGCGGTATCGCAGCTCAATCCGGTGTTATTCGATCATCTGCGTTTTTGGAGCAGTGGCTCGTTCAGCGGCATCAGCTTAGACGATGTACGCACTATGCTGCCTTTTGCTGCACCAGCCGCTACCGTAGGCGTCATGCTCGGCTATCATTTGAACTTGATCGGCTTAGGTGCAGAAACCGCACGCGCTTTAGGCGTAAAAATCGTGCCGATACAGCTAGCTGTCGCCGCAACAGCAGCGGTATTAGCCGGTTCGGCAGTAGCTATAGCAGGACCGGTAGGCTTTGTAGGTCTGGCAACAGCACACATCACCAGGTTGTGGACAGGTAATGATTACCGCTGGTTGCTGCCATACAGTGTGTTTACCGGTGCTGTACTGCTGGTATGTTCCGATGTATTGGCCAGGATAGTGCTTGCACCTTCCGAAACGACATCAGGAATCATTATGTCGCTGGTAGGTGCCCCCTTACTCTATGCAGTGGCTTTGCACCATCAAAGGGCGGCAAAATGAAAAAACACATGCTTTTACCTTTACCGCACCAGTTTGCTGTTCAAACAACCTTATTGGTTTCGTTGCTGACCTTGGTGGTATTGTCCGTCTTGTGGGGCAAACAGTATTTTCTGCTGGCTGATGTGCTGCCGGTATTGAGAGGTGAAGCTAATCCGTTCAAGCGTTGGCTGCTGCTTGATTTACGACTGCCGCGCGCGCTTGCCGCTGCCGGCGTCGGTATGGCACTGGGTGCAGCCGGCGCAGTATTCCAAAGCCTGACACGCAACGCCTTAGGCAGTCCGGACATCATCGGCATAAATGCCGGGGCAGCAGTGGGGGCAGTAGCAGCCTCACTGATTTGGCCTGGTTTTCTAACCATGGAACAAGGTGCGTTGTTCGGTTCGCTGACCGTATTGATCTTGATTTTGGTCGGAACAAAAGGCCGTCTTAATTTCGGAATGGAAATCATTATCAGCGGTTTGGCAGTAAACGCAGCAGCAATGGCCTTGGTACAGTTCGGCTTAATCAGCACCCGGCAGGAAAATGCACAGCAGATGACGGCATGGCTCAGTGGCAGTTTGGAAGCGAGATCATGGATACATGTCGCGACAGTGTGGACATGGATGCCGTTGATGTTGCTGGTTTTACACGTACTGAATATTCGTCTTAGCCTACTGGCCTTAGGCAAAGAGACTGCCTCCGGATTAGGTGTAAATATCAAACACAGTTCATGGGCATTACTGATGGCAGCAACGGTACTGGCAGCAGCAGCAGTTACAGCAGCAGGACCTATAGCATTTGTTGCATTTGCCGCGCCACATATTGTGCGCCGCTTGATGAAAACTGACAGACCTCTGCTTTGGGCTGCAGCACTCAGCGGCGGAGTATTACTGCTCACTGCCGATCTGACTGCACGTCTGTTACCGACCTCATCACCGCTGCCTGTCGGCGTAGTTACGGCCGCGCTTGGCGGCGCGTATCTGACCTTCTTGCTGTCGGGTAAAAACAGGCTGGGCAGATAAATCTTCAAGACGTATATTTTTAAAGGCCGTCTGAAAATACTTTATTTTCAAATAAAATCATGACAGGACCATTTATGCTTCGAGCACAGCATCTGACATTGGCCTATGACCAACATACCGTCAGCAACGATGTCTCCTTTAATGTCACTGAAGGAAAAATCAGTGTATTAATTGGAGCAAACGGCTGCGGGAAATCTACATTGCTCAAAGCTTTAGCCAGACAACTCGTCCCCAATCACGGTCAAATCGTGTTAAACGGCAAAGCAGCGGCAAATTACGGTAGCAAAGAATTTGCCCGTTATCTGGCCATGCTCGCACAGAGTCCAATTGTACCCGAAGGCATCAGCGTCAAACAGCTGGTCCGTTACGGCCGCTATCCCTACCGCAGTTTCGCGTCAGGCTGGAAAGAAGAAGACGAATGCGCTGTCACTCGGGCCTTACAGCTAACTGCTACCGATATATTGTCCGACAAGACCATTGATTCACTATCGGGCGGACAACGCCAGCGTGTGTGGATAGCCATGGCCTTGGCACAAGATACCCCCTATCTTCTGCTTGACGAGCCAACTACTTACCTTGATTTAACTTATCAAATCGACATTCTCGATCTCTTAAAACAGCTCAACCGAGACACCGGAACAACCATTGTGATGGTACTGCACGACTTAAACCTTGCCTGCCGCTATGCCGACGAAATGATCGCCATGCATAAAGGAAATATTGCCGCACGCGGCAGCGTACATGAAATCATCAATGAAAATACCGTGCGCCAAGTATTTGGGCTGGAAAGCCGGATTGTGATCGATCCAATTTACGGCACCCCCATGTGTATCCCTTTAGGCAAACATTTTACTGAATAGAACAAACCCTTTTCAGACAACATTGCCACTCTCTCAAATTATTTCCGGCCAATATCTTGCTATCATTTCAAAAAAAAATTATAATTCTACGCTTTGCAACCTTGCCTTTTACTTTTCGCATGGTAAGAGGCTGATTTTCAATCCATAAGGAGATAACATGCGTCATTACGAGATCGTGTTTATCGTTCATCCTGATCAAAGCGAGCAAGTGCCTGCGATGGTTGAGCGTTACAAAACCATGATTACCGAAGCCAACGGTACCATCCACCGCTTGGAAGACTGGGGTCGCCGCCAATTGGCTTACCCAATCAACAAAATCCACAAAGCACACTATGTTTTGATGAACGTAGAAACTACGCCTGAAATTGTGGCCGAACTGGAAACCGCTTTCCGTTTCAATGATGCCGTACTGCGTCATCTGACCATCAAAACCAAAAATGCTGTAACCGAGCCATCAATCATGATGGGTGGCGAGAAAACCAAAAACTTGCTGAACGGTGCGGCTGAAAAAGTTGCAGCAGCCGAATAAGATTGAATAATCTTATCCGCCTTACCGCCCAGCTTGCCGAAATCGGCACTCTAAGGTACACGCCGGCAGGCATTCCTGTATTGGATATCGTGCTCAAACACGAATCGTGGCAAGAAGAAAACGGACAAAAATGTCTGGTCAAATTCGACATGCCCGCCCGGATTTTAGGCAAGCACGCTGAAGAATGGCAGTATCGGCAAGATATGATGGTTGAAGCAGAGGGCTTTTTAGCACAACGCAGCCAACGCTTCCCGCGCCCGATACTCCGTATACAGAACATTAAAGAATATAAAGGTTAAACGCAATGGCCCGTCAATCATTCAAACGTAGAAAATTCTGCCGTTTCACGGCTGAAAAAATCCAAGAAGTTGATTACAAACAAGTTGACTTGTTGAAAGACTTCATTTCCGAGAACGGCAAAATTATCCCTGCCCGCATCACTGGTACTAAAGCACACTACCAACGTCAATTGGCAGTTGCTGTGAAACGCGCACGTTTCCTAGCCTTGTTGCCTTACACCGATCAACACAAATAATTGGAGCTTAGAACATGCAAATTATTCTGTTAGAAAAAATCGGCGGCTTGGGTAATCTGGGCGACATCGTTACCGTGAAAAGCGGTTATGCCCGTAACTTTTTGATTCCAATCGGTAAAGCCAAACGTGCTACCGAATCCAACATGAAAGAATTCGAAGCACGCCGCGCCGAATTGGAAGCCAAACAAGCCGGAATCCTAGCCGATGCTAAAACACGGCAAGAAAAATTGGATGGTCAAACCATTACCATCGCGCAAAAAGCCGGTGTGGACGGTCGCCTGTTCGGTTCCGTGACCAATGCCGATATCGCTGAAGCCATCGTTGCTTCAGGCGTTGAAGCTGCTAAAGCCAACGTACGTCTGCCTGAGGGTCCGTTGAAAGCTGTTGGCGAATACGAAGTTGAAGTGGCTTTGCACACTGACGCGGTTGCGAAAATCAATGTTGTGGTCGTTCCATCTGCCGAATAATCATTATCATTAGTGAATCATGATTGATTCCAAAGGCCGTCTGAAATTCAGGCGGCCTTTTTGTTTGGTAAAGTAAAAGCATGTTATCAATTTTGTATAGCCAATTAAATAAGGGGTTGTCTTTAAATAACCAGGAAAATTTAAATTAAGTGAGAATTATCCCTATGCGTAAAAGTCGTCTAATCCGGTACAGATAAAACAAACTCATTGAACCATTTGTTGCAGGTGCAACGCAAGAACAGTTGCTCGATTAGTTGGCGTAAACAAAAATACCGCAGCATTTATAGTCGATTAAAATCAAACCAATACTGCGTTGGCGCGCCTTACCGTACTAAGCGGTACTGTTCAAAAATCTGTGTCAATCCCCTAACCCCCCATAAAGGAGAAGACACATGACCAAACCCGCATTTGATTTCGAAACCGCACTCAGGCAACTTCAGTCCGGACAGGCACTGACCGGTAAAGACGGCCCCCTTACCCCACCCATCAAACAACCGGCCAAGGCCGCATTGGAAGCCGAAACCGGACAATACCTCGAACAAAAGCAGTTGCAGCCCGGCCGGCGTAACGGCCACAGCAAAAAAACCGTCAAAACCGGTTCCGGCAGTT
>NZ_PXYY01000170.1 GCF_003013245.1 Neisseria iguanae
GGCATACCTTCCTCCGGCTGTCTCCGATAACCCGGACTTGAATCCGATTGAAAAGATGCGGGTTTGGGTTAAACGGCTGCGTAAGATGTGGCGGCTGGGCTGTGTCGATTCTTTGTTCTTTTATTTGTTTTGTTTTGGTTTTTAGTGATTTCACTATTAAAATTGATTAAATTACCTATTTTTCTTTATTCTCGATATTAAACCATTTACCAAAGCATATCTTACATATTAAAAAATAGGGGCTGACGTAGATTAGCCCCAAACACCACACCATTTCCGCAGCATTTCAAGCTGCCCGGACGGTGTGCCGAAGTCAAAGCGGAACCCGCATTCTTTCAGGAACAGCAGGCAAGATTTACGGCCAACCCCATTGTATTTGCGCAAGACGCACTTCGCCCGGTTCCAACAATTTGCAATGCCGCCGATAGGGTTTTGACGGTCTGCAAAAAACCGTGAACGGTTGATGCGCTGATGCGCGAACCTGCCCGCATCAAGCACGCCACAGCCCCTGTCACTACCGGCATAAACAATGCCGTCAGGTGTTGTTTGCTGTTTGACAACCGGAAATAACGTATCCTTCCCGTTATCCCCCGCAACGGCGGTACCAACCTTTCCCTGCCGCTTTAAGGTGCCGGATACAGCCGCTTTCCCTGCTGCCACACGGCCGCGTTTACCCTTACGCCGACCGCCGAAATAACCCCCGTCCGGCCCGGGGGGGGCCTCTGAAAACCCCGCCGGCTGCCTGCGCCAAATGACAGGCAGTCACCCGGCGGGTTTTGCGGTAGGACAACATAGCCCAACCGGGTTGGATACCCAGAATATCAACGGCTGCACGGGCCATTACTTCCGGTACAAAAAACCGGAGGAGTTTTCTTTGGATATTCTTTGTTAATTTATAATTGGTTATCTTCATTTTTTCAGTCTGAAATGACTGCTAATCTACGTCAGGCCCAAAAAATATGTGATATATTGAAAAAGACTTAATTCTTTCTTTTCATTTGTTTCTGTTACAAAAATAACAACAAGAATACGAATAGTTGCAGCATATAAAGAAAATTAAATTTAGCACAATACCACATATGGCATACTCAAAAGACTACCGGCAAATGATACTGAACAAACTTGCAGCAGGTGCTTCCTATCGGGCACTGGCCGGCGGGTACAACATCAGCAAAGCCACCATACAAAACCGGAAAAAACGGCTGGAGAAAAAAAGTTGTTACCACACGCAAGTCAAAAATAAGCATGGAAAAATTACGGCAGGGCGTCGGACAAGTATCCCGACCACTTCCAACGTGGGCAGACTGTGCGCTTTAACTGCACCCAACGGGCAATCCGCATAG
>NZ_PXYY01000171.1 GCF_003013245.1 Neisseria iguanae
TGAACCGCAACCCTGATACATTCGGCGCGGACATTAAAAAAATGACCAGCGCGAATCTGACCTTGAGCGAAGCCCAATCTTCGGAATTGTTCGGCCTGATGCCGCGCCAACGCTTGCGCACGGTGCAGAAAGATTTGTTTGCCCGGCTTGACCAAGTACCTTTTATCGCTACGGCGCATCACGAGCAAACGGGTGAATGATATGGCGGCTTCGGACGTTGAAGCGATTATTGCAGACACTTTCCGGTTGACGGGTATCAAGCTGACAGCTGACGATCCGATTATTGCAGTATTGGTTATGCAGCAACACCGCATTAATCAGGCGTTTAAAGAGCAGCAGGTGGAAATGAGACCCCTTCCGCGATTGTTTACCCTCCTGCTACTGCTGATTGTTTCACAGGCAAAGTGCTTGTAACCGGACATCACACCTAGGACGGTATCGTAACCGCCCAGCCTATTTATCACCCAGCCGCTGGGTTGCTGGCCGTCTGAAAGCGACGGTAGGGAATTTCAGTCAGCAAATCACCTTATCTTTACAGTAGATTCTGCCGACCTGCTTCATCGCATCTTTCATGCTCTTAGCCGGACGAGGCGGCAACTCCGAAAAAATCCCGTCTGTGCCTTTACGCCATACCACCAGCTTACCTTTTGAATAATTGGCCACCGCCGCCTTGCCGTCGGCGTAACCGATTTCAACATAAATCGTTTTCATCTTTCTGCTCCTTGAAAACACAAAGGCCGTCTGAATGTTCAGACGGCCTGTTGCCATGCTTTTAAAATTTGCCCATCACTCAGGCAGAAAATCATCATTCAAAATTTCATCGGTTGTCCAAACAGGCTCGGCAGGAAATACCTTTTTCGAAATCCCTGTTTCTCCGGCTGCCAATTTAACTGCCTTATCCCAAACAGCAGTAATCCATTCAAGGTTTGCCATATCATTGCTTAAACTGGGCGAATCCTGCAATACCAAAGCAATCTGAACACGCTGTTCAGCAATGGTTCTGCGCCAACTGATACCACGATAAGCCGGCTGAAACTTCCACTTTAATAAATGCTGAACCAAAACCATCATTCGGCTTTTCAATTCACGATGTTCACTCTTGCCCATGCTCTCAATCTCTTCTGCAAGGTTAGACAAATCAATCTTATCAAGCACACCGGCTCTAAGCAGATTGGCCTGCTCAACTGCCCACTTTGCAAAATCGGTTTCATAAGAAGTTGCCATTTACTACTCCCAAATACGTGGCTGAAACAAATCAAATTATATCATATTTAGACAAATCAAAGAGTTTTAAAACCGGCTTACAAAATCCGAC
>NZ_PXYY01000172.1 GCF_003013245.1 Neisseria iguanae
GTATAGGACAGAAAAGGTGTCAATCCTCTGCCAAGTTAGAGAAATAATCCTTAATAAACCCAATCCTGTTTGCCTTTCTCATGCCTTGACGATACCTTAATTTCTGCTTCAAGCCTGTAAAGCAGCCATCCGGCAAATTGGTTGTATTGCAAATGCCCGAGTCAGGAAATTGCTCAAATACAAACAGGTAATCCAGATTGTTTTTCAAGCGCCGGTAAACGCTGCGCAGATTTTTGTACGCCTAGAGGGACTGTCTTGTTTCTGCATTAAAAGTACGTTCGTTAAGGTATGCTTTAGTTGCCAATGCCGTCTGAAAGTAAAGTCTGCCTTGTTGCTGCTTTTCAGGCTTTCTGCAAAACACACCGTTGTTGTTTGTGTTTACGTTGACCGTGGCGGTTACGCTGGCAGTCGGCAAGCTTTTCGAATACAGCATTGAAGAAGTGGTTTTGGCTTGTAACGCCAATATCGGCAGCCCGGCCACAGGCTGCTGCCTTAGCCGTCGGCCGCGGTTGGCGTACGCTGGTAGCGATTTGGGTCATCGGCAAGGCAGGTTATATTTTGGGAATTATCGGCTTGATGATTTACGTATTGCTCGGTTCATTGTAAGAATTCAATCGAAATAAAGGCCGTCTGAAAGATTAGAAACCTTTCAGACGGCCTTTTGTTGTACTGTCTGCTTCAGGCGGCGCGCAGGATTATGCTACGGCCACCGATTTGGCCAAGTTGCGCGGTTTATCCGGGTTGGTGCCGCGTGCCAAGGCAGCGTGGTATGGCAACGGCTGTACGGGAAGGATGTGGACAAAATGTCAGTTGCCATAAAATCTCGGCTGCTTCTGTTTTCGGGTTACGGGACAGGTAACGGCTGATGGTTTTGACTTCTCCCATAAAAAGCGGCGGGTTAGTGATGCTGTCATATAAAACCATGATGCCCAAACGCCTGCCGAAGTGAGCGGTATCCATGATGACGTTGGCTTTTTCAGGAGCGGTGCCTCTTTTTTTGGGCAGGGTCTTTGGCCAAATGGCGGTAAATGGTTTTCTACTGCATCGGCATTATTGTTCGGACAGCCGGGAAGCCGTCTGCTTGGCGGGCGTATAAGCCGGCCACACCCCATCGGGGCGGATGCGCCTTCCATCCCAAAGCGCCTGTCGCAATCGTGGCATTTGTATTGCTGTCTGCCGTTTTGCCGGCTGTTTTTTTTGACGTGTTTTAAGCCGCAGAAAAAGCATTTTTTGTGTTCAAAGCCTTTGACTCTGTTTAAAGCTTTGCAGGATAAGGGCTACAGCGGCTTTTGGCATCTTTTTT
>NZ_PXYY01000173.1 GCF_003013245.1 Neisseria iguanae
ATGATTACATACTGCAATCATGAACGCTTGAGTCTGGACTTAAAAAAGCTGAGCCCTGTTGCCTGCAGAACCCGGCTTGAAAAGGCTGTTTGAGAAACATTCTTAACTTGTCCAAGGGTTGGGGGGGAGAGTTCAATCTTTCCAGCAGCCTGCTACTGCCTTTTCAACCAATCATCACGCGTGTTCTTCGCTTCTTCAAAATAAGCGTATAACGCAGTTTTATTTTCTGTCACCAACAGGTTTTCCAAGGTATCCAATTGCCGGCGCATACCGCCGATTAAATCCTGCAGACTGTTTTTATTCGCCAAACAGATGTCTGTCCAAATGGCAGGGTGGCTGGATGCAATGCGGGTAAAATCACGGAAACCGGAAGCGGCAAAACTCAGATAAGCCTGTCTGTCGGGATGGTCGAAAATCTCGTGCACAAAGGCGAACGCCAGCAAATGCGGCATATGCGACACGGCAGCGAAAATCGCATCGTGTTCGGCCGCACTCAGGCGTAATGTTTCCGCACCCACGGCCTGCCACAACGATTCAAGCCGCTCAAGGCCGTCTGAATGTTCGTCGCCGTGCGGCGTGATAATCAGCTTTTTGTCCTGATACAGGCCGAATTGTGCGGCCAATGCGCCGTGACGGTCGGAACCGGCAATCGGGTGCGCGGCGATACAGTGCGACAAATGTTCAGGCAGATAAGTGCGGAAAGCTTCAACGGTGATTTGTTTGGTACTGCCGACATCCGACACCAGCGTCTCCGGCCGCAAAAACGGTTTCACCGCCTGACAAACTGCCGGCAAAGTCGAGACCGGTGTGGCAATCAACACCAAATCCGCACCGCCAATGCTTTCGGCATTAATATCGGTAAACGCTTCATCAATCACCCGCCGCTCTAGGGCGCGGTCAAGGTTTTCACGGTTTAAATCGATGCCGGCCACCGTCTCTACCCGTCCCAAGCGTTTCAAATCCAGCACAAACGAGCCCCCTATCAGCCCGACGCCGATTAGGGTGATTTGTTTGAGTGGGGTGATGGCAGACATGGCGGACAATAGCGCGAATAAAAAAACGAGTTTACCTGATTGGCCGCAGATAGTAAAAGGCCGTCTGAAAACCAGGATTGATATCACCTGACAACCTTTCAGACGGCTTGATTGGAATATTGGGGCTGAAGTAGATTAGTAGTCATGTCAGACGGCAAAAATTAAGATAACCAATTGTAAATTAACAAATAATCCACAAAGAAAACTCCTCCAGTTTTTCGTACCGGAAGCCACAGCCCGTGCAGCCGCTG
>NZ_PXYY01000174.1 GCF_003013245.1 Neisseria iguanae
CCGAAACAACCCCCGTCCGGCCCGGTAGGGCCTCTGAAAACCCCGCCGGCTTCCTGCGCCAAATGACAGACAGCCACTTGGCGGGTTTTGCGGTAGGACAACATAGCCCAACCGGGTTGGATACCCAGAATATCAGCGGCTGCACGGGCTGTGGCTTCCGGTACGAAAAACCGGAGAAGTTTTCTTTGGGCATTCTTTGTTAATTTGCAATGGTTATCTTCATTTTTTCAGTCTGACATGACTGATAATCTATTTCAACCCCTAAAAAAATAAGGGGCTTAGGAAGCAAAATCATAAAACTTTATGGTAAGCCTATGATATGTATATTAAAAACAAGTACCCAAAGGCCGGTAAACTTTCCGGGCAGAAATTCCGGCAAATATTACACCTTTCTGCCTTAGATTTGACTGCTTCCGACACAGCCGGATTAACGGCAGCCAGTGTCCGAAGTGCCAACAACCAGTTCCCCAAACTGCGGCACCGTATTGCTGACGAATGTGGGAAGCAAATCCTGTTTTCAGGTATCACCGAACCAGATAGACCTTATTCCGGTGCCAGACGCATCCGTGGCAAACGGGCTCGGGGAGCCGGTGGAAAAACCACCGTATTGGGCATATTGAAGCGTGATGACAAGGTCCGTACCAGAACCGTACCCGGTGCTTTAAAAGCCACGCTGCAAAAGGTTATCCGGGGTCATCTCCCTATCAAAGGCGTTACCAATACCGATGGCCGGCGTGGTTCTGGTTGATATGGGCTGTGAAAAACACTTCCGTGTCCGTCACGCAGATAACGGGTTTGCCGGAGGGGTTCGGCATATCAACGGAATGGGGTCATTTTGGGCTTATGCAAAAAACAGGACGGTTAAATTTAACGGCGTATCCGGACGGACATTTTATTGGCACCTGAAAGAAACAGGATTCCGCTTTAATCACAGACATGATAACCTGTATGTAATTTTATTGGAAATGTTACGGAATATGCCTTTGGATTAGATTTGATTCCTAAGCCCCATAATAAATCATTTTTAAAATAGGAATATAGTAAAAGAAAAGCAAACATGACACACCAACCTTTATGACGGCATACGCAAAAGATCATCGGCAAATGGTACTTGGCAAGCCCAAATCAGGAATGGGCGATTGGGCAATAGCCGGTGAATACAACATCGGCAAAACCACCATTCAAAACCGGAAAAACAACCGGAGCGAAAAACCGTCACGGCTCGCAAAGGGAAGACAGACACGGCTTTACAACGC
>NZ_PXYY01000175.1 GCF_003013245.1 Neisseria iguanae
TTTAAACCGTTAATCTTAGCGCAGGGCTTCCACCTGCTCCCCAACCTGTTACCGGTAGTCAGTCTCTATCAAGGACATCTCGAAAATACAGCAAAGACTGATAAGACCCCTTCCGCGATTGTTTACCCTCCTGCTACTGCTGATTGTTTCACAGGCAAAGTGCTTGTAACCGGACATCACACCTAGGACGGTATCGTAACCCGCTCAGCCTATTTATCACCCAGCCGCTGGGTTGCTGGCCGTCTGAAAGCGACGGTAGGGAATTTCAGTCAGCAAATCACCTTATCTTTACAGTAGATTCTGCCGACCTGCTTCATCGCATCTTTCATGCTCTTAGCCGGACGAGGCGGCAACTCCGAAAAAATCCCGTCTGTGCCTTTACGCCATACCACCAGCTTACCTTTTGAATAATTGGCCACCGCCGCCTTGCCGTCGGCGTAACCGATTTCAACATAAATCGTTTTCATCTTTCTGCTCCTTGAAAACACAAAGGCCGTCTGAATATTCAGACGGCCTGTTGCCATACTTTTAAAAACAGCCGGACTATTTTTTAAGACCGGCCTTTTTCAACATTCCACGAACCAAACGGCGTGATTCTTCGGAAGTCAGCGTTTTAGATTGGCGTGAACGCTCAATTTTCTTAGACAACCATTCATCATAAGGTGTATTGGTTGGCTTTATTGCCTCTTGAAATTCCGACATCTACACCCCCATCAATCAGGCAGAAAATCGTTGTCTAAAATCTGCTGCACAGTCCAAATCGGCCATTCTGGAAAAACCGATTCATCTAAATCCGTTTCCTTAACTGCCGCCGTTACACCATACGACCAAACTTTAGCAAGATATTCATCATGAGAAACCCGACCTTTCAAGCTGGGTGATTCTTCAAAAATATCAGCAATCCGCGCCCGTTGCTCTTTAATCGTAGCACGCCATGAATTACCCTGCCGTTCCGGTTGGAATTTCCATTTCAACAAATGGCAGATTAAAACCTGCAAGCGGCTCTCTAAAGCCCGTTGCTCGCTTTTGCCCATATCTTCAATTTCCTCAGCAAGGTTTCTGAAATCAATACTGTTGACCAATCCCGCCCGAAGCAAACCGGCCTGTTCCGCCGTCCACTTTGCAAAATCGGTTTCATAAGAAGTTGCCATTTACTACTCCCAAATACGTGGCTGAAACAAATCAAATTATATCATATTTAGACAAATCAAAGAGTTTTAAAACCGGCTTACAAAATCCGAC
>NZ_PXYY01000176.1 GCF_003013245.1 Neisseria iguanae
GGCCTTTGCAAAATACAAAGACACCAACCAAAGCAGTTAATTGGGTTACCAATTAACCGCTTTGCCTTTTTGAGTACTGTCTCCGCCCTTATTTTCCCTTTTTCAGGGCGTATTTCCTACCTTTCAGGCAGCAGAAACCTGTCGGCTGCCTTCCACAGGTTCAGGTACACCGCTTTCAGACGGCTTGGCGCCCTTTCTGTAAACCGGAATAACGCGCCCGTTTGCAGCCGGATTGCCGGTGCAAGACACCGAAGGTTTGTTCAACCACATAACGGATTTTCGACAGCTGCTTGTTCCGCTGTTTATCTTCCTCCGTTAAAAATTTGCCTCTGTGCGCTTTGCGTATCATGCCGTCTGAAAGCCGTCTTCTTTGCAGATGGCTTTGCTGTGCGTTTATCGGCATAGACGGCTGTGCCGGGTGCGGTGTCTGCCAACAGCGGTTCGAAAGGATTACGCATGCGGGTGTTGGCCGGGGTGATGTATAATTTGTCGATGTAACCGTCTGCATCGGTGCGGGTGTGTTGTTTGCAGCCGAAGGGGGTTACCGTCTTTCTTAACCCGGCGTGCGTCCTGTCTTTGCCGGGGGGCGGTTTCGGTAATGGTGCTGTTCTCATCGGTGCCGACGTCCCGGCATTGTTTGCCGCCGGTGGTTTGGATGAGGGTAGCATCAATCACCGCAGCCGGGGCGTTCCCTATTTTTAAGCCTTGCCCGGGCAGCTGTCAGCCGGCGGTTAATCAGTCCGGGCAGCCGGGATAAAGTGTTACTTTGGGCCGGCCGGGTGCGGAAACGGCAAAGCGTACTGTGGCCGGGTCAGGCAATATCAGCAAAGCCGCAGAAAAAATGGAAATCTGAGCCGGTAGCCGGACGGTGCTCCGATTCGGGATAGGAAAGGCTGTGACGCCGGCCGGTCAGTACGGTTTTGAACATGGAGGGCTGCGGATAGGCGGGACAGCCTCGGTGGTTGCGGATGTGACGGGGCTTGTATTGATGATGCAGTTGTTCGACAGGCTGCCGGTCAAGCACTTGCTTGAGTTTGATAAAAGGAAATCTGCCGGTGTGCTTGCCGTCATGATTTGGACTTGTTGGTGGAAGAAGCTGCCCATGGAAAATTCCGCTAAATTCTTTTTAGGTGGATTTAGAGG
>NZ_PXYY01000177.1 GCF_003013245.1 Neisseria iguanae
GGGGCTTTGGTACGCTGCACCGTAAATTCCGCTATCGCCGTGCGGCTTATTTTGGTTTATTGAAAGTCACTGCGCAAAGTCATTTGAAGGCGGTTTGTATCAACCTGCCGAAGGCTGCCAACAGGCTCCGTGTGCCTGCTGCTGTCTGAAAAGGGGGGGGATATGTTCCAAAATAGGGAATCATAGGTAATTATGGGGCATTTAATATTGAAAAAAAGCGTACGTTAGTCACCTAAGTACGCTTTTTTTGATTATGGGTTGGGTTTTGCAAAGGTCTCAGACGGTAAGTTCTCCTTCGGCTGCAAACAACACACGGCTACAAACAGCATAGCCGTACCGGCTGTGAAGGGCTATATCGGGAAACTGCACATCAGTCCTGCGGACGGACACGGGTGCAACCACTTCGAACTGTGGCTTAGCGATATTGCCCGAGATGTCAGGGTTAATACAGCGTGTCTTCAGAAAACACACCCAGCAAAGACAAAGCCGACGATAAAGGTTATGACGGCAAAGCCAACCGGGTGTTTCTTCACAGCAAAGGGTTTTCAGACGGCATGATGCGTAAAGCACACATAGGCTGCCTGCTAACCGAAGCCGATAAAGGCTATGACGGCAAAGGTGACCGGGCGCTGCTTCACAGCAAAAAAGTTTCAGACGGCATGATACGTAAAACGTACAGAGGCCGTCCGTTAACCGAAGAAAATAAGGGAAGAAATAAGCTTCAGCCCCGATTCCACCCCCTGACAAGCCTGCTCCCGCATCATAATGGTAAATGATGCCGCGTAAGCGGCGGAAGTAAATGCCGCTGTATTTTGATTTACACCGGCTGACCGGGCGGCAAGAGGTGCGGTTGTCCCTGCGGCAAAGCACCCGATTAAACGGCTCTGTTTATACCGGCTTAACCGGCTTTTTCTCATTAAGTGCCATCCCGGAATATTTTAGTTATCTGGGACAGCCCCTTAATTTAACCCAAAATCATTGGTGCAAAGCGGCTGATGGTATCGCGCAACACAATCAGTTTGCCGTGGAAAAAGTGGGTAGAGCCGGCAAGGGCAATCACCGGAATACCTTGCGGTTCTGCCCATGCCAGGACTTTTCCGATTTCG
>NZ_PXYY01000178.1 GCF_003013245.1 Neisseria iguanae
ACTTTGATCATCGCTTTAGGTAATTTTCTACTTTTGCGGGATCTTGTTCTGTGTAGGCAGTCGTCTTTTTTTGCGCGTGATTTCCAATGATTTCAGGGCATAAAAAAGAGCGGGCGGGGTAGAATTAAAGACTTTTGTCATTTCCGACAGGCAGGCACCAGGGTGTTTTTCCGGATAATCGGGCAGTCGGGCACGGTCAATTTTTTAGACGGTCTGTTCAGTGGTGCGGCGGCAGGCCTTCCGGTTAATGCTTGCCGTTTTTTCCAAACAGACAAGGTTGGGCGGTGCTTTTGCATGCTTCGGTAATTTTATGAATGTCTCCTTCGTTTCCGCCTATTCATGGCGCTTTGGCTGAGCTCAAGGGAATGTGCTGTCTACTTGTCTTAAATCCGGCGAGGTACGTCGGAGGGGAGTTTTGGGTTTGATTTTAACTTAGGGGCTTAGGAAGCAAATCTAATCCAAAGGCATATTCCGTGACATTTCCAACAAAATTACATACAGGTTATCATGTCTGTGATTAAAGCGGAATCCTGTTTCTTTCAGGTGCCAATAAAATGTCCGTCCGGATACGCCGTTAAATTTAACCGTCCTGTTTTTTGCATAAGCCCAAAATGACCCCATTCCGTTGATATGCCGAACCCCTCCGGCAAACCCGTTATCTGCGTGACGGACACGGAAGTGTTTTTCACAGCCCATATCAACCAGAACCATGCCGGCCACCAGTAAAGCTTTTGATAGGGAGATGGCCCCGGATAACCTTTTGCAGCATGACTTTTGAAGCACCGGGTACGGTTCCGGTACGGACCTTGTCATCACGCTCCAATATGCCCAATACGGTGCTTTTTCCACCGGCTCCCCGAGCCCGTTTGCCACGGATGCGTCTGGCACCGGAATAAGGCCCATCCGGTTCGGTGATATCTGAAAACGGGGTTTGCTTCCCACATTCGTCAGCAAATACGGTGCTGCAGTTTGGGGAACGGGTTGTTGGCACTTCGGACACTGGCTGCCGTTAATCCGGCTGTGTCGGAAGCAGTCAAACCTGAGGCAGAAAGGCGTAATATTTGCCGGAATTTCTGCCCGGAAAGTTTACC
>NZ_PXYY01000179.1 GCF_003013245.1 Neisseria iguanae
CCGCCTTTGTACTTTCGTGCATAAGCCCATGAAAACAGGGCGGTGCGCACGCCGCCGATGTGGAGGTAGCCGGTCGGGCTCGGGGCAAAACGGGTTTTGACGGTCATGATGGTTTTCCTAATGCGGTACTTAATTAAAGTTGGTATTGTACTGTTTTCAAGCGGTTTGAACAATTCAAAAGCCGTCTGAAAAGGCGTTCAGACGGCTTTTGAATAATGCGTGTCGCTTTAGCGGCGGCGGGTCAGAATATTCCAGATTTTGTCGCTCCAGCTTTCAAATTGATAGAGAAACAGCGCGTAGCTTTCGTGCAGTAAGAATTTGTCGCGCTCCTTGCCGGCATCGTACAGTGTGGTCGGCGTGGCGGAAACGGTGGCGTTCATGCCGAAATTTTTGGCGATGGCCTGCGCTCGCGCCAAGTGGTAAGGGTCACTCACGATAACCAGCGTTTCTATGCCGTTGGGGCGCAATAAGGGCTCGATGTTTTGCAGGTTTTCATAAGTGTTGCGCGACGTGTTTTCAAACACGATATGCCGCGCCGGAATACCTTGTTTAATGGCGTAGCGCCGCCCGACTTCGGCTTCGGTCATATAGCCTTTTTTCGGTGTACCGCCAGTGAAAATGATTTTATCCACACGCCGGCTCTGATACAGCGCAATCGCATGGTTGATACGCTCGCGGAACACGGGCGACGGACGTTTGCCCCACGCCGCCGCACCCAACACCACCGCGGCATCGGCGTGAAAATCTTTCGGCAACACCTGATTGCCCATACGGTACACCTGCCAAACCGTCGCGGCAAATGTTGCCGACACCAGCAAAACGCTTAATGCCATACCACGCAAAAGATGGTAGCGCAAACCGGTTCGGCTGTGAAACAGATAAGGCATGATTCAGACGGTCTCTGATATAAAAAAATAAGGGGCTGTATTTAGATTGGCTCTAGCGATCACACCAAATTCGCAAGATTTTCAGCTGCTCTTTTGGTGCACCGGAGTTAAAACGAAATCCGCATGCTTTTTAAAAAATAAAGGGAAAGATTTCCGGTCAATTCCGTTGTATCTTGTCAGCATGCGTTTTGCCTG
>NZ_PXYY01000018.1 GCF_003013245.1 Neisseria iguanae
CCTGCCGCCTTATTCTCCTGATTTAAATCCGATTGAAAAGACATGGGGAAATATCAAAAAACACTTGCGTAAAGCCTTACTGGTTTATGAGACATTTTGGGCGGCTTTGCTGTCTTATGCTGGATTTAATTGACTATACGGATACCTTGCGCGCATTTCCAACGCAGCAGACGATTTTTTATGCCGAAAAGATACCGCATCATAAAATGAGAATACGCCCTAATGGCGATTTCAACATTTTTCCCCTATCACCCCTGCCATATATTGGAACAAGGCCGTGTGTCTTGACGCTTTAGGCTTTGACCGCAATGGGATCATCCGTTGTTTGGAAGGTAAAGTGCTGCATATCCGCCCGTTGAATGATGGGTTTATATCATTTTCAATGATAATCCTTTTACCATCTTTTGATGATTTCTTAACCCTTTAGACACCCGCAAACCTTTTTGCCCGGATTGCCCCACAATTACCTGACAAGTATGAACCTCAAGGCCGTCTGAAAGCATTGCCGCTAAAGCCAGGACATCGTTCTCCTGAATAAGGGTTCAAAGGCTGTCTGAAAAATTTCACTGTTTATTGAAATTCAACGGAATCCAATATGTTTGACTTTAAAGCACAAAAAAATTAAAGCCTTGCTGTTCAGCAAGGCTTTAATTACGTAACTGGCACGCCCACGGGGAATCGAACCCCGGTTACCGCCGTGAAAGGGCGATGTCCTAACCGCTAGACGATGGGCGCGGATGAAGGATTTTCCTCATGGCGCACCCGGAGCGATTCGAACGCCCGGCCCTCTGGTTCGTAGCCAGATACTCTATCCAACTGAGCTACGGGTGCGCTGAAAGAAAGATTGCAATTGTAAAAACAAACTCAAACCCTGTCAAGTATTTCACTGGAAAAAAATCCCCAAAAGTGTAGAATGTACGTTCGTCTGTTGAATTTACAGGAAAAGAAAAATGGCGCACGCTTCGCGTTGGCCGCGTTTAACTGTTGCTTTTTCCCGATTGGGTTTACCAGTGGCAGTGATAGATTTGGAAACGCGGCGGCAATCCCTATCAAGACCGTGTCACTGAAGTAGCTGTATTGCGCTTTACAAACGGTCAGGCCAAACGTTATGAGTGGCTGGTCAATCCGCAGCAGCCGATTTCGGATTTTATCACCCGATTGACAGGCATTGATGATGGGCTGGTTAAAGATGCGCCGTTTTTCGGGCAAATCGCTGCTGATTTGCTACCGCTTTTACATAGTACGCTGCTGCTGGCACACAACAGCCGCTTTGACTACACTTTTTTGCGCCATGAATTTCAACGCATAGGCGTTGATTTTGCCGCACCGGCTTTGTGCACGGTGCAATTGTCACGTCGTCTGTATCTGCAGTTTCACAAACACAATCTCGATAGTATCATCGAGCGCATGGATATTTTGGTGGAAAACCGCCACCGCGCAATGACGGATGTTTTGGCTTTGGCAGATTTTTTGGAAAAAAGCCTAGAAGAAAAAGGCGAGGAAGAATGGCTCAACCACAGCCGTCTATTGCTGAATCCTAAAATGCTGCCAAATTGGCTGCACAATACTTTGGCCGAGCAGCTTTATGCCCTGCCTGACCGCGAAGGCGTGTTGGTTTGGCTGGATAAATTGGGGCAGGCGCAGGCGGTGCAATCGCATACGCGCACTTATTTTGAAGTAGCTGCCATGTTGAACGGCAAAGAAATACCAAGTTTTGCGCAAAGTGCAGCTTCTATCCGCTTTATACCGGCCATCGGCCCGATGCATGCTTTGTGGTTGAAAGCACAAGCCATGATGCAATTTAATCTCAGGCCGCCTGAAACCGTGCGCACGTTTACCACAGTGCAATTTCTACCGGATGAACACGGCGTATTGAAGGCCCGATTGGTACCGATGAACAACGGCATTCGCAGCAGCCGCCCTTATGGTTTTTTTTGCACCGAAAAGGCGCCAAACGCGCTTTGGCCGCATGGGCGCAGGAACACAGGCTTTGCCCTGATTCGCTGAATACCCTACCGGAAACCAATGCTAAAAACGAACCTTGTCCGATTCAGGCCACCGGCCAATGCGGCGGTACATGCCAAGATGAAAACGGCGTGCAGCAGCAAAACCGCCGTATCCTCTCGCTTGCGCCTTTGCTGCCCGTGGCCGACTGGGGCAGAGCGCGCGAAATCGACATTCGTGAAACAGATGAATTATCCGGCCAAACGCTGACCTTCCACTGCACCGCCAATGCCGTTGCCCTGCCCGATGGCCGCTGGTATTTCGATGACACGCTGCCCACCATCATCAAAGCGAAATTCAAACAAGGCAAAACCACCATCAAGATTCTGAATTGAGTTTCAGACGGCTTTGAATGATGGTTTTTTAAAACAAGCCGTCTGAAAAATAATCTATTTTTTCAGGTGGCTTGTTTTGTTTCTTAAAGCAAAACTCATCAATCCCCCTACCCATATCATCAATCCAACGAGTGTTATACAATAGGCCGTCTGAAACTATTTCCCTTACGGCCTTTTTTCTCATGAAAAACCCTAAAATCATTTTTTTCGACATTGACAACACCATTTACCGCAAATACACCGATACGCTGCGCCCTTCAGTCGGTGAAGCCTTGGCTGCCTTGAAACAGCGCAGCATTTTGACCGCCATTGCCACCGGCCGTCCACCTGTGGCCATTCCCGCAAAGGTCAAAGCCTTGATTCAGGAAGCGGGCATTGACATGTTGGTCACCATCAACGGCCAATATATTGAGTTTCAGGGAAAAACTTTACAGCACTATCCGATGGAGACAGATAAAGCGGCGGCGGTGTGCGATTTTTTGGCGCAACAGAACATTGCCTATGCTTTTGTGAACCATGCCGAAATCGCTGTTTCCGAAGAAACTGCCTGGGTGAAAGATGCATTGTCGAGAATCGTCTCGTCTTATCAAGTCGATGCATACTATTACCTGCAGCATCCGGTTTACCAGCTTTTGGCTTTTTATAAGCAGGAAAAAGATACCGAAATCGATGCAGCGGTTGCCCAAATGGGGGCCAAAACCGCCCGCTGGCATGAAAATGCAGTGGATATTCTGTGTCAAGAAGGCTCTAAAGCACGCGGTATTGAACATGCGATTGCAAAACTGGGCATCGACATGAAAAACGTGATGGCATTCGGCGACAGCTTTAACGATGTGGAAATGATGCAGGCCGTCGGCTTCGGCGTGGCGATGGGAAACGGTGAGGAAGCCGTTAAAGCGCTGGCAGATTATGTTTGCCCGAGTGTGGACGAAGACGGCGTGTTGCGCGCTTTGCAGGATTTGGGCGTGATTTAAACTGTCCGGATTTATTGACGGATTAACAGGCCCTCTGAAAAATACTTCCCTTTTCCCGCCACTACCTACTAAAGTAGGTAGTGGTATTTTTATTTGTATTTGATCAACAAGGCTGTCTGAGCATGAGTTTCAGACGGTTTTTCATTGGTTTTACGCTGTTTTGCACACTTTTTTTTCAATACGTACAGATTCATTCTCTTTATTTATTTGTGACTGTGCGGCTATTTGCGCTTATTTCCATACCGCCGAAAGTCGGTTTCCAATACCGCTGTTTTATACCCTTCCCTCATGCTTTAAGCGCGTGGTTATTTTTCGCCCTACAATTTATATTCTTAAACAATAATAAAACATCCGGCAATCATCGCCAGTGAGGACACGACCATGAGCCATTTCTTAGACCGATTGAAATTTTTCACTCAAAAGCATGAAACGTTTGCCAACGGCCACGGAGCTACCACAACGGAAGACCGAAAGTGGGAAAACGCCTACCGCAGCCGCTGGGCACACGATAAGGAAGTACGTTCTACCCACGGCGTGAACTGTACCGGTTCGTGCTCGTGGAAGATTTTTGTGAAAAACGGTTTGATTACTTGGGAAATCCAGCAAACCGATTATCCGCGCACCCGCCCTGATTTGCCCAACCACGAACCGCGCGGCTGTCCGCGTGGTGCTTCTTACAGCTGGTATGTGTATTCCGCCCAACGCGTGAAATATCCGATGTTACGCGGCGTATTGGCGCAAATATGGCGCGATGCCCGCCAAACCATGTCGCCGGTGGAAGCATGGGCATCCATTGTGGAAAACCCTGACCGTGCCAAAGCCTATAAAACCCAACGCGGCTTGGGCGGTTTTGTGCGTTCGACTTGGGATGAAGCCTATGAATTAGTGGCGGCGGCCAATGCCTATACCATCAAAAACTACGGCCCTGACCGCGTGATCGGTTTCTCACCGATCCCGGCGATGTCAATGGTAAGCTATGCTGCCGGGGCGCGCTATTTGGGCTTAATCGGCGGCGTACCGCTTTCTTTCTACGACTGGTATTGCGATTTGCCGCCTGCCAGTCCGCAAACCTGGGGCGAACAGACCGACGTGGCCGAGTCGGCCGACTGGTACAACGCCAACTATCTCTTGGTATGGGGTTCCAACGTGCCCATGACGCGCACACCCGATGCCCACTTCTACACCGAAGTCCGCTATAAAGGCACCAAAACCGTGGCCGTATCTTCCGATTATGGCGAAATGGCCAAGTTTGGCGACATTTGGTTAGCACCGAAACAGGGTACCGATGCCGCCTTAGCGATGGCGATGGGTCATGTGATTTTAAAAGAATTCCATCTTGACAAGCCGTCTGAATATTTCCAAGACTATGTCCGCCGCCTGACCGACATGCCGATACTGGTACGTCTGAAAGAAGACGGCCGGGGCTTCCAGCCGGAATATTTCCTGCGTGCTTCCGCACTTGACGGCAATTTCGGTGAAGAACAAAACCCTGATTGGAAAGTATTGGCGTGGGACGGGCTTTCAGACAGCCTGATGGTACCTAACGGCTCTGTAGGTTTCCGCTGGGACGGCAGCCAAAAATGGAATCTGGAAACGCGTGCGCAAGGCCGAGACGTGAAAGCAGCTCTGAGCCTGAAAGAGCACGCCGATGAAGTGGTTAATGTCGGCTTCACCTATTTCGGCAGCGACAACGACGAGCTGATTTACCGCAAAGTACCAGCCAAACGCATTCAATTGGCCGACGGCTCCACCACTTTAGTGGCGACCGTGTTCGACCTGACGATTGCCAACTATGGCGTCGATCACGGCTTGGACGACCCGAATGCCGCCAAAGATTACAATGAAGACAAACCTTACACCCCTGCTTGGCAGCAAAAACACACCGGGGTCGATCCAAAACTGGTGATTCAAGTGGCACGCGAGTTTGCCCAAAACGCCCACGATACCCAAGGCCGCTCAATGGTGATTCTCGGCGCCGGCTTGAACCACTGGTACCACATGGACATGAGCTACCGCGGCATCATCAACATGCTGATGATGTGCGGCTCAATCGGTAAATCCGGCGGCGGCTGGTGTCACTATGTGGGTCAGGAGAAACTGCGTCCGCAATCCGGCTGGACGCCGCTGACCTTCGCACTCGACTGGCAACGCCCTGCCCGCCAAATGAACGGCACATCGTTTTTCTATGCCCACACCAGCCAATGGCGGCATGAAAAATTGGGCGTGGATGAAATCCTTGCGCCGGGCTTCGGCGACAAAATGCCGAACATGTCGATGATTGACTACAACGCCAAAGCCGAACGCATGGGCTGGCTGCCTTCTGCACCGCAACTGACGCAAAATCCGCTCGACGTGGCGGATGCTGCTGAAGCCGCAGGCGTGAGTCCGGCCGATTATGTCGTCAACGGCTTGAAAGACGGCAGCATCGACATGGCCTGTAACGACCCCGACAATCCGAAAAATTTCCCACGTAACCTGTTTGTATGGCGTTCCAACCTTCTCGGCTCATCCGGCAAAGGCCATGAATATTTCCTGAAATACCTGCTGGGTACTCAAAACGCGGTTTTGAGCGATGAGGAAGACTGCATCACGCCGTCTGAAATCACTGTGCGCCCTGCAGCAGAAGGCAAACTCGACTTACTCACCCTGCTTGATTTCCGTATGAACACGACCTGTTTGTACGCCGACGTCATTTTGCCGACCGCAACTTGGTATGAAAAAGACGATTTGAACACATCCGACATGCATCCGTTCATCCATCCGCTTACCGAAGCGGTGCAACCGTTGTGGCAAAGCAAATCCGACTGGGAAATCTACAAAGGTTTGGCGAAAAAATTCAGCGAAATCGCCAAAGATTACCTGGGTATACGCAAAGACATCGTTTTGACCCCGCTCATGCACGACAGCCCGCAGGAAATGGGGCAACCGTTTGACCCGAAAGACTGGAAACACGGCGAATGCGAACCAGTTCCGGGCAAAACCATGCCGGCAATTACCATGGTTGAACGCGATTACGGCGCGGTATATGAAAAATTCACGTCTATCGGTCCGTTGTTGGAAAAAATCAACAACAACGGTAAAGGCTTGGCATGGCAAACCGGTCATGAAGTCGAATTCCTGCGCAAACTCAACGGCACGCGTGCCGAAGGCGTAGGCAAAGGGCAGCCCAAACTCGAAACCGCCATCGATGCGGCCGAGATGATTCTGACGCTGGCACCGGAAACCAACGGCCATGTATCAATGAAAGCATGGCAGGCCTTGGGTAAAGCCACCGGCCGCGACCATACCCATTTGATTGCTGCCAGCGAGCATACCCAAATCCGCTTCCGCGACATTGTGGCGCAGCCGCGCAAAATTGTTTCCTCGCCGATCTGGTCGGGCGTAGAAAGCGAAGAAGTCTGCTACAACGCCGGTTATACCAACGTGCACGAGCTCATTCCGTGGCGCACGATTACCGGCCGCCAGCAGTTTTACCAAGACCACCATTGGATGCGTGCGTTCGGCGAGCATTTGTGTGTGTACAAACCGCCGGTCGATTTCAAAACTACGCAGAAACTCTTGGGCAAATACCCCAACGGTAATCCGGAAATCACGCTCAACTTCCTGACACCGCACCAAAAATGGGGCATCCACTCCACGTATTCGGAAAACATCCGCATGTTGACACTCTCGCGCGGGGGGCCGCATGTTTGGATATCGGAAGCCGATGCCAAACGCGCCGGCTTGACGGATAACGACTGGGTGGAAGTATTCAACGCTAACGGCACCATCGCCTGCCGAGTGGTAGTGAGCCAGCGGATCCCGGAAACCATGATTCTGATGTATCACGCGCAGGAAAAAATCGTGCATACCCCAGCGGGGGAAGTGTCGAAAAAACGCGGCGGCATCCACAATTCTGTGACCCGCACCGTATTGAAACCGACCCATATGATCGGCGGCTACGCCCAACAGGCTTACGGTTTCAACTACTACGGCACCGTCGGCGCCAACCGCGACGAATGGGTGATTGTGCGCAAGATGAACCAAGTGGATTGGATGGACGATCCGGCCTGAGTTTCAGACGGCCCAAGATAAAACAACAGGCCGTCTGAACACCGCTTTCTGCAATACGGCATCCCTATAAAAAATCTTTCAGGCGGCCGCTGGAAAGCCGTCTGAAACACAAAACACAAGGAACACCATTATGAAAATCCGAGCGCAAATCGGCATGGTTTTGAATCTCGACAAATGTATCGGCTGCCACACCTGCTCCGTTACCTGTAAAAACGTCTGGACGGCACGCGACGGCATGGAATACGCATGGTTCAACAACGTGGAAACCAAGCCCGGCATCGGCTTTCCGAAAAACTGGGAAGATCAGGAAAAATGGAACGGCGGCTGGGTGCGCAAGCCTGACGGCAAACTGGTGCCGAAACAAGGCGGCAAATTGAAGATTTTGGCCAATATTTTTGCCAACCCGAATATGCCGCAAATCGACGACTACTACGAGCCGTTCACTTACGACTACGAACATCTGCAAAACGCACCAAAAATGAAAACGCCGCCGACTGCGCGCCCCGTTTCGGTATTGACCGGCAAGAAAATGGACAAAGTCGAATGGGGACCCAACTGGGAAGACGATTTGGGCGGTGAATTTGAAAAACGCGCCAAAGACGTGCTGTTTGAAGGCATTCAAAAAGACATGCACGCCGCTTTTGAACAAACCTTCATGATGTATCTGCCGCGTTTGTGCGAACACTGTCTGAATCCGACCTGCGTGGCCTCCTGCCCTTCCGGCAGCATCTACAAACGTGAAGACGACGGTATCGTATTGATCGACCAAGACAAATGCCGCGGCTGGCGCATGTGCGTATCCGGCTGCCCTTACAAAAAAATCTACTACAACTGGACCTCCGGCAAAGCGGAAAAATGTACCTTCTGCTATCCGCGCATCGAAAGCGGCCAGCCTACCGTCTGCTCGGAGAGCTGCGTCGGCCGTATCCGCTATTTGGGCGTCTTGCTGTATGACGCCGACAAAATCGAAGAAGCCGCTTCGGTTGAGAATCCGCAAGATTTGTATGAATCGCAATTGGGCGTATTCCTGAATCCTAACGACCCTGAAGTGCAACGTCAGGCATTGGAACAAGGCATCAACCAAAGCTGGCTGGAAGCAGCCAAGCGCTCACCGGTATACAAAATGGCGATGGAATGGAAAATCGCTTTCCCGCTGCACCCTGAATACCGCACGCTGCCGATGGTTTGGTATGTGCCGCCTTTGTCACCGGTTCAATCTGCCATCGAAAACGGTTTAGTCGGTGAAAACGGTATTATTCCGAGCGTTGATGAGATGCGCATTCCGCTGCGTTATCTGGCCAACTTGTTGACCGCAGGCAAAATCGAGCCGATTAAAGACGCACTCGAACGCACGATTGCCATGCGCCGCTTCAAACGCGGCCAAGTGGTATACGGCGAAACGCTGGAGCAATCCTTAGACGGCACCGGACTGACCCCCGCGCAAGTGGAAGAAATGTATCAAGTCATGGCGATTGCCAACTATGAAGACCGCTTTGTGATTCCGACCAGTCATAAAGAAATGGTTGAAGAAACTTTTAATGAAAAAGGCTGCAGCTTCACCTTCGGTAACGGCTGTTCGGGCGGTGAAAGCAGCGAAAGCTTGTTCGGCAAACGCAAAGCCGCGCCGATTGTGTTCCATGGTTTGCGCAAGGATAACGAGAAAAACCGCGAAGAACGCGAAGAAGGAGTGCATTGATGAACAATCCTTTGGTTTATAAATGGCTGTCGGCCTTGATGTGTTATCCCGAGCAGGAGCTGGTTGATACCTTGCCCGAGTTTCAGACGGCCTTAAACGAATGGCCGGAACTCAATCCGAAACACGAAGCATTACAAGCATTTTTGGATTATTTAGGCAATACTTCCCTGCGCGAGTTGCAGGAATATTATGTACGCAATTTCGACCACAACCGCCAGCAGGCGCTGTATCTCTTTGAGCATATTTACGGTGAAGACCGCGACCGCGGCAGTGCGATGGTGGATTTGATCGAAGAATACCGCCGCCACGGTTTTGAATTGGGTGATGAAGAATTGCCGGATTACCTGCCTGCAGTATTGGAATTTCTTTCGTTTATTCCCGAAGCAGACGCGCAGAAAATTCTCGGCGATGCGGCTCATGTGATTGCGCATATTGCCGCCAAACTCGAAACTGCCCGATCGCCTTATGCCGCCCTGCTTCAAGCCGCTGCCGCCCTCACACCGGTCGAACCGAAAGCCTTAATCGAGCCGCCAGTGCGCGACATGGATGAAGCTATGGAAATGTTCGGCTCTGATATCGCAGGCGTGGAGCCTTTGTTGAAACCCAGTATCGAAACCGTACGGTTTTACCCCAAGGGCAGCCTTGGCACACGCCCTTAAAAGAGGATAAATCATGAATACCTTCAATCAATTTTTCTTCGGCATTTACCCGTATATCTGTCTGGCCGTGTTTCTCTTGGGCAGCTTGGTACGCTTCGACCGTGAACAATATTCGTGGAAGAGTGATTCGAGCCAACTGCTTTTCCACGGCCAATTGCGCTTGGGCAGCATTTTGATGCACGTCGGCATTTTGGCGGTATTTTTCGGCCACTTGTTCGGCCTGCTGACCCCATTGTGGTTTTGGGATGCCATTGGCGTGAGCCACGGCGCGAAACAGGTGTTTGCCATGGTGATGGGCGGCATATTCGGCGTGACGGCGCTCATCGGTCTGATTGTACTGATTCTGCGCCGTTTCAAAATCGACCGCATCAATGCCAACAGCGCTTGGCAGGATAAATTGGTGTTGATTTGGCTGCTGATTACCCTGCTGCTCGGTTTATGTACCATCTTCGTCAGTATGGGTCATCTCGACGGTCATGAAATGGTGAAACTCATGCGCTGGGCACAACACATTGCCACCTTCCGCGGAGGCGCGGCAACGTATCTGGCAGACGTAAATTTCCTGTTCAAACTGCATATTTTCATGGGCATGACCTTCTTCTTCATTTTCCCGTTTACCCGCATGGTGCACGTATGGAGCGGTTTTGCCAGCGTGGCTTACGTCGGACGCGCATGGCAGTTGGTGCGCCGCCGTTAATCCGGTTTTTCAGACGGCCTTTTTAATTCAAGGCCGTCTGAAAGCCCAATCAGAATTTGTATCAAACCATATTAAGAAAGGCAGGGAGGATAATGGCCTCCGAAATTTATAAACGCTATTCCGTGCTGATTACCAGCACCTTCGCATTTACCGTCTGCTTCATGATTTGGATGATGATGGCAGTGGTCGGCATTCCAGTAAAAAACGAACTGGGTTTGTCTGAAACCGAATTCGGTATTCTGGCGGCTTTGCCGGTGTTATCCGGCTCGCTGATTCGCGTGCCGCTGGGCATTTGGACCGACCGTTACGGCGGCCGCATTGTGATGTTTGTGCTGATGATGCTGAGTGTACCGGCGATTTTCCTGATGAAATATGCCGATGCTTACTGGCAGTTTCTGCTTATTGGCCTGATGATGGGTCTGGCCGGCGGCTCGTTTTCGGTCGGCACGCCTTATGTGGCGCGTTGGTTCCCGAAAGCGCAGCAAGGTTTGGCAATGGGCGTGTTCGGTGCGGGTAACGCCGGGGCCGCCGCCAATAAATTCCTCGCCCCTGCTTTAATTGCTTACGGCACTTGGCATTTCGTGCCGACCGTTTACGCAGCGGTGATGTTGGGTACGGCGGTTTTGTTTTGGTTTACCAGCTACCACGACCCGAAACACTTGGTGTCGTCCAACATCAGCCTGAAAGAGCAATTGCTGCTTTTGAAAGACCCGGGCGTATTGCGTTACAGCCAATATTATTCGGTAGTGTTCGGCGGTTATGTGGGCTTGTCGTTGTGGATGACCAAATACTACATTGACGAATACGGCCTAACCATTCAGACGGCCGCTTTCTTGGCTGCCTGCTTTTCGTTGCCGGGCGGTGTGTTGCGCGCTTTGGGCGGCTATCTTTCCGACAAATACGGCGCGTATAAGGTAACTTGGGGTGTAATGTGGGTATTGTGGGTATGTTTCTTTATCTTGTCTTACCCGCAAACCGAAATGGTGATTCAGACGGCTAAAGGCCCGATGAGTATGAGCATTGGCTTAAACGTGACCGTGTTTACTTTGCTGATGTTTGCCGCCGGTATTGCAATGGCGGTAGGTAAAGCATCTGTATTTAAATTCGTGGCCAATGATTATCCCGACAACATAGGCGCAGTTTCCGGCGCTGTCGGCTTGGCTGGCGGCATGGGTGGCTTCTTATTGCCGATTATGTTCGGCGCACTGTTGGACTTCACCGGTATCCGCTCGACTGCCTTTATGCTGCTTTACGGCACAGTCTGCATTTCGCTGATTTGGATGCATTTTTCGTTCAAAGGCAAACGCCAAGAATAAATACCTTCAGTCTGTCTGAATGATTGTATTGCCTTTCAGACACCCTCAATCAACCCTTTTTAAGGCCGTCTGAAATATTTTGCGGTTTCAGACGGCCTGTTTGAAATCATCATAAGGAGCAACGCGATGTCGCGTTTAATTCAAGACTGGCGGCCGGAAGATGCCGGCTTCTGGCAAAACGGCGGTAAGAAAACCGCTTCCCGAAATTTATGGATTTCCATTCCTGCGCTGATGCTGGCGTTTGCCATTTGGCAGGTGTGGAGCGTGGCGGTGATTAACCTGCCGTCCATCGGTTTCCAATACAATGAAAACCAACTTTTCTGGCTCGCAGCCATGCCGGCTTTGTCGGGTGCGACTTTGCGGATTTTCTATTCGTTTTTGGTGCCCATCTTTGGCGGCCGCCGTTGGACAGCAATTTCTACCGCCAGCCTGTTGCTGCCTGCCATCGGTTTGGGTTTGGCGGTACAAAACCCCGACACCAGCTATACCACCATGCTGATTTTGGCTTTATTGTGCGGCTTTGGCGGCGGTAATTTCTCGTCCAGTATGGCCAACATCAGCTTCTTTTATCCGAAAGCAGAAAAAGGTACGGCGATGGGTTTGAACGCGGGTTTGGGCAATTTGGGCGTATCGGTGGCCCAATTCCTGGTGCCGCTGGTCATTACCGCCGCCTTGTTCGGCAGCTTGGGCGGCGAACCGCAAACTTGGGTTAAAGACGGCGTAACCAAACAAATCTGGCTGCAAAACGCAGGCTTTGTGTGGGTGCCGTTTATCATCATTTCCACCATTGCTGCCTGGTTCGGCATGAATGATTTGGCCGGCGCAAAAGCCAGCTTCAAAGATCAGGCGGTGATTTTCAAGCGCAAACACAATTGGATTATGTGCATCATTTATTTGGGCACGTTCGGTTCGTTTTTGGGCTTTGCTGCCGGCTTTCCATTACTGACCAAAAGCCAGTTTACCGGCGTCGACCCGGTGAAATACGCCTTTATCGGCCCCTTGGTCGGCGCACTGGTGCGCCCTTTTGGCGGCTGGCTGTCGGATAAACTCCAAAGCGGCGCAAAAATCACGCAATGGGTGTTTGCCGGCATGATTATTGCCGTTTCCGGGGTACTGTTTTTCCTGCCGTCAGACGGCCATGGCGGTAATTTCTGGGGCTTCTTTGCCTGTTTCTTGGCGCTTTTCGCGCTGACCGGCATCGGCAACGGTTCAACCTTTATGCAGATTCCGATTATCTTCCTGATTCAGCAGCAGCGTTTTGCCGAACAAGGCATCATCAGCCGCAAGCAAGCTTTAATCAATGCCGGTAAAGAAGGCGCTGCGGTGGCTGGTTTTACCGGTGCGTTTGCGGCATACGGCGGCTTTTTCATTCCAAAAAGCTACGGCACATCCATCGCCCTCACCGGCAGCGTCAATATGGCTTTATACGGCTTTATCGCATTTTACGTCATCTGCCTCCTGTTGAACTGGTGGTATTACACCCGCGCACAGGCGGAAGTAAAATGTTAGCCTAATCATGGTTTTCAGACGGCCTCATGCACAGGCCGTCCAAACCTGTTAATATAGCTGATTAAATGTTGAAAAGTTTGTAACCGAGTACCGATATGCTGCCCCAACGCCTTTCCACCCGCTTGAAACTGTTAACGCTGCTGTGGCTGATTTCGGCGGCAGCTTCAATTGTTTTGACGCTGATTTTGTCGTGGCGTTTGGAAGGCGGAGCCGCCGCGATCAACGATACCGGCAGCCTGCGCATGCAAACTTACCGCTTGGGCCTGCTGCTCAACAGTCGCGCGCCGCAATCGGAAATCGACCACTACATCGAAGATTTCGACCAAACCCTTTCCGACTTGAGTAACGGCGTACCCGAACGGCCGCTGTTTCTGCCCGATGATGAAGATGTGCAAGCCAATCTTGCCGTCTTGAAACACACTTGGGCCAACGACGTCAAACCGTGGTTTCAAACCATTTCGACCCGGCATTTGGCCTTCAACCGCACCAAAATCCCGCCTTTTATCCAATCCATCGATACCCTGGCCAAATCGATTGAAATCGTCAACAACCGATACCTTAACAAATTGCGTATTTTCCAGCTGATGCTGCTGGGTTTGGTCAGCATCAGCTCGATGATTATGGTGTCCCTGCTCTACCGCTGGATTATTCTGCCGCTCACCCACCTGCAAAATGGCGTGACCGCAATTCACGACGGCCAACTCGGCAAACAAGTACCGATTGAAAACGTCACCGAATTTGCCGAAGTGGATCACGGCTTCAACCAAATGAGTACCCGCCTGCACAATCTTTATCAGAACCTAGAGCAGCAGGTTGCCGACAAAACCTATGATTTGGCACAAAAAAACCATACGCTGGAAACACTCTATTATTTCAGCCATTTATTGAGCCAGGCGCAAACCGTTGCCGAAGCGGCCGAAGGCTTCTTAAATAAAATCATGGATATGACTCCAGCACAAGCAGGCAGTATCCGCTTGATTGACTTCCAGCGCAAACGCATGGATTTGATTGCGCATTCCGGCTTGCCCGAAAATCTGCAAAGCGCCGAAGCCTGCCGCAAACTTGAAGAATGCAGCTGCGGCCAAGCAGTGAACCAATCCGGCGACCAAACGGTCAGCTTCTACAAAACACTGCCTAAAAATCAAGCAGTAGCCGAACCTTTGTGCAGCCAATCCGGCTTCCACTTTTTGCGCGTATTCAAAATCAGCAGCAACGGTGTGGATTTAGGTATGATGACACTCTATTTCAGCCATGCCGACACTGATAACGGCGACGACCACCTGTTCGAATCGCTTTGCCGGCAATTGGCCATCACCGTGAGCAACCTGCGTTTGGGCATTGAAAACCGCCAACTTGCCGTATTACAAGAGCGTAACCTGATTGCACAAGGGCTGCACGACAGCATCGCCCAAACCCTGACCTTTTTAAACCTGCAAATCCAAATGCTCGACAAAGCCTTGGGAAAATCCGGTTTGAACCAAGATGCCAAGGTCAATGAAAAGCTGCAATTTATCAAAGAAGGCGTGCAAGAATGCTATGAAGATGTGCGCGAATTACTGTTGAACTTCCGCACCAAAATCACCCATAACGAATTCAACGACGCAGTCGAACGTTTGATTACCCGCTTCCGCCAACAAACACAAATCGATATTGTCACCGACTGGCAGGACAACGGCCCCCTACTGACCGCCGAGCAGCAATTACAGTTTATCTTCATTTTGCAGGAAAGCCTGTCGAATATCCGCAAACACGCGCAGGCCACGCGGGTGAATGTTTCATTTCACAATCAGGATGATTTTGAAATGAAAATCCAAGACAACGGCTGCGGTTTCGATACCGCCGATTTGAATGATTTTACCGAAAACGGCCACGTCGGACTGAACATCATGTTTGAACGCGCACAACGCATCCACGCCGATTTAAACGTGGCCTCCCAGCCCGGCCAGACCACGATTTCGCTGTTACTAACGAAAAAAGAAAGAATTTTAGAATGAGCACAAGCATTGTTTTGATTGACGATCACACGCTGTTTCGACGCGGCATCAAATCCGTGTTAGGCGAAGCAGATTTTGAAATCATCGGCGAAGCCGAAGACGGTCTCAGCGGTGTCAAACTGGTCGAACAGCTTCACCCTGATGTAGTCTTATTGGATTTGGATATGCCGGTAATGAACGGCCGCGAAGCGCTTGGACAAATTCTCAGCAGCAACCCATCGCAAAAAGTGGTGATGCTCACCGTGTCAGAAGACAGCGATGATTTAATCGAATGCATGAAGCTGGGGGCACAGGGTTTTCTGCTCAAAAACATTGATGCCGATTTTCTCATTAATGCCATTGCCAAAGCCGCTAACGGCGATAGCGTGTTTTCACCTGAAATGACCGCTCATTTGGTGCAGTCGCTTATCAATCCAGTGCAGGAAAATACGCCCAATGCCCTAGAATCGCTGACCCCGCGCGAACTGGAAACCCTAAAATATCTGGCTATCGGCCACAGCAATAAAGTCATTGCCAAGCATTTGAATTTAGCCGAATCTACCATCAAGGCTTATGTGCAAAGCATCTTGAGAAAACTCAATTTAAGCAGCCGCGTACAAGCCGCCGTTTATGCGATACAGCATAACTTGGTTTCCGAAGCCGATAAATAACATAAAGGCCGTCTGAAAATATTCAGACAGCCTTTTTTGTTTTGCATTCAATCTTAATAACGTGCCGGAATCGTACCCATGCGGCGTTTCAATGAAGTTTGCGGCTCATTAAACAATGACGCATAGTAAGTCGCATTGGTCATCACTTTTTTCACATAATCACGCGTTTCGGTAAACGGAATGGTTTCGGCGTAAATCGCGCCTTCCAAAGGCGTTGAAGCCTGCCATCTGCGTGCGCGGCTTGGGCCTGCGTTGTAACCAGCTGTTGCCAACACTTCGTTGTTTTGCAGATTGCGACGGGCATCGGCCATGTACCATGTTCCCATGCGGATGTTGCCGTCCATGGTGTAAAGTTCGCTGCTGCTCATGCCGATTTTACCGGCGATTTCGCGTGCCGTCGCAGGCATTACCTGCATCAAACCTTGCGCACCAACATGCGATTGCGCGTCCATCACAAAGCGGCTTTCCTGACGAATCAAGCCGTAAACCCATGCCGGATCAACACCCGCTTGGTTGGCGTAACGCACGGTGGTATCTTTAAACGGCGACAAGTAACGCAAGTTGTAGTTCAATTTATGGTCGGTTCGGTCAGCGGTGTTAATAGCCATGTCGTAGAACTGGTTGTCATAGGCCAATTGCGCCGCAATGAGCAGATTATCTTCACTGAAACCGCGTGTCGCATAACGCCATTCTGCCTGTGCCTGACGGCGCATTTTGCTGTTGCCGCCGGCTTGGCTGGCTTTAAACAAAGTCAATCCTCGGTTGATGGCGCCATCTTTCGCCATGCGGGTGACATCGCTGCGATTGGCGTTACCAACATTATTTTTGGTGCTGATTCGGCGACCCAATTCTTCGGTGGCCAACACTGCATAAAAATTGCGACCTGAAGCAGCGGCTTGTTCATACAATGATTTGGCGCGCGAGCTGTTGCCCTGTGCGGCATAGCTGCGTGCCAGCCAGTACTGCCAAGTCGGCGATTGTTGCAGTTTGCCCGGCATGTCTTGAATCACGCCCGATAATTCATTCCAGCGTTGCAAACGCAAAGCTGCGCGGGCATACCATTCGAATTGCTCATCAGTTAATTGTTTTCGGTCGGTAACGCGGCCATAGTAACCTAAAGCGGCGGCCATATTTTGACTGTAAGCCTGATGCCAACCCAGTACACCCCACGCAAAACTGCTTTGGGCGCAGCTCAAACTGCCTTCCATCGCTGACAAGCTGGCGGCGGCAGAAGGCGATTTACGTGCTTCTTTGCCGATAACCGACAGCAAACGGTATTCCTGCGCACCTTGCGCACCGCTGTCAAACGGGCTGCCCAGTGCCGCAGCCAAATTCCGCGCATCGGTGATTTGGTTGTTGCTCAGCAAACCGCGCACACGACGCCATGCGTCACCGGCTTTCAGACGGCCTGATGCGGCAGCCACCTCCACCAAACGGGTGCAGCCTTGAGACAGGCGGGCGGTTTCACGAACCAAATCAGCAATTTTAGTATAATTGCCGCTGCCCAAATCGGCATAACATTCCACTTCTTGCGAACGTCCTGCCGCTTCCAATTTTCTGTATTCTTGTTGGAACACCGGCCATTGACCCCGCGCACCCAAGCTTTTCAGCCATTCGTTGCGCACGGTTTCCGCCATTGCACTGTTACCGGCTTGTGCCAAGTATTGCTGCGCCCATGCATCATCGCCGCTTTTAGCAGCAGCCAATGCGCTTTCGTATTGGCTGAAATCGGATAAAATTTTTGACTGGCTGTCGACACGGCGCGACGGAATCGAAGCCGGAGCCTGATCCTCCGCACGTGATTCGCGGGTAACGGCCGGTTTGTTTTGCGAAGTGCAGGCGGCTAATACAGTTAATCCCAATACGCCCAGCGACAAAGTAAATATGCGTTGTACGTCCATGTCGTCTTTCTTCTTCAAAGTATCAATTTATTGTCGGCAGGTTTCCACATTCTAAATGATTTATGAGGAATATCCGAATTGCAAACTGATATTTACATTTTTTGCCGGACTGGGTACCACAAGAACAAGGCCGCCTGAAAATCATACGTTTTTTCAGACGGCCTTTTATCATGAGACAAATATTACATGCAGCCTTCGTTTTGACACAGCGTAAACAGCGGCACACCAGCCTCGCGGATTTTCTTGCCGCCGGTCAAATCGGTAAATTCCAAAATCGCCGCCGCTTCAATCACGTCACCACCCAACTTGCGAATCAGCTCCACACCGGCCAGCATGGTGCCTCCGGTGGCCACCAAATCATCAACCAGCAACACGCGTGCGCCCGATTTAATCGCATCAGTGTGGATTTCCACCACGGCCTCACCGTATTCCAAAGTGTAACTTTGCGAAACGGTATCAAATGGCAATTTGCCTTTTTTACGAATCGGCACAAACCCCACATTCAATTGATACGCTAAGGCCGCACCGATAATAAAGCCGCGTGCATCCACGCCTGCCACCACATCAACTTTCTGCCCCATATAGCGGTAAACCAGCAAATCAACCAGCAAACGGAAATATTCCGCACTTTGCAAAACCGGCGTAATATCATGAAATAAAATGCCTTTTTGCGGCCAGTTTTCAATTTTACGGATTTTTTCCGCCAAGGCATCAACGCCCATCACCTCAGGATGAATCAACATGTTTGTCTTCCAGTATTCAAGTTTCATTTCCAACGTCGCATTGTAGCAGATTTATGCTGCCGATGCTGAGGTTGTCTGAAAATCCAAATCTGCCATGTACCGTGCTATAATTTATCGAAAATATCTCATGGCAAAAGTATCATGCAACAAACCCAAAAAGGTAATATTTTCATCATCTCCGCCGCTTCCGGCACCGGCAAAACCACCCTGGTTTCGCGTCTTTTGAAAAATAACAGCGATTTGCGCGTGTCGGTTTCCCACACCACCCGCCCGCCACGTGAAGGCGAGCAACACGGTGTACATTATCATTTTGTTCCCAAAGAAAATTTCGAATCATTGATTGAGCAAAAAGCCTTTTTGGAACACGCCAATGTGTTCGGCAATTACTACGGTACCAGCATTGCCGCGGTTAACCAATTGAGCGGGCAAGGTTTTGATATAATTTTAGAAATCGACGTACAAGGGGCAGAGCAAGTGCGCCGCACCCTGCCCGAATCTATCGGCATCTTCATTTTGCCGCCGTCGTTTGAAATCTTGGCAAGCCGTCTGAAAAGCCGTGCCACCGACAGCGAAGAAATCATCGCCACCCGCTTGGCTCAAGCCCACTACGAAATCGAACAAGCCTTTGATTTTGATTATATTGTTGTCAATGAAGATTTGGATGTTGCTGAAGCCGATTTACTGCATATCATCAGATCAGGCCGTCTGAAAAAATCCGCCCAACAGACTTTTCTCACAAATCTGTTGGAAAATTTCTAAAAAACAGCGAAAATACGCTATCCGATTCATTTTTTTGAAAGAAAGCAAACAATATGGCACGTATCACCACCGAAGACTGCACCCCGAAAATCCCTAACCATTTCGATTTGACCTTGATTGCCGCCCGCCGCGCGCGCCAATTGGAAAACGGCAACCAACCTTTGGTTGACGACATCCGCAACAACAAACCGACTGTTACCGCACTGCGCGAAGTGGCTGCCGGCCAGATCGGTACTGAATTGCTGTCTCGCAATAAATAGAATCCCTGCGCTGTCGCTTAGGTTGGCGCGCAAATCCAACCGCGCGCCAATTGCGCGGTTGTTTGTCCGCTTAATTTCGATATAACAATATGGCAAGCAGTGCATTCAACACCGTATCCGCCTGCCGATAATATTTACCGCTTCTTTGGATCAACCGATATCCCCTGCCATCAAACTATCCAACTCAAGAGAGGCCGTCTGAATATGCCAGCCCCACTACCTACCGCCCCCTACGATGCGCTGACAGCCGAAGCCCGCGAATTATTATTTAAAACGGCATTTTATCTCAGCAAAAAAGAGCAGGTACAGCTCGAAAAAGCCGTGGCCTACGCTTTTCACGCCCACGACGGCCAAACCCGCAAAAGCGGCGAACCCTACATTACCCATCCGATTGCCGTAGCCACCCAATTAGCCGTTTGGCACATGGACGTGCAAGGCTTGTGTGCCGGCGTGATGCACGACGTGCTGGAAGACACCGGCGTATCCAAAGTCGAAATGGCGGCGGAATTCGGCGAAACCATTGCCGAAATGGTAGACGGCTTATCCAAGCTGGAAAAACTCAAATTCGAAGACCACGAAGAGCATCAGGCCGAGAGCTTCCGCAAGCTGATTCTCGCGATGACCAAAGATGTGCGTGTCATCATCATCAAACTTTCAGACCGCCTGCACAACATGCGCACACTCGGTTCGATGCGCCCCGAAAAACGCCGTCGTATCGCCAAAGAGACCCTCGAAATCTACGCCCAAATCGCCAACCGCATCGGCCTCAACAGCGCCTACCAGGAGTTGCAGGATTTTTCGTTCCAAAACCTGCACCCGAAACGCTACGAAACATTGCAAAAAGCGATGGGCAACAGCCGTAAAAACCGCCGCAATGTCGTCAGCAAAGTTTTGCGTGCATTCGGCCAACGTTTGGTCGATGCCAACATCGAAGCCAAAATCAAAGGCCGCGAGAAAAATCTGTACAGCATTCACCAAAAAATGCTGCAAAAAAAACTGCGTTTCGCCGATGTGATGGACATTTACGCCTTCCGCGTCATCGTCAACAGCGTACCGGCCTGCTATGCCGCATTGGGCGCATTACACAATCTCTACCAGCCCAAACCCGGCCGCTTCAAAGACTACATCGCCATTCCGAAAAGCAACGGCTACCAAAGCCTGCACACCACGTTAGTCGGCCCTTACGGTTTGCCGATTGAAGTGCAGATCCGCACGCACGAAATGGATGCCGTCGCCGAAGGCGGTGTAGCCGGACACTGGATTTACAAATCCGGCGAAAACACCGTCGACCAAGCCATGCTCCACACCAACCAATGGCTCAAGAACATTCTCGATTTGCAGGCCAGCAGCGCGAATGCCATTGAATTTTTAGAACACGTCAAAGTCGATTTATTTCCGAATGAAGTCTATATCCTCACCCCGAAAGGCAAAATCCTCACCCTGCCTAAAGGTTCGACCCCGATTGATTTTGCCTATGCCGTGCACACCGACATCGGACACAAAACCGTTGCCGCACGTATAAACAATACCATGATGCCCTTGCGCACCAAGCTGAAAACCGGCGATTCGGTCGAAATCATCACTTCCGAACATGCCAAGCCAAATCCCGCATGGCTCAATTTCACCATGTCCAGCCGTGCCCGCAGCGCCATCCGCCAATACATCAAAACAATGAACCGCCACGATGCGATTGTATTGGGTGAAAACCTGCTGCAAAAAGCCTTATCCAGCCTGCTGCCGAAAGATGTATTGATTTCAGACGGCCTCAAAGAAAAATACTTGAGTGATTTGAACGACAAAAAAACCTCGTTTGAAGAAGTATTATACAGTGTCGGCATGGGCAACACCCAGCCTGTTTCCGTGGCCATGCACATTGCAGAGCTTGCCGGACAACACTTCGGCAGCGAAATCAAACTCAGCCCGATTAAAGTCAACGGCCAAGAAACCGGCCGCGTGCATCTGGCCGAATGCTGCCATCCTGTCGCAGGCGATACCGTGCGCGCTTTATTGGTTCAAGGCAAAGGCATGATTATCCACCGCGATACCTGTAACGTGTTGCTCAAATCCGATCCCGAGCAGCAACTCGATGCCGGTTGGGACAGTCTCAACAACCAAAGCTACCGCCTGAGTCTCAACATCCAATCGGAAGACACCCACGGCCTGCTCGCCCTAATGGCGCAAGCCATTTCCGGCTCCGGCGCCGACATCGAATCCGTCAACACCCCTTCGTCCAACCGTGCCGGCAGCGAAGGTTTTGTCGAATTCGGCTTCATCATCAAAGCAAAAGATTTGGCGCAGGTCAACCAAATCATCCACAAGCTGCACGCCATTCCGCATGTTCGTAAAGTGATTCGCGGCTAACAATACTTAGTTAGCCACACCCGAAGGCCGTTTGAACCCGTTTTCAGACGGCCTTTTCCAAAAAACCAAAACATTTCAAACACACTTCTTTCTCAATTTATCACCCTAAAATCAAGTAAAAGCATTTATTTCCAGATACCATCTATTCACCTTTTAACACACCAATCCGTTTCCAAGCCGCCACACTCCCTGAAAAGTCCTTTACCCGACTTGACACACAAAAGCAATCTATCAGATAATCAAAAAATTGTTCTTGGTCTTTTACCCGAATAAAAGACCCCCGTCCGGCAAAAGCCGATTTGTTAGGAGGTGATGTTCACATCACGGCGCGTATCCCGCCCGCTTGCAACAATGCACCAGCGATACAGACAAAACTTATTGATGATAAAGGCCGTCTGAAACCAATTTTCATCCAGACAGCCGCAACTTAAAAAATTTTGAAGGAAATAAAATGCCTGCAATCCGTGTAAAAGAGAATGAACCATTTGAAGTTGCCATGCGCCGTTTCAAACGCGCCGTAGAAAAAACCGGGCTGTTGACCGAACTGCGCGCCCGCGAAGCATACGAAAAACCAACAACCGAACGCAAACGCAAAAAAGCCGCCGCTGCCAAACGCTTGCAAAAACGCCTGCGCAGCCAACAACTGCCTCCTAAAATGTACTAATACAGGCACAATCCTGTCTTAAGTAAGACACTCACCGTAAGGCTGAATGCCCTACGGTGTTTTTGCCTTTATAAATATAAACCCTTTATAATACCGTCATCCCTAAGGTGTAGAAAATTCTAGTGTTGTCTACACGTCTTGTTTTTTGCCGGAAGGTTCATTTTAGGATTCCGAATATGGTCAAGAATGCCGAAAAGCACGGCAAAGCCGCACAATTCTTGATCATACTTGAAAATCCCCAAACAATCATTTCGGTAAAACGAAAACGATTCCGCATAAAAAATGCCAACAACCCGACCTTCTCCAACACCTTAGGCCGTCTGAAACCCCACGGAGCCCATCATGAGCCTGAAAATCCAGCTTACCGAAGACATGAAAACCGCGATGAAAGCTAAAGACCAGCTGTCTTTAAGCACCATCCGCCTGATTAATGCAGCCATCAAACAATACGAAGTCGATGAACGCGTTGAAGCCGATGACGAAAAAGTCATTGCCATCCTGACCAAAATGGTCAAACAGCGCAAAGACAGCGCAAAAATCTACACCGAAGCCGACCGCTACGACTTGGCACAAAAAGAAATTAACGAAATCGAAGTGTTCAACCGCTATCTGCCGCAAATGATGAGCGAAGAAGAAATCAAAACCGCCGTCGATACCGTTATCGCCATGACCGGAGCCACCGGTATGGCCGATATGGGCAAAGTCATGGGTGTATTGAAAACCCAGCTTGCCAACAAAGCAGATATGAGCGAGGTCAATAAGATTTTAAAAGCGGCACTGGCTGCCGAATAAATATCAAAAAGACCGTCTGAATCTTTTCAGACAGTCTCTCAGCAATATTACAAAGACCTAATTATAAAAGACAAAAGACTTGTTACTGCAAATATTCTTAGTAATGTCTTAGCTCTTCTTTTTTCTCTTTTTACTAAGCAGATAAGCCTAATAATTAAAATTAACCCATAAATAGGTAGAATAAGGGACATCTGGTTTGTAATCTGTGCATCCAGTACTTGACTACCAATATCACATAACCACGCACCGAACTCTGCTTCAAATTTTGTGAGCCCAAGCATATGACGTTAAGATTCGTCAGGCTATAGTACCCTGACTTCTCAATCTCCATGAGACGTTCAGAAGCGTTGAAATTCGGGTCAGGCGCATACGGGTCTTCAATAGCTGCATTAATAATACGAAGATAGCCTGTAACAGCGAGCTTCGTAAAGAAGTCTGCCTCTACAGGTTTTTTATACGTCTGAATAGGATTAATATCAACAGGTTTTCCTTGAGCTTTTGCATTCGTTTCAAAGGCATACAGTATTTGAAGCTCAGGGTTGTCAATCAGAATCTGATTTGCGGTAACAGGTTTGGGTACAGTTTCTTGCGGCTGGAAGCTCCCCTCTTGGAATTCAACAGGCATACGGGGTACCTACTGTACAAGCGTTAAACCAGCCATTATTTAATCCTTTCTATCGTGCTCGTTTGGATCTCACAGGTTACCGCTTGTACGCTTAACTCCCAATCTTGAACTTGTGCCTTCAAAGTTCTTGTACTAGCAGCATTACCCTTTCATTTAGCAGTTTCTAACTCAGCCCTCACTTGGTTAAGCTTCACTTGATTGTTTTTAAGCTCATTCTCAAGAATCATACGATGCTTGTCTTTAAGGTTAGACGAGGTTGATTTCAAAATAGATATAACAATATCTACATTGGTAGCTTTCAAAAAACTTTTTGCCATTAGGCAAAATCTTATATACACCATTATCCAAATGAATATTTGCCATTAGTTACCAATCTTTTGGAGGCTGACGCAGATGAGCCATCAGGTTACACTTAAAAATGAAGATAACCCATTGTAAACCAAGAAAATCTACACGGAAAAAATTACTTCAATTTTCTGTATTGGAAGTAACAGCCCGGGCAGCTGCCGATTATACTCGTATCCGGCCTGATTCTGCCCTGTTGTTCTACCGTAAAATCCGCCAAGCCATCGCTTACCGTTCAGAACTTCGGGCAGATGAAATTTTTGATGGCCCGGTTGAATTGGACAAGGCTGTTTTGGCGGGCAGCGCAAAGGCAAAACGCGGTCGGGGTACTGCCCCGGTAACGTAGCTGTTTTTGGCATTCTAAAACAACAGGGTAAGGTTTAACCGTTGTTGCAGAAAACACCGGAAAAGATACTTTACTGCCTGTTATTAAACGAAAACCAATGCCTGACAGCCACTTCAACCATCAGTTATTTTATTTATAAGTACCATTTTAATTGGTAACGCTGTAGGAGTTGTTCTTTAGTGGAAGAGTAAATTTTTATTTGTGATTCTTGTTGGCAATATCTTATTGGATATATCAATTTGTGGATGAGGATAGTTTTATCTCTTTTGTAGGTCTGGGGCTAATTAAGTTCAGTATTAGGCTTAGCGTTGGCTTTTTTTAATTTCTATTATTTCTTTGAGTATAAAAGAGGCTGTCGCAAATTCATTGGATAAAGGGTAAGGGGAAATGAAAGTAACTTTGCTATTTTTATTAGTTATTATTCATTTTGCATGGGTTTTTATAAAAAAATTCTTAGAAAAATCTAATGAAAAAATGCAGGGTACACTACATTTTGACCAAATGTGTGAATATTGTAAGTCGAAGACAATATGAGTTGGCTCATCAGGAATTTTTGATATTGGCAAGTAAGTTAATAAATAATTTGCATATTTAATATTATATGGAATATTTACCAAAAACCCTTAAAAATCTTATTTAGAATTTATTCATAATATTTATAACGGAATAGTAGAAAAGGATTAGAGTTTACATAGATTAGCCCCAAATACCACACCAAATTCGCAAAATTTTCAGTTGTTCTTTTGGTGTACCAAAGTTAAAACGAAACCTGCATTCTTTCCGGAATAATGGAAAAGATGGACGATCAATCCCATTACATTCGTAGCATGCGCTTTGCCCGGTTCCAAAAATTTTCCATCCCATTAATGTGGTTTTGCCGTCCTACAAAATGCGTACAGTGATTGATACGGTGATAGGCGGATTCACCCACATCAAGCGCATCACGGCTTCTGCAGCAATCGGTATAAACAATGCCGATACCCAACCTAGAAGAATAATTAAAAAATATATTCATAACTAATTTTTACTTTGAATAGGCAAAATTTCTAATAAAATGTTACAATGATCTAAAGATACTTAATTCCACAAACATTTCGCTCTTAAATCAACCCTTTTAATACCTAAAACTCTTCAAAAAGTGATAACAAATGAAATTGTACGATAAAATCCGAGCCATGCGTGAAATGAATCAGTGGACACAAAAAGAAATGGCTGAGAAATTGGCTATGTCTCCTAATAAATATGCCAAAATCGAATGAGAACAAACTAAACTGAATTTGGGAAAACTTAGAACAAATTGCCCAGATTTTTAATCTTGATATTATTGAGTTAATCACCAAAAGAAAAGCCATTATTTTTGCTAGTCGGCGATAATAGCCATAACTACAGCTCAAATGAGATGTTAGTATCAGAAAATGAAAAGCTCAAAATGACCGTTAGCCACCATCAAGAAATTATTTCTCAAAAGGATAATGAAATTAGTGCATTAAAAGAAATCATTGCGCTATTAAAACAACAAAATTCTATTTTAGTAAGATATAATCTCCTCCTACTTTCAGACGGCCTTTAATAAACCAAAGGCCGTCTGAAATTTTCACTCATCTTTGCGATAGTCCCATGATTCCTTCCGATTTCATAGACGGGCTGCTTGCCAAAGTCGATATTGTCGATATTATCGACGAGCATGTGCCGCTGAAAAAAGGCGGTGCCAACTATATGGCATGTTGTCCGTTCCACAAAGAAAAATCACCGTCGTTTTCGGTGAGCCCAAGCAAGCAGTTTTACCACTGTTTCGGCTGTGGTGCACACGGTTCGGCCATCGGTTTTATCATGGAGTATCAAGGTTTGTCGTTTACCGAAGCGGTGCAGTATTTAGCTGACCGTGTGGGCATGACTGTGCCGAAAGTACACGGGCAAAACGACAATCCCGAAGTGCGTGCAGAGCGCAAGAAAAAGCAGCAAACTTTAGAAGAAACCACCGCTTCAGCCGCTTCGTTTTACGCACAGCAGCTTAAATTTCAAAAGCCGGCGCAGGATTATCTGGCCGGACGCGGTCTGAGCGCGGAAATCATCACCCACTACGCTTTGGGTTATGCACCCGATGCTTGGCAACCACTGGCACAAGTGTTCCAGCCCTACCCCAATACCGCTTTGGTTGACAGCGGTATGGTCATTGACAACGAGGGCAGGCATTACGACCGCTTCCGCCACCGGATTATGTTTCCGATTCGCGACCAGCGGGGTCAGGTCATCGGCTTCGGCGGCCGCGTATTGGATAATACCAAACCGAAATATCTAAACTCGCCCGACACGCCTTTGTTCGATAAAGGCCGCAACCTTTACGGCTTATATGAAGGGCGCGCGGCGATTAAAGAAACCGGCCGGATTTTGGTGGTTGAAGGCTATATGGATGTGGTTGCCTTGGCCCAATTCGGCATAGGTTACAGCGTGGCTTCACTCGGCACCTCCACCACTGCCGACCATGTAAAAATCCTAATGCGTCAGGCCGACAGTATTTATTTCTGTTTTGACGGTGATGCCGCCGGTAAAAAAGCCGCATGGCGCGCACTGGAAAATGCCTTGCCGCAATTAAAAGACGACAAATCGCTGCATTTTCTGTTTTTGCCGGAAGAACACGACCCCGACAGCTACATCCGTGCCTTCGGCAAAACCCAATTCGAAGATGCGCTGCTAAATCAAAGTAAACCTTTGTCGGAATATTTTTGGCAACACCTTTCAGACGGTCTCAACCTGAATACACAGGAAGGCAAAGCAGAATTGGTGAAAACTTCCTCGACTCTGTTGGCTAAAATCACCGCACCGGCGCTGAATTTTTTATTAAAACAGTCACTTAGTGAATTAGTCGGCATCGATCCGGCCAATCTGGCAAAACTGCTCGGACAAGAAGCCCCCAAGCACTATGTGAAACAAAAAAGCTACAAGCTGCCGCAGAAAATCTTCAAGCAGCCGGTAATGCTCACTTTGGTGCAACGGCAAATCCGCAGCCTCTTGATAAATCCGAATTGGGCTGCATATATAGACTTGCCTGAATACCTCGCGCTGGAAGGTGATTTTGCCTGCTTGGCTAATCTGGCCGAAACCATTAAAAGCTTTACCAGTCTGCCCAGCAGCGCGCAAGTTTTGGAGCATATGCGCGGTTCGCCTTATGAAGCCGCGTTAAACCGAATATTCCAATCAACCCACCATTCGGCAGACGAAGTGGCGGAAGACAACGAAGAAGCCTACCAAGCCGAATGCGAAAATTTTAAAATTGGCATGAAAAAGCTGTTAAATGAGTTAAAATACAGCCAAATTGAATCGCTCAAGCAGAAAAACCTACAAGGCGGTTTGAATGATTATGAAAAGAAACTTTTGGTATCATTATTGATGTTAAAAGCAAATTAAGCCCGAATTCCTTCTCAGGCCGTCTGAAAACATTGTTCCATGCTGCGAACCTAATGAACGCAGAACACCCTTTCTCTTATCAGTTGCAGACGGTCTCGGCGTTAATATCCCTGATGATAATGCGCTGCTTCGCCCTCAGGTGCCGGAGAACCAAATGATGCGGAATCATTAGCTTACCTTATCGGCAAACCGTTGGCATTTTTCACCAAACAACGAGATATCTATGTCTAAAAATCACGAAGAATACCAAGATCAAGACGACAACCGTCCGTTAACCGTAGAAGAGCAACGAACCCGTCTGCGACAGCTCATCATCATGGGTAAAGAGCGCGGCTACATTACCTATGCGGAAATCAACGATGCCTTACCGGACGATATGTCCGATGCCGATCAAATCGACAACATCGTCAGCATGATTACGGGGCTGGGCATCCAAGTCACCGAGCAGGCGCCTGATGCTGAAGATATTTTGCTCAGCGACAATGCCGCCACCATCACCGATGATGATGCTGTCGAAGAAGCCGAAGCCGCACTCTCCAGTGCAGATTCCGAATTCGGCCGCACCACCGACCCTGTACGTATGTATATGCGTGAAATGGGGCAGGTTGACCTGTTGACGCGCGAAGACGAAATCATCATCGCAAAAAAAATCGAAAACGCATTTAAAAACATGGTTCAAGCCATTTCTGCCTGTCCGGGTTCCGTGGCTGAGATCTTGGCCTTGGTTGCACAAATCCGCAACGGAGAAATCCGTGTCGATGAAGTGGTGGAAGCCATTATCGATCCAAATGAAGTGTTGCTGAACGAATTGGGTTTGGGTCATTTAGAAAGTAACTCTTCTGAAGAAGCGACAAGCAGCGGTGACGATGAAGAAGATGACAGCGATGACGACAGCGCAGCCGATGCCGAAAGCATGTCAGCCGCCAATCTGGAAGAGCTGAAACAAAAAGTGCTCGGGCATTTTGCCAAAATTGAAGCCGACTATGCCGAAATGACTGCGCAACTGAACAAGCATCACAGCCTGCATCCGGCCTATTTGACACACCGCGACGCCATTGCCAACAAATTATTGGAAGTGCGCTTCTCAACCCGTCAAATTGAAAACCTGAGCAACAACCTGCGTGGCCGTGTTGACCAAATCCGCAAGCTCGAACGTGAAATACGCGATATCTGCTTAAACCGCGTACACATGGATCGCGAATACTTCATCAACAACTTCCTACCCAATATCACCGATCTCAACTGGGCAGAAGAAGAAATTGTCAAAGGCCGCGTATGGAGCGATGCGCTCAACCGCTTCCGCCATGCCATTATTGAGAAACAAACCGCACTGTCAGACATACAGAAAGAAACACAAATCTCAATTGAAGAATTGAAAGAAATCAATAAAAACATGTTGGCCAGCGAACTCGAAACCGCCGCTGCAAAGCAGGAAATGATCCAGGCCAACTTGCGTTTGGTGATTTCGATTGCCAAAAAATATACCAACCGCGGCCTGCAATTTCTCGATTTGATTCAAGAAGGCAACATCGGCTTGATGAAAGCCGTGGATAAATTCGAATATCGTCGCGGGTACAAATTCTCAACCTACGCCACATGGTGGATTCGCCAGGCGATTACCCGTTCGATTGCCGATCAAGCACGCACCATCCGTATTCCGGTACACATGATTGAAACCATCAATAAGATGAACCGCATTTCGCGCCAATACCTGCAGGAAACCGGCGAAGAACCGGATTCAGCCAAATTAGCCGAGCTGATGGAAATGCCGGAAGACAAAATCCGCAAAATTATGAAAATTGCCAAAGAGCCTATTTCGATGGAAACCCCGATTGGCGATGACGACGATTCACACTTGGGCGATTTCATCGAAGATGCCAACAACGCCGCACCGGCCGATGCTGCCATGTACTCCAGCCTGCACGAAGTAACCAAAGAAGTGCTGGAAAGCCTGACCCCACGCGAAGCCAAAGTGTTGCGCATGCGTTTCGGTATCGACATGAACACTGACCACACGCTGGAAGAAGTCGGCAAACAATTTGATGTGACGCGCGAGCGTATCCGCCAAATCGAAGCTAAAGCCTTACGCAAACTGCGTCACCCGACCCGCAGCGACCGCCTGAAGAGCTTTTTGGATAGCGAAGACAATAAGCAGTAAAAATCAAACCACAGGTTTTATTGGCCTGCAGTTTATCAAACGTACCGGCATTTTAGAAAAAGAGGATATTTGGGCATGGCTGGAAACGTAAATTTTAAAATTACCCTATATTTGAGCCACATCAAATAAAAGGCTGAAACCTTTGCAAAATCCTTCCCCTCCAAAAAGCTTACTTTAAGTTATCAAGTAAGCTTTTTTCGGCCAAAAGGCCCCTATATTTTCTATATTTCCCGTCTTTAAAGGGCATTTCCCCCTTTCAGGCAACAGCAGGCACACGAAGCCTGTTGGCAGCCTTTAGCAGGTTGGCACAAATTGCTTTCAAATGACTTTGCGCTGTGGCTTTCAGCAATCCGAAATAGGAAGCGCGGCTGTATCGGAATGTACCGTGCAGCGTTCCGAAACACTGTTCCACCATAACTCGTTTCCGACAGCTGTTTATTTCTGCCTTTATTTTCTTCAGTTAACAGACGGCCTCTGTACGTTTTACGTACCATGCCGTCTGAAAGTTTTTTGCTGTGAAGAAACACTCGGTTGGCTTTATATCCTTTATCGGCATTAACCCTGACATCTCGGGCAATATCGCTAAACAATAGTTCGAAGTGGTTGTACCCGTGTCCGTCTGCAGGACTGATGTGCCGCTTTTCGAGATAACCTTTATCGTCGGTACGGGTGTGTTGTTTGCAGCCGAAGGAAAACTTACCGTCTTTCTTTACCCGGCAGGCATCTTATCTTTACCGGGTGTGTTTTCTGAAAATACGCCGTTTTCATCGGTTTCAATCCCTCGTCACTGTTTATCGTCGGTCGGCGGTTTGGATAATAACGGCAGCTTTGGTACTTTGGATTTTTAAGCCTTTTCCCGGCCAGTTGGCGGTTAATCGAATCCAACAGTTCGGAAAGGGTATTGTTTTGCGCCAGCCGGTTACGGTAGCGGCAGAGTGTGCTGTGGTCAGGCATGCCGGGTTCGTCAAAACCACAGCAGCGTTAAAAGCCGGATACGGGTGACGGGGCTGTCTTCGGTGGCGGATAGGCTGTGCCAGGGGTTTCGCAAAGGTCTCAGGCTGTCTGAAAACCAAGAGGCCGTTCAAAATCCTGTGTCAGCTTGAATTCTACAACCGGATAATGCCGTCCGGCCGGCCGTCAAAACAAACCGCCAACTGCGGGAGCGTCTGCCCCCGGTTTGCAATCGGCATCGCCCATTTCCCCGAAGCCTTACCGATACCGCCATATAAAAGCTTCAGCAGGCCGGTTTCATTGGGGAATGCGCCTTGGGTTTTGGCCAGCTTCCGAAACTGGCGGTGTACCGCCTCTGCCGCATTGGTCGTATAAATCGGTTTGCGTACGG
>NZ_PXYY01000180.1 GCF_003013245.1 Neisseria iguanae
ATCCTTCGGCCGCGGGTTCGGTGTCATGGTATTTCTGAACCGGCTATTGCCGTTTGACTTAAAAATGAGTACAAGTTTTTCCCATGCCGTCTGAAACCTGAAATCCGTCATTCCCGCACAGGCGGGAGTGACGGCATTTGGAGATTTCTGTGCCTGTTATTTAGTAAAACAGCTATAGAGGGGAAATTCACTGAATTAAAGACCAAAACCTGATGCCCTCCGGGCTTGGGAAGAGGGGGTAAGATTATATTTGTCAGAAGATATTTTAGTAGCTTGGAATAGGATTGGGGATGGAAAATCATCTCAAATATCCAGTAGGCCAAAAGTACAACACCTGTAGACAGACACAGGAAAAAGAGTAGAATTCTTAAAGCGGCCGGCTGTTTTTACAGAACAGAAACAAAAGATTGTTTATCTTGATGAGGGTGGTTTCAAGCATGCCCACCATAGGCCTTACGGTTATGTGCCCAAGGGTGGAATCTGTTATGGGCGGTATGATTGGCACTTGAAGAACGGGACCAGTGCCATTGGTACCATCCGGGACGAGGAACTACCGCCAAAGATTTTCAAGCCGCCATTTCCGCCGCGCGTAACGAAATCCAACGCATCAGCAAAATGATGAGGCGCACCGGTTGGGATTTCGCCGTTGGTACTTCCGGTTCGGCCAAATCCATCCGTGATGTATTGGCTGCCGAATACCCGCAGGAATCCGACATCACTTACGACGGCATGAAAAAACTGGCCGGCCGCATCATCGCTGCCGGTTCGGTGAAAAAAGCCAAATTCAACGGTCTGAAAACGGAGCGTGTGGAAGTCTTCACCGGCGGCTTGGCCGTAATGATGGCCGCGTTTGAAGAATTGGAAATCAAAAAAATGATGGTTACCGAAGCCGCTTTGCGCGACGGCGTATTCTACGACTTCAATAGTCAAAAAAAAATTAAATTTAGCACAATACCACATATGGCATACTCAAAAGACTACCGGCAAATGATACTGAACAAACTTGCAGCAGGTGCTTCCTATCGGGCACTGGCCGGTGGAGACAGCATCAG
>NZ_PXYY01000181.1 GCF_003013245.1 Neisseria iguanae
TTTAATGCTTTCAAAGCATAACGCATTGCTAAGCCTTCATCGGAGTCTTCAAGTGCTTTTTCAAAACTGATCTCTTTAAAGCAGTAATTCCTACCAGATTTCTCCAGATATTCTTTTAATTCATGAAGGTGTTGATGGTAATTTTGGCGTGAATCCGCATTATCTGAGATATCGCCAACCTGCGTCTCAGCGACACCCCTACCCAAAAGCATCTTTCTTACCTGATCCAATAAGATTTCCAATGAATTTGCTGCCCGATTGCCGACACGGTTTAAAAAGAAATTCAACCGCTCCAGCGTTAAGTCCGGATCCATTATCGACAATACATAGCCCAAAGCCAGCGCATCGGTGATTTTGTACATATAATGGTTGGGCAGCCCCGTACCTTCTTCATTAAAAATCGGCTGTCTGTTCCCTACCTGCTGAAACCACCAGTCATTAGCAGTCACATTGATGCCGTGCTCAGCAAAATAATTATTTGGGGATGTATAAAATTTGGTTTGTTCCAGCAATAACGCAGTTTCAATTGCTGAAAAAAAAGAATTCACCGGTAGCGGGAAAACCTGCACCATTAAAGGTATTGACTTCATCAATCTGAATGCTGTTTTAAAACAGCCTTGCAAATGCACCTGCTAAATGGCCGCCCAAACTGTGGTCGTTTACCGTTACCGATAATGTTTCATTTGCATCCGCAGGGCTCAAAATGACCAAGCCTTTCACAGGGGCTATTATTTTTTCGACCGCAATATGTCGAGATAAATCATCATCTGTCTTGCTCGCCTCCCTGATTTGTACTGCATCTTTATCGGCAGGTGTTACCACCTGATTCCACCAGTTGACCATATTGATAATCTGATGAAGTGGCAGATACAGACAAATCCACATCGGTAATAAAACCCTGCACGCCTTCCGTGCGGTACTGTTCAAAAATCTGTGTCAATCCCCTAACCCCCCATAAAGGAGAAGACACATGACCAAACCCGCATTTGATTTCGAAACCGCACTCAGGCACCTTCAGTCCGGACAGGCACTGACCGGTAA
>NZ_PXYY01000182.1 GCF_003013245.1 Neisseria iguanae
AAAATATAAACACACCAACCAAAGCGGTTAATGGGGTTATCGATTAACCACTTTGCCTTTTTGAGTAATGTTCCCGTCCTTATCCCCCTGTCAGAACGTAATTTCCTGCTTTCCAGGCAACAAGCCTGTTGCTGCCTTTAACAGGTTTAGGCACACTGCTTTCAAATGGCTTTGCGCCCATACTTTCCGCAAGCCAAAATAACACACCCGTTTGCAGCCGAATTTCTGGTACAAAGTATCAAAAGCCTGTTCGGCCAGATAACGGGTTTCCGACAGCTGCTTGTCTTCTTTTGTTAAAGATTTGCCTCTGTGCGCTTTGCGTATAATGCCGTCTGAAAGCCAGATGCACCCGGTTGCCTGCCGCCAGCGCCCTTATCGGCACAGACAGTTGTGTCGGGTGCGGTATCTGTCAATGGAAGTTCGAAAGGGCTGCACTCGCGGGCGTTGGCCGCAATCATATGCGATTTCTCAATATCGCCTCACGAACCAGTGCGGGTGTGTTGTTTATGGCCGAAGGGGAATTTATTACCGTCTTGCTTGACCCGGCGTTGTTTGCCGCCGGCGGTTTGGATGAAGGTAGCGTCCATCACCGTCGCCGGGGTGTTCTCTGTTTTTAGGCCTTTCGCGCTAAGCCGGCGGTTAATCGGTTCAAACAGAATGTCATCTTGTGCCGGTCGGTTACGAAAACAATAGCCGGACGGCGTTCCGATTCGGGATCGGAAAGGCAGTGCCACCGGCCGGGCAGTACGGCTTTGAATATGGGCAGCAGCGGATAGGCAGGATAATCTCGGCAGCAGCGGAGATACAGGTCTTGTGTTGGGTGGCACAGTTGTTCGACGGGCAGCCAATCAAGTATTTGGTTGGGTTTGATGAAAAGAGCGCTGTCGGTGTGCTTGGCCATCATGATTTGGGCTTGTTGGTGGAATGAAGCTGCTCATGGAAAATTCCGCTAAATTCTTTCAAGCTGGATTTAGAG
>NZ_PXYY01000183.1 GCF_003013245.1 Neisseria iguanae
ATAGTTGGATCGGAATGTACGGTGCGCGTTCCAAAACCCTGTGCCATGACATAACACGTTTTCGGCAACGATCTTCTTCGGATAACAGATCGACAGTAGCTGTGTGCTTTACGCATCATGCCGACTGAAAACCCTTTGCTGTGAAGAAACACCCGGTTGGCTTTGTATCCTTTATCGGCATAAACCTTGATTCCTCAGGCAATATCGCTAAGCCTCAGTTCGAAGTGATTGCCCCCGTGTCTGCCCGCGGGATTGATGTGCCGCTTTTCAAGATAACCTTTACTGTCGGTATGGGTGTGTTGTTTATAACCGGATTTGAACGTACCGTCTTTCTTTACCCGGCGGGCATCTTTGTCTTTACCGGGTGTGTTTTCTGAAAATACGCTGTTTTCATCGGTTTCCACAGCCTGCCGCTGCTTATAGTCGGCGGTTTGGATCATGGCGGTGTCAATAACGGCAGTTAAAGCGGTCGATATGCTTGACAAGCATGGCTTCGGCAGTTTGTTTGAAGAAGCTGCTCATGGAGAAAATCCTCTAAAATCCGGTTTCAAAGGAATTGAGGGGATTTTAGGGATTTTGGAAAAGGTTAGGTTATTTAACAACTATAGTCAAAGAAAATTAAATTCAGCACAATACCACATATGGCATACTCAAAAGACTACCGGCAAATGATACTGAACAAACTTGCAGCAGGTGCTTCCTATCGGGCACTGGCCGGCGGGTACAACATCAGCAAAGCCACCATACAAAACCGGAAAAAACGGCTGGAGAAAAAAAGTTGTTACCACACGCAAGTCAAAAATAAGCATGGAAAAATTACGGCAGGGCGTCGGACAAGTATCCCGACCACTTCCAACGTGGGCAGACTGTGCGCTTTAACTGCACCCAACGGGCAATCCGCATAG
>NZ_PXYY01000184.1 GCF_003013245.1 Neisseria iguanae
AAAGCATACCGTCATCAGGCTGTCGGGGCCGCTTCGGAGAATATCCCCAACCGGCAACCTGCCGCCCAGAAACCGATCAGAAAGAGAGGGGTGATGTGGCCGGGCCCAAAGGCAGAGAGGGCAAACCGTCTTTGTCGCCCATACCGGATGTGTCCAACCGGGAACTTGCGGCTTACTCTTTAAACAGAAGACTGAACGGTAAAATGGTGGTTCAGATGCCGGAAAAGGCTTTTGGCCGTCTGAAAGTGGAACAACCGCTGCCACATTCCGACCAAGACCCGGACGGCCGGTTAGCGGGCGAAATCGGCCGGGGAAGGGATTGTGCCAAGTATCCCGTGTAAAGGCAATTGCCGGGACAATGCGCCGAGGGGGCGTTTCTTCGGTACATTGGAAACGGAAAGCTTTTATGTGGCAGGCGCGCTGCCGAAGGCGGAATGAACGGCTGTCACAGATGATTATACAGGTTCTTATAATCATGAACGCTTCAGTTTAAACTTAAACAAGCCGGGTCCCTGTTGTATACGGAACCCGGCTTGAAGGGATTGTTTGAGAAAGATTCTTAACTTGTCCAAGAATTGGGGGGACTGTTCAAATCTTTCAGACGGCCTTGTTGATTAAAACTCACACTTCAATTTTATTCGGCGTAAAGGTTTCCCATTTGTTGCATGCCGGACAATACCAGAAAAACACTTGTGATTTGAAATGGCAATTACGGCAGCGGTACATCACTCTTTTTTGTAACTGCCGGCCGACAACCGCACGCATCATATCGGCATCGCCTTTCCACTCGGTTGGCATATCGCTCAGCTTCAAACCAAGCAAACGGTACACACCGTTCAAATCCGGTTTTTGGCGTACCAATTCCACCGCCAA
>NZ_PXYY01000185.1 GCF_003013245.1 Neisseria iguanae
AAGTCGGCTTCATTTTAACAGTTGCCATTTTCTATATTCCTTATTTTACAGCTTCAGCAGCGGCTCCCAAATTCAACTCTTGACCTGCAGCCAAGACGTAAGTTTTTTTACACCGCTGCGACGTCCCAAAGTACGGCTCAAACGTTTTAGTTCTACCTTTAATGATAATAGTAGTTACAAAACTAATTTCTACACCAAGTAGCAATTCAACGGCTGTTTTGATTTCAGGTTTTGGTTGCATTTGTTAACACTTTGAAAGTCATTTGATTACGTGTTTTAGCCAATACTGTATGAGGGCCGTCTGAAAAATAGGAAAGGGTTGTATTTAGATTAGCCTTAAATACTACACCAAAACCGCAAGATTTTAAGCTGCCCTTTTAATGTGCCAAAGTTAAAACGAAATTCACATTCTTTCAGGAATAAAGGGGAAGGTTTCCGGTCAATTCCGTTCTATTTCCGTAGAATGCGCTTTGCCTGATTCCGGAAATTTTCAATACCATCAATGTGGTTTTGACGGTCTGCAAAAAGCTCTGATTGATTCGATGATAAGTAAACCCAACGACGCTTTTGCAAAGATCTCAACCTAATTATTGAATCAAAATACGCAAATATTGTTCAGATGACATTTATTTCAATTGAAGGTCGTCTGAAACGTTCCTAAGCCTGATTAAAAACCGTTTTCCATCATAATTTGGCCCGGTTCGCGGTTACGATGCATGACGTAGCCTAAGTCCATCAAGGCTTGGAAGGTGTCTTTTACCATCGCCGGATTGCCGCATACCATAAAGCGTGTATCCGCTTTGTTAAACGTGAAACTGATGTATTTTTCCAAGCCGCCTTCCAGCAGCAAGGCCGGAATACGTTGGTTGGAT
>NZ_PXYY01000186.1 GCF_003013245.1 Neisseria iguanae
GTTGTGCCGCTTTGTCAATCTTTATCATCCGGTTACGCCGCATAAGAGTTTGAAAGGCGATACGCCGTTTGAAATCTGGCAGGCATCATTTCTCAAACGGTTGTGTAAATAACTCGGTTATTTCTTACAGAAAAACTGTCTGAAAGTAGTCGAACGTTCAGACAACCTTTGGTTTATTGCGGTTAGTGCTGAATACAGGGCAGGACATTACATGTAAGTACAGATTTTATTGATATAGGCGATAAATTTTTTTACTCACAAGAATGTTACTGCGTTTGATTTTTCCTGTTATAGTGGCTCCAACCTGTTTTGATACCAACCAGAATGAAGTAAGAGGGAACATATACGTTATGGTACGTAATGCAGTAGCAAAGCTTTTGAACTCTCTTCGTTTTATTTTTCGTGGTGGAATAAATATGTTGGAGCTTAGGAAGCAAAATCATAAAAAGCATGATAAGCTTCTGATATCCCTTAAAAAACGAATTCCCAAAGTTCAGCAAACTTTCCGAACAAAAATTCAGGCAGATATTGCGGCTTTCTGCCACCAGTTTAACTGCTTCTGATACGGCACACTAACGGCACACTAACCGATGTCGGTATCCGAACCGTTAACAACCCTTTTCTTACAATTACGCCGCCGAATGACTCACGAGTATGCAAAGCATACACCGTTTTCCGGTGTTGCCGACCCGGAGAATCCTACTTTGGCGCCAAACGGATTCAGGGAAAACGGGAACCTGGTACCGCCGGTAAAACCATTGTTTTCAGGATCTTAAAACGTGATGGCAAATTCTATCCGGAAATCGTTCCGGATGCCGTCAAAACCATATT
>NZ_PXYY01000187.1 GCF_003013245.1 Neisseria iguanae
CGATCAAAGGCCATCTGTCTCCGCAGCAGTGCCGCCAAACGATGACTGATGGTTTTCGCAGCGCAAAACTCAGCCCGTTTGCCTGTCGCGTGCGGCATGGCAGATACGTTTTTCATGGGCAGAATTATCAGCTTGAGGGCAAATTTAAGGCTGCAGAGCATGCCTTGCACGGTTTGATGTATGACCTTGATTTTGCCATCGTGGAAAGCGGTGCGGATGCGCAATCGGCTTGGGTGGAATTGGCGGCGGATTATCGGTACGGCGACAACGGCTATCCGTTTGCCTACCGGCTGAATATCGTGTACCGCCTGAATTCAGACGGCCTGAATGTAACCACGTGCGCAACCAATACCGGCGATACCGCCATGCCGCTGGCCGACGGTTGGCATCCGTATTTCACGCTCGGCGGCAAAGCCGATGATTGGACGATGCAACTTAACAGTAACGCGCGTTTGGCATTTGATGAAGATTTGGTAGCTAACGGCGATATTCTGCCGGACACCCGTTTTCAGACGGCCTCGAGTATGCAGGGCGTGAAGCTGGACAACAGTTTCGTGTTGGCTGATTTTGATAAGCCTGCCTGTGTGTTGGACGGTAATGCGGTGCAGCTGCGTATTTATCCCGATTCAAGCTATCCTTACCTGCAAATCTACATTCCGCCAACGCGCGATTCGATTGCCTTGGAAAATCTCAGCGGCGCACCTGACTGTTTCAATAACGGCTTGGGCTTGCGGGTGTTGGCAGTAGGGGAAACGCAGGTATTTCACACGTGCTATATGTTGTCGGTGAAGGCATAATGATTTGAATCAATAATAAT
>NZ_PXYY01000188.1 GCF_003013245.1 Neisseria iguanae
AACTGCCGGAACCGGTTTTGACGGTTTTTTTGCTGTGGCCGTTACGCCGGCCGGGCTGCAACTGCTTTTGTTCGAGGTATTGTCCGGTTTCGGCTTCCAATGCGGCCTTGGCCGGTTGTTTGATGGGTGGGGTAAGGGGGCCGTCTTTACCGGTCAGTGCCTGTCCGGACTGAAGTTGCCTGAGTGCGGTTTCGAAATCAAATGCGGGTTTGGTCATGTGTCTTCTCCTTTATGGGGGGTTAGGGGATTGACACAGATTTTTGAACAGTACCTGCCGATTCGAATAAAAATGATACGGCACCGGATTCGTTTTGTTGCCCGATTTGCCTCTGCCGCTCTAATTTTTGCATTTTAATTGGTTATATTTTGCAGAAATAGTACATATTTGCGGCAGCCGAGACCTTTGCAAAATATAAACACATCAACCAAAGCGGTTAATTGGGTTATCGACTAACCGCTTTGCCTTTTTGAGTACTGTTTCTGCCCTTATTTTCCTCTTTTCAGGGCGTATTTCCTGCCTTTCAGGCAGCAACAGGCGCCTTTATTTAACAAGGTTCAGCTACACCGCTTTCAAATGGCTTTACGCCTATACTTATGCCGTCTGAAAGCCGCTTTCTTCGCAAATGCGCCCCAGGCAGTACGGCTTTGAACACAGGCAGCCGCAGGTAGGTGGAATAACCCCGGCGGTCGTGAAGGTAACGGGTCTTGTGTTGGTGGCACAGTTGTTTGACGGGCGGCCAATCAAGTATGTTGTCGGATT
>NZ_PXYY01000189.1 GCF_003013245.1 Neisseria iguanae
CTGCCCCCGGTTTGCAATCGGCATCGTCCATTTTTCCCCGAAGCCTTACCGATACCGCCATATAAAAGCTTCAGCAGGCCGGTTTCATTGGGGAATGCGCCTTGGGTTTTGGCCAGCTTCCGAAACTAGCGGTGTACCGCCTCTGCCGCATTGGTCGTATAAATCGGTTTGCGTACGGCTCCGGGGCAGCGGAAACAGGCAGACAGGAGCGGCCGTTTGCTGCGCCATGACTGTATCACTTTCGGGTATTTCCGCTCCATTCCTCTTCCGGTCCGTCCAAAGCCGCTTCCGCCGCTTCGCGGTATATGGGTTTCAAGTCGGTTGCAAATGCCTTTTGGCCTTTGCTGGCGACACAGCGCAAACTGTTGCGGATTTGGCGGGTGATGCACAATTGTACTCCGGTTTGCGGTTCGAAACTGCCGTTGCGGTCTCGGGGTGTCTCCAACCCGAAACTGCCGGAACCGGTTTTGACGGTTTTTTTGCTGTGGCCGTTACGCCGGCCGGGCTGCAACTGCTTTTGTTCGAGGTATTGTCCGGTTTCGGCTTCCAATGCGGCCTTGGCCGGTTGTTTGATGGGTGGGGTAAGGGGGCCGTCTTTACCGGTCAGTGCCTGTCCGGGGCGGTACACCGCCAGTTTCGGAAGCTGGCCAAAACCCAAGGCGCATTCCCCAATGAAACCGGCCTGCTGAAGCTTTTATATGGCGGTATCGGTAAGGCTTCGGGGAAAAATGGACGATGCCGATTGCAAACCGGGGGCAG
>NZ_PXYY01000019.1 GCF_003013245.1 Neisseria iguanae
AATACCCGCAACGGACAGCCCAATCAGTTTGTTTTGTTTATAGGGATTTAGGCAGCTTTTTCTCATACGGGTCATTTTAAATAATTTTGAATAACCCCAGTTATCTAGGGTAGTCCCTAAATTTCCATTGTAAAACAATTGGTAAAGAGTAATTTGACCTACTTCGGCAGCCAGTTTTTTTGCCGATGATTCTTTCGTACCGTCTAAAACTGATATTTTCATCGTGGTCACCGGTTTTTTAGTTGACAGTATGAAAATAACTTCAGGAAATTTTTGTACTCCCTGCACACCTTCAGGTAATTTGATGTTACAAGTGGTATTTTTTTAATTTTCCAACCACTTACCGCAATGTGTCCATGTACAATTGCCTCTACTTTATACAGGCATAAACTTTTTAGCGACAACCGCATATTTTCTATTTTCTTAGTTTCCACTGCCGGCAAAATGCCATAAACAGTACCACCAGTGATATGATTAGGCATGATATGTGCCAGTTTGCCAAACCAGAAGTTGAAAATCTATGTCAGAATTTCGACCTTGATGAGAATCGTTTTACTTAAAATTACATCAAACACTGAAAGGCGATGAGTAGATTTTTTCAAGCCGATTTCAAATATTTTAAATTTCTGCAAAAGATTATTGAAGAGAAAATTATGGCAAATAAACATTATTAACTGTACGGACTGTTGACAAGAAGGCCGTCTGAAAATTTTCAGACGGCCTTGTCGATGTATTCAATTCAGCTTAAATCAAATAACAGATTGAGTTTGGGTTTGCTCTTGAATACTTTCTGCAAAGTTCAAAGTATTGCCGCCTTTGTATGCCTCAACAGTGTAAGAACTACCGTCAGCAAAAACAAATTTTTCAATTTGATTGTTGGCACTTTTGAACCAGTCGTCAATTAACAAACTATCTTTACTGTTGTTAGTGAAGCTGATACTTAAGTCAAGACCTGATTTGGTCAGAACAATATCGGATGCAGAGATACCTTCACCGAAGCTGATTGTATCGTTACCTTCATAGTCTTGAATGGTGTCAAAGCCGTAACCTTTGGCAAAGAAATAGGTATCATTGCCTTTACCGCCTATCAATACATCGTTACCGATACCGCCATCAAGGTAATCGTTACCGTCTTTAGCCACCAGGCAGTCATTACCAGCCAATCCATACAGCTTGTTATGGCCTTCGTTACCATAAATGTCATTATTGAGGGCATTACCGGTACCATTAAGGTCTTTCGAACCTTGTAAAATCAAGTTTTCAACATTATCAGTCAATGTGTAATCAATCACTGTGCGAACGGTATCGATACCTGAAGCAGCGTTAGCAAATTCTTGAACGATATCTCCTGTATGGTCAACAAAATAGGTATCATTCCCATCTCCACCGCGCATAATATCGGCATTGGAGCCACCATTCAGGTAATCGTTACCTTGACCACCTTGCAGATAGTCTTTACCGCCTTCGCCATATAGGGAATCTCCATTATCATCACCTTTTAGAGTATCGTTGCCATCACCGCCATAGATAACGTCAGCACCACCTCCACCATTGATGATGTCTTCACCGGAAGTACCATAAATGGTGTCTTTTTGAGCAGTACCATCAGCCCGTGCGACTCCACCATCTTCGGGAGGAACCACATTGATAACGTTACCTTTATCAGTTTCTTTACCGCCAAAGGTATTAGTTTGGTTGTCGTCGTCAACGCAATCTACGCAATCTTTATTGCCTGGTTGAGGAACAACCGGTTTATGCGGGTCTACCGGTTTATGCGGGTCTACCGGTTTATGCGGATCTACCGGTTTTTGCGGATCTACCGGTTTTTGCGGATCTACCGGTTTTTGCGGATCTACCGGTTTTTGCGGATCTACCGGTTTTTGCGGATCTACCGGTTTTTGCGGATCTACCGGTTTATGCGGGTCTACCGGTTTATGCGGGTCTACCGGTTTATGCGGGTCTACCGGTTTATGCGGATCTACCGGTTTATGCGGATCTACCGGTTTATGCGGATCTACCGGTTTATGCGGATCTACCGGTTTATGCGGATCTACCGGTTTATGCGGATCTACCGGTTTATGCGGATCTACCGGTTTATGCGGATCTACCGGTTTATGCGGATCTACCGGTTTATGCGGATCTACCGGTTTTTGCGGATCTACCGGTTTTTGCGGATCTACCGGTTTTTGCGGATCTACCGGTTTTTGCGGATCTACCGGTTTTTGCGGGTCTACCGGTTTTTGCGGGTCTACCGGTTTATGCGGGTCTACCGGTTTATGCGGGTCTACCGGTTTATGCGGGTCTACCGGTTTATGCGGAGCGATAGGGACACAACAATATTTATTGTAAATATTAACCCACGTGGAAATAGTTGGATAAATTACAGGTACATAGCTGTAAAAACTTTTGCCATGTGATAAGTAACCATAATTTTGATAAGAATAAGAAGGTTTAAAATAGTTGTAAGAGCTGTAAGATGGGCCGCAGTAAGCCTTATAGCTACCAGTGTAATATGTCATAGTAAATTACTCCCTGATTATTTGAATTTAAGAATAAATTGAATAATAGGCTGCCAGCCAAATTCAGGTCTGACTAACCTATTTGTTATTCTAGTGATATTTTATATGATGCTTGATAAAAGCCAACAAGCGGTATTTTTATGGGATAAATGATATTCATTGCTAACAAGCTCTTACTTAAATATTATTTATGGGGCTTAGAAAGGAAATTTATTCCAACAGATTATTTCGTAGCATATCCAGCAAGCGCTTATTACAAATTATCTTTGCAGTAATTCAAGCGAAACTCTGTTTCCTTCAAGCGTAAAGAAAACGTATGCTTAGAAACATCGTTAAATTTTACAACCGGTTTTTTTGAATAATCCCAAAACGATTAGTGTGTAGTACCGGAGACAGTTAAACTGGTGGTAAAAAGCCGCAATAGTTGCCTGAATTTTTGTTCAGAAAGTTTGCTGAATTTTGGGTATCTGTTTTTGATAGGCATATCAGAAGCTTATCATGCTTCTTATGATTTTGCTTCCTAAGTTTCTGAGATCTTTACAAAATATAAACACACTAAACTAAAGCGGTTAATTGGGTTATCGATTAATCACTTTGTCTTTATTGAGCGCTACTCCTGCTTTTGCTTTTATTTTCCCTTTTCAGGGCGTATTTCCTGCCTTTCAGGCAACAACAGGCACACGAAGCCTGTTTAACAGGTTTAAGCCCGTCACTTTCAAATGGTTTTGTGCCCATGCTTTCGGCAAGCCAAAATAACACGCCCGTTTGTAGCCGGATTTCCGATACACAGTCCCCAAGGTAACGGTTTTCCGACAGTTGCTTGTTGCGCTATGGAATACGACGTTATCTGTTTAGCGTTACGAGCTTCCCTGAAAGCAGTTGTTTGGATGGTATGCTTATGGTACGATAAATTTTGTAAATTTATGATTTAATCAGAAAAGATTAATTTTATTTTTGTGTGATATGGAGCCAGATATGTCTTCCCAGTCTTCTGATTCGAAACGCCCCAATTACTTTTTATGGACAGCCTTGTTGGTAGGTGCCGTTTCCTTGGTCGCTGTAATACATCCGACTTTACTCACTGGCACGATTGTCGCGGCCAGTGATTTTTTTTACCGAAAATTCGATTGGCTGATTATGTGGCTGCCGCTGCTGGCAATGACTGTGGGCGGTTTGGTGGCTTTTTCATGTTACGGCGATATCCGTTTGGGCGGCGAGGATGCTGAACCTGAATTTACATTCTTATCATGGATGAATATGTTGTTTACTGCCGGTATCGGTGTCGGTATTGTGTTTTTCGGACCGATTGAGGCGTTGTGGCATTATTTTCAATCCCCCATCGGTGTGGCCGATACTACCCTGCCGCCTTACCGGCAGGTAGAAAATGCGATGAGCCTGGCATTGCACGTGTGGGGCTTGCCTGCATGGTCGCTGTATATGCTGGCCGGATTGGTGATGGCTTATTTTACTTATCAGCATGGTACGGAATGCAGCCCGGCCGCGCCGCTGACATTCGCATTTGCAAACAAGCGTTGGGCCCGGCCGTTGGGTGTGTTTACAATTGCGGCGGCGATTTTGTCGATTGCATTTTCGGTATCGTCGTCGATTGCGATGGCAACAGCCCAGATTGCTTCCGGGCTGGGCATTATTATGGAACGGCCTTTGAACAGTCTTTTTTGGAAAGTCGCTGTACTTACAGGCATGGCGGTTTTGTATATGCTGTTTACGGTATTGCCGATTCAGCGGGGGATGAAGCTGATTGGGAATCTGACGGTTTATTTGTCGGTATTGCTTTTGGCGTTTATTTTTTTAACCGGGCCGACGCATTATTTTTTAAGCGTGATGGCGGTATCAGTCGGCAACATTATTACTCAGACTATCCACCATTCGTTTGAACTTTATCTGTTTCAGCGCCGTGATTGGATAGTGTGGTATCCGATGGCGTATTGGGTTTGGTGGGTTACATGGGCTCCGTTTGTAGGGGTATTTTTGGCCAAAATTTCCAAAGGACGGACATTGAGACAGTTTGTGTTGGCTTCGGTGTTGGTTCCTTCCGGATTTATTGTGGTGTGGTTTTCCGTATTTTCAGGATTCAGTCTGCTCGATACGGTAGAAGGATCAGGTCATTTGGCGGAAATCGCCAATAAGGGGGATTATGAGGGGACGTTTTATTATCTGCTCAATATGCTGCCAGCGGCGTTTGTTACCAAACCGTTGACAGTGGTGTTGTTTGTCGGTTTTGTTGTGACGACGGCGGTCAGTGCCGCGATTACTTTGGGTATCATGACCAGTCGCGAAGGGCGGTCAGAATCTAAAAAACGGGCATTATTGTGGGGGCTGTTTATGGCACTGATCAGCTATGCCGTCGTGGCCACTGGTAAAATCGACGGTATTAAGGCAGTTGGTTCGTTTGCGGGTTTTCCGTTTGTGTTTGTAATGTATTTGTGGATGGCGGCATTATGGCGGCAGTTGCGCCGTGACGGTAAGGTTTCGGCAGAAAATCAAACAGGAGGGCGAAATGAACAAGCATGAATTGCAGTATTGGAATCAGCCATGGCAGGAAAACTTGCTTGAAACGGCCATGTTGCTGTTGGTGCTGATTTTTCTGGCGTATGTGGTGAAGCTGGCTTTTTTCGAGTCGGATGATTGAGCCGAACAGCCGTCTGAAACAGCTGTCAAATAATATAAAATTTCAAATGCTGCTGCGAAGACAATAGGCGCAGCCGGTTTGAACCATCCGTTTAATGGAAAGGAATCTCTGATGATGACACCCTCCGATTTACTGCCGGTACCGCCACTGGCCGAAACTGCAGCCCGTTATCTGCAATGGGTCCGCCCCTTGTTGGACGATGAAGGGTTTGCCGGGCTACAACAGAGGACGGCTCGTTTTGTCGGGCATGAAGGTGCGATATTGCAGCAGAAATTATTACATTTTGCGGATAGCAAACAAGAGTCGAGTTGGTTGATTGATGGCTGGCTGAATACGTATTTGAGTGCTCGGGAGCCGCTGCCGCTTGTATCTAATGTCGGATTTGCCGTTGCCGCCCAAGGCCGTCTGAACGGTATCTGGGGATTGGCAAACTGGCTGGCGGCCGCAGCAGCGGTACATGCCGATTACCTTCGGGGATATATTGCCGCCGAGGTAACGCCGCAGGGAAAAACAGTATGCATGCGGCAGTGGCAAGTGTTACAGGGAGCAATGAGGATAGCCGAAGCGGGCTGCGACCGCTATGAGTTTGCCGCACCTGATGCGGCAAACCGCCATATCGGTATATTTTGGCACGGATACTATTATCGGTTGGAGGCATTGGACGCCGCAGGTTTGCCTCATTCTGCCGAATCTTTTCAGACGGCCTTGGTGCAGATAACGGGAAATACGGTAGAAAACCCTTATCCGGTTACCGTTCCGACTTTAAGCGGTAGCGGCCAGTGGGCCGAAATACGCTTAAGACTGCTGGAGCATGCACACAATGACAAACTGTTGGCGCAAATGAAAGAAGATTTGTTTCATGTCAGCCTACTGGATGAAGCGGGTTTGAGTGCGGACGAAGAATTATGTTTGGCCACCTTTCGCAGTGGCTGTTGGGTCTATAAACCATTAAGTTACTGTTTTAACCTTGCCAGCAGCCATTTGGCAATACATTGTGAACACACTTGGCTTGATGGCGGTATGATTAAAAGCTTGACCACAAGGATTTTGCAGAAATCAGCCGAACCCGCCAAACCAACAGCTGCATCGGTACCAGTGATGAGCCGCCAAGAGTGGATATTGGGCGAAACCGAAAAGCAGAAATGGTCGGAATGGCTGCAGCAATACGCGCAAAAAGCAGACAAGATGCGGGTGAGCAGCTGCGAGACCGGCTGGCCGATACAACCCGTCAAAGGCGTGAGCCAGGACGCACTGATTCAATTTGCCCTGCAATACGCGCAATTGCGAACATGGGGTTGTGTCCGCAATACCTATGAAGCAGTTGATGTAAGTCATTTTCAAAGCGGTCGGACAGAGTGCATACGTCCGCTGTCGGCAGAATCTTTGGCGCTGGTACGTGCTTTATCGGAAAATAAAGCCGATACGGCATTGTTGCAAGCCGCTTTGTCTGAACACAAAAACCGGGTTAAGGCCTGCAAAACCGGCCATGGCGTCAACCGCCATATGCTGGGCTTGCAGTGGATGGCCAATCAGTACAGTGTGGCAACAGAGTGGTTTGACGAACCTGCGTATCAATTACTCACTGAAGATTTTCTTTCTACTTCAACTTTGGGTGATGGCAATGCCATTCTGCGGTTTGCTTTTGCACCGACCAGTAAGGGAGGGTTAGGCATCAATTACACCATGCTGCCGCAGTCATGGTTGCTGACCATTACCCATACACAGTCGCAAGAAAATGATGTTCAATGTTTTCAGACGGCCTTTAAAGAAGGTGCCTGCAAACTGTGCACATTGGCTTTCGGATAATATCATGGGAACATGAATTAATTGAAACAGGTCTGCAGGCTGGCAGTCGATGCTTACCGGAGGTCAGTGATATATATTGATAATTTCCTTGTCTGGTAAATAATAAGGAACTGTATTATATTAGCCTTGAATACCACACCGAAATCGCAAGATTTTAAGCTGCCCTTTGATGCGCCAAAGTTAAAACGAAATTCACATTAGTACGCGCAGGGCAAGGCACATTCATCCGATGACCAACAGCGTATTGGTTTTTGATGAAATTCAGACCTTTCCAATTAAATGTGTTCATCTATTTTGCAATACGTTTTTGCAATACGTTGGCTTTTCTTACACCTGATGTTGGTTGAGTTTCCTAATGGGGTGAATGGGCAGATTAGCCCGTTGGAGTGAACTTGGTTAATAATCAATTCATGAATTTTGTCACAAGGATGAAAAATGAGCGCTGGATTTATTGAGCAGTTGGATTCCAATCCTACGATTTACTACGCCCACTCCGCTGAAAACCAGCCCTACGGACACTGGCAAACCCTGCACAGCCATCTGCACCAAGTCGGTGAGATGGCGGCGCAGGTTTTGCGCATTTTTTTGCGTCGGAAGACATCGCGCGTTATACGGGGCAGTTGCATGATTTGGGTAAATACAGTCCTGAATTCAATGCGCGTCTCCATGGTTCAAAAAAGCAGGCGGATCACGCCAGTGCAGGGGCAAAGGTTGCAGCGGAAAAATGGGGGCATATTGGCAAACTGATGGCGTTCTGTATCGCTGGACACCATGCAGGATTGGCCAATGGTGTGGGGGAAGGGGAGAACCGCCGCACCTTAAAAGAGCGTCTGGCTTTGCAGTTTGGTCAGGATATTCCAAAGCTGGATTCTGTTTGGCAACAAGAAATTCAACTGCCCCCAAACTTACCTGATCCCACGCTTAAGCCGAGTGAAAGCCATCCTGCTTTTTCCTTGGCTTTTTTCACCCGTATGCTCTACTCCTGCTTGGTTGATGCCGATTTTTTGGATACGGAAATCTTTTACAATCAACTGGAAAATAAAATCAGTCAGCGGTGCGGTGCGCCTGATTTGACTGAGTTGCAACAAGCATTCGATATTTATCTTGCCGCTTTCAGACGGCGTATTGCCGAAGCCAAAGCTGAAAACGAAGAAGACAAACGCAAGGCAGAACTCAACCGCCTGCGTAGTGAAGTTTTGGACTATGCAGTACAACAAGCCAATTTACCTAAAGGATTATTCACACTCACCGTGCCGACTGGCGGCGGCAAAACCTTTACTTCGATGGCATTTGCCTTGGAACACGCCAAGCAGCACGGTATGCGGCGGGTGATTTATGTGATTCCGTTTACCAGCATCATTGAGCAAAACGCCGCCGAATTCCGAAAAGCCTTTGGCGAACTGGGCGAAGCGGCAGTATTAGGGCGTAGCTTAAGGAGGAAAGAGTGAGGATATTGTCTGCTGCCAGTGCGATCTTCTCGAGGACATCGTGGAAGCAGGCCCGTCAGTAGATACGGAGTATGTCGGCGAGATGCGAGCATGGCTTTACTTATATGGCTATTTACCTTAATTCTAACTACAATCACAACATGACTTACTCATCAATATCGATGAATTTATTCAAAATATATAGTCAAATTAAGATAAATAGCTATAGCTCAAAATTCTTGGTTAGTTTTTGGGGAAGAAATAGTCGTAAGGAGAAAATCTTGAAAACACAATACGTCGCCCACGTCCGCAAATCGGACAATGCCAAGCAATCGGTTGAAACCCATTTATTGGAAACTGCAGCCATCGCCAAAATGCTGGCGGCCAAGCTGGATTTGGATTTGGCAGGAGAGCTATTGGGTTTGATGCACGATTTCGGCAAATATTCTCTGAAGTTTCAAAAGTACATTCATGATGTGACCGGTTTGCTCAATCCTGATTTGGATGATGAAGAAAGCACGCCGAATGGCAGCAAGGTGGATCATTCTACCGCTGGGGCGCAGTGGGTTTATCGTGAGTTGAGAAAATTCGGTAAAGAAGGGCAGGGTGAATTGTGCGGACAGATTTTGGGGCTGTGTATTGCTTCACATCACGGTGCGGGCTTGATTGATTGTTTGGATGACGAAGGCAATGCGATTTGGCAAAAACGCTTTGATAAAGCTGATGAGTTAACCCATTTGGGCGAATGCGAGCAAAATGCGGATTCAGTGATAAAGGTGCAGGCAAAAACACTTGCAGACCAAGTCTTGCTGAAACAGATGCTAAAGTCGCTGACACCCTTACTCAATATGTCTAAAGAGGGAGCCAGCCATAAAATAAAAATAATAGAATTCTATTTAGGCTGCTTTACCCGCTTTTTATTTAGCTGCCTGATTGATGCCGACCGTATCAATAGTGCGGATTTTGAAGATGAAAACCGCAAGACGTTACGCAGTTTGCAGGAATCAACCGATTGGCAACCAGCGATTGATAAATTGGAAAAGCACCTTGCCGCATTTGAGTTTCGTTATCCGATTGATACAATCCGCCAAAATATTTCCAATGCCTGTCTGAACAGAGCGTCTGACCCGCAAGGCATTTATACCCTCACCGTACCAACCGGCGGCGGCAAAACCTTGGCAAGCCTCCGCCACGCGCTTCATCATGCTCAAAAGCATCAGTTAGACCGCATCATTTATATCATTCCCTATACCTCCATCATAGACCAGAACGCCCAAACCGTCCGTGTAATCTTGGGTGACGATTGGGTGCTGGAACACCATTCCAATCTCGATCCTGAAAAGCAAAGCTGGCAAAACAAACTGCTTTCAGAAAATTGGGACAAGCCGATTGTGTTCACCACCATGGTGCAGTTTTTGGACGCCTGGTTCGGCGGCGGCACTCGCGGGGCAAGACATATTCATCCGATGACCAACAGCGTATTGATTTTTGATGAAATCCAGACGTTGCCCGTGAAATGCGTGCATCTGTTTTGCAATACGCTCAATTGGCTGACTCAATTTGGCAAAAGCACCGCTATTTTGTGTACCGCCACCCAGCCGTTATTGGCTGAATCCGGTTTGGATAAATTCCCAGAGGACAACCGAAACAAGGTGTTGGCAAACGGCTTGTTAAGGCTGGCAGACAATGCGGAAATCATGGGGGAAAACGACGACATCACCCAATTGTTTGATAAGTTATCGCGCGTGGACGTGTGCCTGAATGAAAAAGCAGGCGGTTGGTCGGTGGATGAAGCGGGTGAATTTTTGCTGGAACAGTTTCAGACGGCCTCAAGCTGCCTGTTTATCGTCAATACCAAAAAGTGGGCGGCCGAGCTTTATCAATATTGCCAAAGGCATAATGTGCCGTCTGAAGCCTTGTTTCATTTGAGTACCAACCAATGCGCCACGCATCGCAAGAATTTGTTTGAAAAAATGGAAAAGCGCTTAAAAGAGCAATTGCCCGTGCTGTGCGTCAGTACCCAGCTTGTTGAGGCGGGGGTGGACATTTCCATGAAATGCGTGATTCGTGCTTTGGCAGGCTTGGACAGCATTGCCCAAGCGGCAGGGCGTTGCAACCGGCATGGTGAAGCGGAGGGAAAAGGCAAAGTTTGGGTGCTGAATCTGCAAGAACCGCATAACCTGAAAAAACTGTTGCCTGATATTGATATGGGGCAACAGCAGGCGGGACGGGTGTTCCGTGATTTTGCCGAACAGGATATTTTGCAACCGGGCGCGATGGAAAGTTATTTTGAATGCTATTTTTACCAACGCAGCGGTGAAATGGTGTATCCGCTTAAAAACAGCACTTCAGGCAGCCTGTTGGATTGGTTGGGGGATAATAGTCAAAATGTTTATGCCGCCAAAAACGACAAACGCAGGCAGAACAAGCAATATCCCTTGCTGATGCAGTCGTTCAAAAGTGCGGGGCAGGCATTCCAAGCGATTGATGCACCCACTCGGGCGGTGGTTGTGCCTTATGGTGAGGGAGAAAAACATATTATTACTTTGTGTCGAGAATGTGATGCCCCGAAAAAAAGCAAAGAGTTTTATGACAGTTTGAAAGCCATACAACGTTTTAGTGTGAATGTTTTTCCCAATGTTTGGGAAAAGTTGGAGTCTGAACATGCGCTATATCCAATAGGCAATACAGGCTTATATTATCTGGATGAGCGGCATTATAACAAGCAGTATGGTTTGACTTTGGATGAAACAAACATATTGAAATTTTATGATTGTTAGGAGAATTATGAAAAACAAAATCAGTTTCCGCGTATGGGGGCGGCAGGCCTTATTTACTGACCCCATTACCAAAATCGGCGGAGAAAAATTCAGCTATCAAGTGCCGACTTATGAGGCAATCAAAGGCATCGTGAGAAGCATCTATTGGAAGCCCACATTGATATGGCATATCGACCGCATTCGAGTGATGAAAGCCATTCAAACACAGAGCAAATCCACCAAGCCGCTGAATTGGGACGGCGGCAACACCTTGGCGATTTATACCTTTTTGCAAGATGTGGAATATCAAGTCGAAGCTCATTTTGAATGGAATATGCACCAGCCGAATTTGGAACAAGACCGCATTCCCGCCAAACATCTCGCTATTGCCGAACGGATGTTGGCGCGAGGTGGCAGGCAGGATATTTTCTTGGGCACACGCGATTGCCAAGGCTATGTCGAGCCGTGCGAATTTGGCGAAGGCAAAGGTTTTTATGATGAAGTACCGAATCTGGATTTCGGCTTGATGTTCCACAGTTTCGGTTATCCGGAAGAAACCGGAAATCACGAATTGATTAACCGCTTCTGGATGGCGAATATGCAAAAAGGCGTGATTGAATTTCCGCATGTGGATGATACAGGCCGTCTGAAAACCCGCTTTATCCGCAAAATGCTGCCTGAAAAAACCTTTGGTCGCGGTGAGAATATGAAAGCGGTGGAAGACGAAGCGAAGGAGCTGGGCTTATGAGTTGGATGCAGAAACTTTATCGGACGTATGAAGCGGTAGAGCAAAATAATAATTTATCAGATTTGGGTAAATTAGCACCGCTGTGGCATAGCCCGCAAACTGCTCATATTGAAATTATCATCAATGGAGAAGGAGACTTTATTGCTGCCAGAGTACTGACAGATAAGCCTATTATCATGCTACCAGTAACCGAATCTTCCGAAGGTAGAACCAGTGGCTTGGCTCCGCATGCATTGGCAGACAGCCTGCAATATGTTGCGAAAGACTTAGGACACACTTATTCAGAGGATATTTCTGTAGAGGAAGAGACTCCATAATGGTAGGAAAAAGAAGGTAACGAAAAAAGTAGAGAAATTAACCTTTAATCTTTATGCAGATCAATTAGATGGCTGGTGTCAAAATACAAAAAATGCAAAAGTATTGGCGATACAAAAATATATCCAGAAGGGGCGTGTTTTAACTGATTTAATTGCAGCCAAAATTGTGCCCATTGACGATAATGGAAATTTACTCAATAACTGGATTGACACCAAAGATGGCAAAGAAAATAAACCTGCATTATTTAGTGTGTTAACCAAAGAACAAGGCGTATTTGAAATTCGAAAAGCGTTGGTTGTTTGGTCGGTTCGGATTTCAGTTAATGTTGACCCTGAGACTTGGACAGATAAAGAAGTGCAGAAAAGCTGGTCGGATTATTATCAAAGCACGCTGCTCAAAGAAAATTTCTGCTTAGTTACAGGGGATGTGCAAAAAACACGGGAAAGCCATCCTGCCAAGCTAACTTATTCTGGTGATAAAGCCAAATTGATATCCTCTAAAGATACCAGTGGCTATACCTTTAGAGGGCGGTTTGAGACGGCAGAAGAAGCCAGCAGCTTGTCAGCTGATGTATCACATAAAGCACATGCAGCGCTACGCTGGCTAATTGGTCGCCAGGGAATTCGTGGCGAACCAGTCACCGTTGTTTGGGCAATCAGCGGCGAAACCGTGCCATCACCGCTACAGGATAGCTACGACTATATTAATAATGACGATGATGATTTGGCAATTGTAGAAACAGACAATACAAACAATAGGCCGTCCGAAAGCAGCAGCCAAAAAGATTGGTCTACCAATATCGGCAAAACAGCCGCTGCACTCATCAAAAAGAAACTGCACGGTTTCAAAGCACAATTAAACAAACATGAGCAAATTTCCTTATTGATGCTGGATAGTTCAAGTGCTGGGCGCATGGCATTAACCTATTATCAGGAATTTTTGCCTGAAAACTATTTTGCCAATCTGGATGCCTGGGTTGATGATTTTTCATGGTACCAACGCTATTCGCGTGAAACAAAAGACGGCAAAAAGAAAACCAAACAACCCATTTGGCCGATTGTTCCGCCATCCCCTTATGCGATTTATGAGACGGTTTATGGAAAGGTATCGGATAGAGACGGAAAACTTAAAAAACAACTGTATGCCCGCTTATTGCCCGTCATCGCAGGTGGGAAAAACGTTCCTATTCCTGACGATTTGATGCAACAAAGTTTTCAGGCAGCCTGCAATCCTTTTATAAAGTATCAAAACAAAGATGGAGAAAAGGAGCAGAAAAATCATTGGCAACGAAACATCGGCGTGGCCTGCGCCTTATATCGGGGCTACTACGCCCGTCATCATAATCCATCAAAACGGAGAAACTACCCTATGGCTTTAGATAAAGAAAATAATTCGCGCGATTATTTATACGGCAGATTGATTGCTCAAGCTGAAAGATTGGAATGGTATGCCTTATATTTGCAAAATGGCAAGAAAGAACCTACGAGGGCAACCAATGCAGAACGTTATTTTCAGCAGTTCGCCCAGCAGCCATATAGCACATGGCTGAATCTTGAAAAATCCTTGGTTCCATATAAAAATTATTTAATCAGCCATGGAAAAAATTTTTATAAACAAGCCATTGGGGAGATTATGGATTTGTTTGATACAGAGGAATATAAAAGTGATGCAAAATTAACAGGTGAATTCTTGCTTGGCTACCATTGCCAATTGATGGAAATAGCTCGTCAAGTTGCCGAGCGTCAAGCTACTAAGCAAAAGAAAACCGAAGCAAGTGAATAAATAACCAACATTTAAAGGAAAACCCAAATGACAAACCAAGCGAGCTTAACTAAAAAAATCGACTTCGCCCTGATTCTCAGCGTGCAAAATGCCAACCCCAACGGCGATCCCTTAAACGGCAACCGCCCCCGTGTGGACTTTTCAGGTATCGGTGAAATGACCGATGTCTGCTTAAAACGCAAAATCCGTGACCGATTGCAAGATAGCGGCGAGGCTATTTTTGTACAGTCGGATGAAAAGAAAACCGACGGGATGACCAGCCTGGCCAATCGAGCTAAAGACAAAGAAATTGGTTTGGGGGCAGATGCCTTTAATCCGAAAAAAGCCAATAAAGACGAAACTGCCAAAAAAGCCTGTGAAAAATGGCTGGATGTGCGCAGCTTCGGGCAAGTGTTCGCCTTTGGCAAAAGCGATGACGCTTCAGGAGTGTCGATTGCCGTGCGCGGGCCGGTTACCATTCAGTCGGCTTTCAGCGTCGAACCGGTTATCGTGACCAGCACCCAAATTACCAAAAGCGTGAGCGGTGAAGGCGATGGCAGTAAACGCGGCTCCGACACCATGGGCATGAAACACCGCGTAGATAAAGGCATTTATGTCGCTTATGGTGCGATGTCGCCGCAATTGGCAGAGCGTACCGGATTTAGTGATGCCGATGCCGAAAAAATCAAAGCTGTGTTGAGCAAATTGTTTGAAGGCGATGCCTCTTCTGCCCGCCCTGAAGGTAGTATGCAAGTGCTTAAACTGATTTGGTGGGAACACAACTGCAAATCAGGGCAATACTCATCAGCCAAAGTGCACGGCAGTTTGCGCATAAATGCTGACGGCAGCTATGAGCTCAACAATCTGGACGGGCTAAAAGCAGAAGAGATTGACGGTTTTTAAGCATGCGCACCATCTCCCTCTCCGCCCTGCAACACTATGCCTTTTGTCCAAGGCAGTGTGCCTTGATTCACAACGAACAAGCGTGGGCGGAGAATTTTCTCACTGCACAGGGCAGAGCATTGCATGAGCGGGTGGATTCGGGCGAACCGGAAACCCGCAAAGGCATACGCTTTGAACGCAGTGTGCATGTGTCGGCAGAAAAATTGGGCATAAGCGGCATTCTCGATATGGTGGAACACGAGCTGGCAACAGGCCGTCTGAAACCCGTCGAATACAAACGCGGCAAACCCAAACCTACGCCAATGGACAAAATCCAGCTCTGTGCCCAAGCCCTGTGTTTGGAAGAAATGACCGGCAAAACGGTGGGCGAAGGTGTGTTGTGGTATCAGCAAACCCGCCATCGCGAGCCGGTATTGTTTTCAGACGGCCTCAGGCAGGAAACGCTGGCGGTGATTGCCAAAGTGCGGTTGCTGCTGGAAAGCGGCGAAACCCCACCACCTGTGTATGGCAAACATTGCAAAGCGTGTTCGCTGTTGGAGCTTTGCCAACCTGCTTTGTTGAAAAAGGATAGGTCGGGGGAGTATGTGGCGAATCTTTATAGATAATTTATCAAAATTTATAAGTAGTGTTTATGAAACATTTCTTTGAATGTATCGAAAATAAACTAAGTGAAATGGATAAAGAGAAAAGAGAATTCGTTTTTTCTCTTATAAACAATCCACTTTCTGCGCAACACGCAGAAATTAAAAAATATATTCCAAGTCAATTTATATCAAATTTTTTGTTACTACAAAAAAATGCAATACAGGGAGCGAAATGTAAAAAATATTTTCTTCATAAATCGGTATTTCAATTTGGAATAAAATCGTACTGTTTAGATGAATATGGAAGAGAAAATATAATTTATAATCAGGTTCTTATTGAAAATGATTATCGTGAAAGAATTAAAGAAGATTTAATAAGAAACAACTATATGGAGTGGGGATCTTTATCTCAAAGGTCGCAAGTAAGTCTTTATGCTTTCTATGCATTAAGTGATTTAATTATATATATTTTACTACAGGTTATAAGTGTTTCTTCTGAAGGTTATTATAAGCTTGTTGAAGAGTATTTAATTCCTTATAAGATGATGTGGTTTTCTCGTTATTTTACTCAACAAAGTCATATTTCAGATTCTTTTATGCAAGGGGAAATTTTAAATTGCGATACTAGAGACTCCCTGAAATTTCAGAATTGGGTAAATATTGTCATAGATAAAAACCTTAGTATCCACCCTGATTATGTGAAATTTTTTAATAAAAAGGATAAAGAGGTATTTATAAAAATAAGAAAAAAAGTAGAGTTTATTTCATATTTATCTTTCAGATTAACAAAACATATCATTCAGAATAAGGAAAAATATGCTAAGGAAATTTATAATGATAGCGAGAGAAATTCTTTAGAAAATACCATTAATAGATCTGAAATAACCTCGTTTGGATTTTTAGAGGAAGAGATTGATGATTTTTTTGATAATATGGATAGTTTGAAAATATCCAAAAATGATCGAATAGCTACGGTGATAAATGATGAGTGTATTAGGATAAATGATATTAATTTAAAATTTTCACTACAGACAAATCTAAGCAAAGATTTAGCTAATATAGAAGAAAGAGGTATTTGGTTTGAAAATAAGTATATATTAAAGTATTTGAATGATGTCTTAGATAAAAAGAGATTTATGGTGACAGAAGGGATAAATGATCCAAAAGAAAAATATGATGCTGATATTATAATCTACGATAAAAAAAGTAACTTAATATATTTTTGCCAAATAAAACATAGAATAAAAACAATTCACCCGGCTTTTAGGGATGAATTCAGTGAGTACTACCACAATGAAGAATTAAAGAAAGGAGTAAAGCAATTATCTTCACTAAGAGATAAAGTTTTGACAAGTCAAGTAAAAGAACGATTAATATCCAGAATGGGTAAAAAGGTTGTGGCTAATTTAAATTTACTAAATGGCAGTCGGTTCATTTTGCTTCATTCAATTGAAAATCTTGATATGTGCACAAAAGATGGCGTTTCACTGTATGAGTGGAATACTTTTAGGAAAATATTGAGAGACGAGAGGAGTTATTTCAAGAATGGTGGATTGTGTTATACCTTTCGTGGGGATCAGATAGTTGATTTTTCAGATATTATAAAAACACAAGAATATTTAGCGGTGAATATGCAAAAAGAATATATTGCTTTAGGTGGTAAAAATGATCCAGTTTATCGTTGGGAATTATTAAAAAATTCAAGGGGGTTATTTGCTTTTAATACTGCAATTTGGTTGATGAATAAGCCTTTTTTTAAGTCGAAATGGCATTTATGGAATGTTCCATTAATTCTTTAATCAATACTTTTTGCATTGTTGCTTAATAATAAATATTAAAAATTAAGGTACTATCAATTTATGCGCAAACTCCAAAACACCCTATACATCACCACCCAAGGCACTTACTTGCACAAAGAACGGGAAACCTTGGTGATTGAGAAAACGGTTGAAGGCGAGCGGCAGAAGCTGTTGCAGTTGCCGGTGCATTCGATTGCGCATATTTTTTGTTTTGGTAATGTACTGGTGTCGCCGTTTTTTATGGGGTTTTGCGGGGAGAATAATGTCAATCTGGCGTTTTTTACCGAAAACGGGCGTTATTTGGGGCGTTTGCAGGGGCGGCAGAGTGGCAATGTGTTGCTGCGGCAGGCTCAGTACCGACAGTCGGAACATAATCCGGTGGCGATTGCGCGCAATATTATTGCGGCGAAAATCCAGTCGTCAAAGCGGGTGTTGCAACGCAGGCTGCGTAATCATGGCGAGCATGCCGAGGTTCAGACGGCCATTACTGCTTTGAATTTCAGCTTGAGCCAGTTACAGCGGGCGGATAATCTGGAGTTGATTCGTGGTATTGAGGGCGATGCGGCTTCGCGCTATTTCGGCGTGTTTCAGCATTTGCTGACGGAAAAGTGCGGTTTTGTGTTTAACGGCCGTAACCGCCGACCGCCGCGCGATCCGGTGAATGCGTTGCTGTCGTTTTTGTATAGCGTGTTGGGGCGGGATATTGGCGGTGCATTGCAAAGCGTGGGGCTGGATCCGCAAGTGGGATTTTTGCACGCAGACCGGCCGGGGCGCGACAGTTTGGCACAGGATATGTTGGAAGAATTCCGCGCCTGGTGGGTGGACAGAATGGTGTTGAGCCTGATTAACCGCGGTCAAATCAAGCCTGCTGATTTTGAAACGGAAGCCAGCGGTGCGGTGAATATCAAGGCGGATACGCGCAAGCTGATTTTTCAGACGCTGCAAGCCAAAAAGCAGGAAAAAATTATCCATCCGTATTTGCAGGAAGAAGTGGAAATCGGATTGTTGCCTTATATTCAGGCGATGCTGCTGGCGCGGCATTTGCGCGGCGATTTGGCCGAATATCCGCCGTTTTTGATGAGATAGTCTATGCTGATGTTGATTACTTACGATATTTCGCTGGAAGACCCCGAAGGACAGGCGCGCTTGCGGCGGATCGCCAAACTGTGTTTGGACTATGGTGTCAGGGTGCAGTATTCGGTGTTCGAATGCGACATCGCCCCCGACCAATGGGTACGCCTGAAAGCTAAACTCTTGGCCACCTACCAACCTGAAACCGACAGCCTGCGCTTTTATCACTTGGGCAGCAAATGGCGGCGCAAAGTAGAACATCACGGTGCGAAACCGGCAATAGATGCGTTTAAAGATACCTTGATTGTATAGCCCGCTAACCTGTTGTTCTCATGAAACTTCAGGGAGGTCGGCGAAGCTTGATTTCTTTAATAATTTGGATCAATGAACGGTTACTTAAATGTGATATAGTAACGATATGTGTTTTTGCAAGAACGATTGGCGAAACAGAGTGGAATAAACCTTGTTTGGCAAGCGTTTTGGCAGAGGCTCAGCCGCCTTCGTGCGGCTGTGAGTTGAAACACAACATCGCCGCCTTTTCCATCCGCGAACATTATCAGCCGCCTTCGTGCGGCTGTGAGTTGAAACCAAAGCAGAGGCATCACAGAAAGCGCAGACGCATCAGCAGCCGCCTTCGTGCGGCTGTGAGTTGAAACGCACTTTGATCGATGGCGGAAAACCGGCACTGATGAACAGCCGCCTTCGTGCGGCTGTGAGTTGAAACTCGTTTTCAAAACCGTAACCAAATCGTGGAATTTCCAGCCGCCTTCGTGCGGCTGTGAGTTGAAACACAACGGGAAACTGCCACCCGGTCCTTGTTTTGTCAGCCGCCTTCGTGCGGCTGTGAGTTGAAACAGGGTAAGCCGAACTCAACTGCAACGCAAATCGACCAGCCGCCTTCGTGCGGCTGTGAGTTGAAACTCGGACATAAGCGCGAATTGACCGACAGTGAAGGCCAGCCGCCTTCGTGCGGCTGTGAGTTGAAACGTATGAAAAGGCCGGTGATAGCGGTGTTCGGGCGTCAGCCGCCTTCGTGCGGCTGTGAGTTGAAACTGTTAGTACTACGACATGCTGTTTACAGCCCCGTCAGCCGCCTTCGTGCGGCTGTGAGTTGAAACAAAAGCAGATTTGCCAAGAGTGGCTGTTGCCCAAGCAAACGGTGTTCAACGTCTGCAAAGAGTTTAGAGAAAACGGCATTTTGCAAATCCATGACAATCTGGCCAACGGGCGGGAGCGGATTTTACGATTGACCGAAGTAGGCAAAGCCAAAGCCATGCCGCTACTCACCGCTCATCAAGCCTTGAGCGAGCGTGTGTTTGCAGAGTTTGGGCAGGAGCAGTCCGAGCAGTTGTTTGGCTTATTACAGCGGTTTTTGCAATTATTTCGGCAAACCATCGCCATCTGAGAAAAGTAATGATGAAATCAAATATAGAAAATACCCAATTGCTTGAACGCAGTCCGATTAGCCAATTATTTCTTAAATATGCCTTACCAAGTTTGGTAACGGTATTGTTTTTCGGATTGCAAAATATCGTCGATGGCATTGTTGTGGGCAACTATGCCGGTGCGGAAGCCTTGGGTGGGGTGAATATTGTTTTGCCGTTCTACAGTATGTTGATGGTTGTGGCATTCATCATCGGTACCGGTTGCCAAACCATCGTAAGCCACGGTTTGGGCGAAAACAATTTGCAAAAATCTCAAGATGCCATGACAACAGGGTTTTGGGCTTTAACGTTGGTCAGCATTACCATAACCGCCATCTTGCTGTTTTTTGCGGAACAATTTACCAAGCTACTCGGTGCCGACGAGGTATTAATACCTCACGCTTTGGGCTACCTGAAAGGATTATTGCCTTTTATTTTGCCTATTGCATTGTGTTTTTATTCAGACGCAATGCTCAAAGCCCTTGGACACCCTAAGTTTTCCATGTTGATGATGTCTTTTACCGTTATTTTAAATATCGCTTTTAGTGTGTATTTGGTGAAATATGCGGGCATGGGAACAATGGGTGCGAGTATGGCAACAGGCATTGCCTTTAGCATAGGATTGTTGATTTCGGCAATTATCACCTTCAACCCCAAGCAAAAATTATCCATGCTCAAGGGGCGGTTTTCAGGCAAATTGCTTTGGCAGTCGTTTTATAACGGTTCGTCGGAAGGCGTATCGGAAATGGCTTCAGCCGTTACGATTTTCGTGGTCAATCTGGCTGTGATCAAACTCATGGGGACGGAAGGGATTTCGGCTTTTACGGTAATCAATTACATCAATTTTACGGGCGTGTTGATTTTTCTGGGCATTTCAGACGGCTTAATTCCTGTGCTCGGCTACAACTACGGTGCAGGAAATTTTGAACGTGTGAAAAACATCTTTCGATATGCAGCAAAAATAAACATAAGCATTGGGATTGCGATATTTTTTGTTTTACAGTTTTTTGGCAGTTCGATTATCCAGTTGTTTTTTGATGATGCTGATAGTAAGGTATTGAATATTGCGACCTTAGGACTGTCTATCTATTCATTCGTCTTTTTGATAAACGGAATGAATATTCTGATTACCAGCTATTTCACCTCGCTTGGCGAAGCGGGAAAATCCATTCTGATGGCGGTGTGTCGGGGCATTGTTTTTATTGTGACAGGCGTAAGCATTTTGCCTCTGTTTTTCGGAATAAACGGTGCGTGGATAACCATTCCATTGGCAGAATTGCTGACGCTATTTTTAGCGGTTTATTTACTGATAAAAACCAACAAGAAATTCATCTTGTAATGGCGGTGGTTACAGCGTTTTTTACAGCTGTTTCGCCAAACCATCGCCGATGAACACAACAAGGAAAATAACGAATATGGCAGGCCTTAAAACATATCGGACACCAGCACCGCAAAAAATTGGCAATCACCTTTGGCATTGTCGCCCTTGAGAATCTATTGTTTTTGACTTATCCGCTGTTTGGGGCGTTTATGGTCAATGCGGTGATGGCGGGCAAGGTGTGGCACGCCTTGACCTATGCTCTGCTGGTGCTGATGATTTGACTGGTGGGGGCGACCCGCCGTGCGGTAGATACCCGCACTTTTGCCCGTATGTATGCTGCCTTGGTAGTGCCTGTGATTGTTGCCCAGCGGACATTAGGGTGAGATGTTGCCGTTTTATCTGCATGGGAATGAAAAAAGCTTCCTTGATAATTTAAGTAAGCTTTTTTGATCGTGAGTTAGACACAGATATTGGCCTTTTAATGTGCTGTGCCGTATGGTTAGAAATTTTTCTCAATTTCAACAAATAATTGTTGTTGGCTGCGCTTGGCCCATTTGGGTGTGCTCCGGGGTTTACGTGTCTCCCAAGTCAGTTTGGGTGTCAACCCGCGATAACTGAGCTTCGGGTGGGAGAACGAAGCAGAAAAGACGGCTTCGTAATTTTTCTGCGGATGGTAAACAAAATCGGTGTTCAAGGCTTGGCCTTTGTAGCGGCGTTGGCCGTATTGCGCGCTCAGACGGCTTTGTAAACCCGATAGTGAAGGCCATTCGGCCAGCCGCCTTCATGCGGCTGTGAATTGAAACGCAAATTTTGAGAATGTTGTACAGCAAATAGCTGACCAGCCGCCTTCGTGCGGCGGTGAGTTGATGTGCCTGCTGTTGTGTGAAAAGGCTGCCATACCCCTCGAAGAGGAGAAATCTGAGAAATTATGGGTATGTTGGGAATGAAAAAAGCTTACTTGATAATTTAAGTAAGCTTTTTTATCGTGAGTTGGACACAGGTATCGGCCTTTTAATGTGCTGTGCCGTATGGTTAGAAATTTTTCTCAATTTCAACAAATAATTGTTGTTGGCTGCGCTCGGCCCATTTATGTGTGCTACGAGTTTTACGTGCTTCCCAAGTCAGTTTGGGTGTCAATCCGCGATAACTGAGTTTCGGGTGGGAGATAGAAGCAGAAAAGACAGTTTCGTAATTTTTCTGTGTACGGTAAAAAAAATCAGTGTCCAAGGCTTGGCCTTTATAGCGCCGTTGGCCATATTGCGCGCTGAGACGGCTTTGTAATCCTGCCAGTGAAGGCCATTCGGCCAGCCAGCCTGTATGGATGAAACTTCGGGTGTATGCGGTATGGTTTGAGCGGCCGTTAAGCTGCGGTTGGCGGGGAAGAAACCAATTGCTACCCAGACCGATGAAAAGCAAGTGGTGGCGGCCGGCCGGTTTGGCCAGTGATAAAGACAAACTGTAGTGGTTGCCGTCATAAAGGGGCTGTTTTTCTTTAGGACGGTAATGCTGGCGGTAGCTTTCCGCATTGATTTGGATTTGTCCTTTATTTTGTGGCAGACGGTGTGTTCCGGTTATTTGCACGCCCAAGGCATGGGCCAGCATGTTGGGTATCAGGCGATGGTTATTTTTCGGTTTGCTCTCAAACTCATCACTACCTGCCAGTTGTGCCTGATAAAACGGCAGAATATTCAAGGTGTTTCGTGCGTTTTGATATTGCCAGCCCAAATGGCTGCGGTGCAAGGTATGGTCATACTGCGATTTTTTGTCAAAGTAATAGCTGGTTCCTCCCGTATAACTGCGGAAATACAGATTGTGATGGCCGGACAGCGGTGTGTTTTTTTCGATATTTAAACCATAATTAATGCCTGTTCCGCTCTCTTTTTGAGAAGGTTGGCAGCCGATAGGCGAGCAGTAGGCGGGAGCGGCATCGTTGATGTTTCCATTACGGCTCATGCTCAGGCTGCCGTTAAACTGCCATGTATTGTGTTCGCGGATTTTGTCGCGGTAGCGTCTGATATTGTGCCTGACTGCTTCAGGCAGGTCGTCTGAAAGGGCGGTTTGGGCAAACAGCATATCCGCTTCGGTCCATTGCTTATCTTCAAATAAAACAGCAGCTGTATCAAGCGCGATGCGTTCGTCTTGCGGATGAGATTGGTTAAGACGCTGATAGATATTGACGGCTTGACGATAATGGCCGGCATTTTTTTTCAGAAAGCCCTCCGCACGTTGAAGTAAAATCGGATTTTTTTCCGGCAGGGTTTCATAAGCGGATTTTAATGAGGCAATCAAATGCGGATCTTCAGTATTGAGCGATTGTTCGAACAAATAGTGAAGAAGCAGCGGTTGTTGTTTTAATGCTTCATTGTCGAGAATTGTTTCAACATTGGCTTGGATGGTTGTTTTTTCATCTTTTGGCGGCAGATCCCGGATAAATGCATTTTGATGCATGCTGTCGGAAACTTGTTCGAAGCGGTTTTCAGAGGGCATTGTGTCTGCGTTGGCATAAGCGGTAAGCAATATTGATACAGGCACCATCTTCAAAGATTGTAAAAATGCAGAGTTGTTTTTACCTGCTGTATCCAATGGTTTTTTATGTTTTTGAAGGTGTCCGATTAAGGAATTAAATTTTACTTTGTTTACAATAGGCATTATTTTTTAGTAATGAGTTTACGAATTATTTGTAATAATACTCCTTGGCGTGTATTATTGTAAAGAATTAATGTTCGATGCTTATAATAGAAAAATAAGCTTTTGAAAAATATATAAATTACTGATTTGGATGGAATGAATCCAGATTGAAATTTATGCGGAGAGTTTAAAATGATGAATTTATTATACAAGCATTCACTGCTGGCAATAGCATTACCATTACTGTTTTCGGCATGTGCCGGTGGTGGTCATGTCGATATTCCGAAAACGGTTGTTGCTTTACCTGAAACCAATGAACTGGCGGTAGGCAATATGACATCCAGTGATTGGCACGGCCCGCAAAAAATTGCTTCTGTAACTTTGCTGACAGATGAAAATAAGAAAGTAGAAATGTTGGAAGGCCGGGGAAGTTTGGGGCTGTATAAGGTTCTCAGTGAGAAATATAAATATAAGGGTGATTGGGTCGGTGCGGTAGAGCGAGAAACCAATGTAGATAAAGAAGTAATGGCATACAAAACACCAGACGGAAAATTATACGAACTTACCAATTTGACCGACCCGTTGGTTACTAATGCGTTTGGGGTGCAAGACACCAAAATGCCGACGGTTCATGCAGGGCAACCGCTAGCCGGTGGTGGCGAATTGTTGGTCTGCTGCAATAATGTTACTTCATCATTCGCACCGGGTGCCCGGCAAATGAAATACGGCGTTTGGCTGAGCGGTTCGGGTGAAGCTGATTTGTTTGTAGGAGGGGTTAAAGCCCGTGTGGACAAAATGCAAAAACCTTGGGACAGCACTTCACCTACACCGACAGGGCGTGCAACCTATGAAGTAATGGCTATGCGTTACCGCAACGGTAAGATTGCGACTTCTGCACATGATACTGCCACCCGGAATTCCATGCTGACGGTCAATTTCAATACCGGTTTATTGAGCGGTAAGATTTTGGGGAACAACGATTTTGGCAATGATATTGTCATCGATAAGGTAAAGGTTAACGGCAATACCTTTAGTGGAAAAGTTGTTTCGGGTGAGGTTGCTGGTAAAGTAGATGGTGCATTTTACGGCCGTTCGGACTGGGGTTCTGACGGGACTGAAATCGGCGGTAAAATCAATTTTGACAGCGATAAAACACTTAACAGTGTATTCGGTGGCAGCCGTATCCGTTACGATGCCAGAGATACATCCGACTCGTTAACACATATTGAGTAATACGGCCTGACGGCAGCAGGCCGTCTGAATATTTCAAACGGTCTGAATAACAACTGAATGACAATAAAAACATGAGGTATTTAAGCGTGAAGTCCAATACATTTAATTCCCGTCCTAAAATCATGCTGGTGGTTTTGTTGGGCGCATTTTCGGTACATGCGGTTGCTGAAACCGAAACAACAACCGCATCTGCTGCAGACGCTGAAGTCGAGTTGAATGAAATTCAGGTCAAAGGCCGTCGTACGCCGGTTCGGAACTTGGGCAAGGAGCGGGTCAAACGTCAAGAATTGGATGAAAATCTGGTTCAAGATATTCACGATATGGTGCGTTATGATCCGGGTATTTCAGTGGTGGAAGGCGGACGTGCCGGATCTAACGGCTTTGCCGTACGCGGGGTTGACAAAGACCGTGTTGCCATTACCGTTGACGGTCTTACCCAAGGCGAAAGCCGTTCTTCGGAAGCATTTCAAGAGATTTTCGGTGCATACGGCAATTTCAACACCAATCGCAATGCCGGAGAATTGGAAACCATTAAAGAAGTGGTGGTTCAAAAAGGAGCCGATTCGCTTGCTGCCGGCAGTGGCGCATTGGGTGGTGCAGTAATGTACACCACCAAATCGCCAAGCGACTATGTCAATGGAGAAAAACCGGTTTATGTCGGTGTAAAAGGCGGTTATTCCAGCCGAAACCGCCAGTACATGGGCAGTACGACTTTGGCAGGCCGTTTGGGCGGATTTGACGGTTTGTTTGTCTATACCGGCCGTCATGGGCATGAAACCAAAAACCATAGCGGGTCAGGCAGCGTGATTGTCAATGACTTTACCAATCTCGGCACGCCCAAGACGGGGCAACTGCGCATGGAACCTGATCCGCAAAATGTAAAGAGTAAAAGTACTTTGCTCAAAGGCGGTTATCACTTCAATGACAGCAACTATCTGAGCGGTGTTTATGAAGATTACCGTCAAGACCGGAAAACTTATGAATTGTCCAACCTGCTTGCCGCAGCCGGCGGTGATAATGGTGATACCCGTTTGCGTAATGATGTGAGTTACCGCAAACGTACCGGTTTGGAATATGAAAACTGGTTGGAAAACGGCCCTTGGGAAAAGCTGAAGCTCAACTACGACAAACAGAAAATCGAAATGACGACGTTGACTTGGGACTATCCGGTAGAGTTGAAAAGACGCAATGCTGAAATGATGTTCCGCCGTCGCGGCCTGTACCAGCATTCCGACAATTACAAACTTACAGCCGACAAGCAGCTTGATTTTGAAAATTTCAGTTGGAGCATGAACTACGGCGGCGGTTACAACAAATTGAAAAACAGCAACAGTAATTTGGAATATTTTGTTTATATGCTGTATCCTGAGCGCCGTACAAGTAACACGAATGAAAATGAGTTTTTGGTCAGCTCGCAAACGAAAAGCAAACATGCTTTCTGGAACAATACTTTCCGTTTCGGAGAGCAATGGAAACTTGGTTTGGGTGCCCGCTATGATGATGTCGAAATGAAAACGTTGGAAAGTGACTCCCTCAATCCCCATGTTAAGCGCCAGCTTGAGCTTAAAGGGATGTGGCAGAAGAAAGCCAAATTTAAAGCACCGAGCTACGCTGTGACTTTAGATTGGAGTCCGCTCAAGTCATTAACGCTGCAAAGTAAATACAGTACTGGTTTCCGTGCGCCGACTACTGATGAAATGTGGTTTTTCTTCCCTAATGATGCGTTTTACATTGAGCCGAACCCCGATTTGAAAGAAGAAAAAGCCAGAAATATCGAATTGGGCTTTAATTGGCACGGCAATTGGGGGAATCTGCAGTTGTCAGGTTTCCGCACGCGCTATAAAAACTTTATTGATTTCGTACATCTGGCAAACCGCCAAAGCCAGAGATATAATTTCAATACTATGTCTTTTCAAGACCATCGCGGTTCGATTGCACCCGTATACTCGAATATCAACCGCAGCAGTGCGGTAGTGAAAGGTCTGGAATTGCAGGGAACCTGGCAGCTTGGCAATATCGGTTTGCCTGTCGGTTCTTATGCAACTTTGGCAGCAACTTACTTGAAAGGCAGTGCTGATGGCGGGGTGGCCATTAATGCCATCCAGCCATTCAATGGTGTAATCGGTTTGGGCTATAAGCAACCTGAGGATCGTTGGAGTTTGGGGTTGAATGTGAGCTACTTTGCCCGTAAAAAAGCAAAAGATACGACTTTTGCCTACGATAGAACCAATGAGCCGTTTCCTTTTGTCCGCCACAGCCGCAATATTTGGCTGGCCGATTTGATCGGCCATTACAAATTCGGCAAACATGTTACGTTGCGTGCAGGGGTATTCAACCTGTTTGACCGCAAATACTATACCTGGGACAGCTTGAGAAGTATTCGTCCGTTCGGTGCGGTCAACCGTGTGGACAACACTACGCATGCCGGTATTGAGCGTTTCAGTGCTCCGGGGCGGAACTATATGCTGACACTAGAGGCGAAATTCTAAGAATTGCTTTATTTTTTCAGACGGTTTAATCTATCAGCCGTCTGAAAACATTATTCAGCCAACAAACAAATAGGAATGTAACATGAGTAACAACGCTTTGACTTTTGCCGAACGCTTGAAAGAAGAAAATCATGCCGTACATGACAGTGTAGATAATCTGGTGATGTCGGTTCAGCCGTTCGATACCAAAGAAAATTATATTAAGTTTCTGAATCTGCAAACAGTTTTTCACAAAGTTGTGGATCGCATCTACCATGATGCCGAGCTCAATCAAAAAATCCCTGCATTGTCTTCAATGGCACGTTATGATGCAGTAGTCAAAGATTTAGCGGATTTGGGGCAGCCGGAATACGTTCATCAAGGCCAATTGCCCACACCTGAAGGCAATAAAGCCATCGGCTGGCTTTATTGTGCCGAAGGTTCGAATTTAGGGGCAGCCTTTTTATTTAAAGCCGCCAAGCAGAAATTGAGTTTTGATGAAAACTTTGGTGCGCGCCATTTGGATGCGCATCCTGAAGGTCGTGGTAAACACTGGCGTGAATTCCGCGAACACCTCAACAATTTAGGTTTGGATAAACCTGCCGAAGATGAAGCGATTGCGGGCGCAAAAGAAGCATTTGCTTTTTATAAAGTGATTCTGCGCGAAGTATTTGGTTTGCCTGCAGGGGCAGAAGCACCGATGCAGGCTCCGGTTCATGGCTAATCGGAAAAATATAAAGTCCCTTGGATTCACACACCAAGAGCAACAACAGAAATTAATGGTTTGAATAAGCCCAAGAATCGATTACCCGACGTATCATAAGCAAGCGTTTTTCTCGGTTGGTGGTTGGGTTTTTCTATTTTTTTTCTTCATCCGTGATCAGGTTGAAAACCGTCTGCTTCGGGAAAGACTGTCGCAGCAATCCGTTGGTGTTTTCCACCAAGCCCTCACCTGTGGATGAGAAGGATAGCCGAAGCAGGTTTTGGCGTCCGGCTTTTCGGTAAATTTTTTGTGTTTGTAAAACCCTCTGCCGTTATCCAAAGTCAGGGCGGATACTTTATTTTAAATTTTTTCATGGCATTTGACAGTAGCGCGGGCGCTGCTTTTGGACGGCTTGTGCGGTATTCCGGGTAAATACCGTATCTTGGTTCCCGGGTCAGGTGCGCGTAGCGGATGGCAATCTTTCTTGTCAGGAAAGATGGTATGCTGCCGCATACCGGCCTGTTCTTTTGGAAAGTTGTTGCACTTGCTATGGGAGTTCCAAGGCCGTCTGAAAGATGGGGATATTTTTCCAATCTTCCAGACGGCCTTTGTTTGAGTTTGCATATTGATATTGACAATCGGTCTGAAAAATATCCAGCAACTTGCAGTCAAAATAAAGTTCAGCAGCTATTGTACAAGACAATAACGATTCCTATAAAAAACAGGCCGTCTGAAACAACTCTGTTTCAGACGGCCTGTTACAATCCATCGGTGCCGTATTTTATTTCTTCACAGCAGGCATAGCGGCTTTTTTCGCAGCAGACCTCTACGATACGGCGGCTTCCGATTAAATACCGCGGCTGATACCTTTCATATTTTTCAACGCTTTCTTACGCTTAAATGCTATGTTGTTTATATTTTAAAAACCGCTATGCCTGCCACAGCGGCGTATTCATTACTGTCGACGTTCAAAGTTTGTGAGTAGGGCAAGGGTCTCGGCCTGTATGTTTTAAGACGCGGCAAGTTCAGATTTTTCTGATTCTGCGGCTTCAGTTTGATGATGTAAGGCTTGATAACAAGGTTGCAGCTGGCGGGCAATCAGGCTCAGTTGCTGCCACAAAATATGGTCTTGGCGGTCGGACGTAAGGTTGCGCAGGTCTTCCAAATCGTGAAGCAGTTGGTTTAAGGCCGTCTGAAAACCGGCGGCGTTTTGCTGCGGCATGTGTTTTAACAGCGCGGCAGTTTGTCGGGCGGTTTGGTAGAACGCAGCAGTAAAGGCATCGTCGGTTTCTTGTGCCATTTCGTTACGATAGGCACCGAGCGCAGAAATATAGCCGGTCAGCGCGTAATTGGTTTTCAAAAGGTTGAAGCCGTCTGAAAGCTGACTGCCGTATTTATCCGGCTCGCTGCTCATGTCGGACAAGGTGCTGCTCAAGGCGGTGATGCGTTCGTGAGCTTGGCGGCGAACGGTGCGGTAACTGACATCGTCGCTGCGGCCGTGTTGCAATTGCGCGAGAATTTTTTCCAGATATGCGCCGTTGCCGGAAACTGCCAGCGCCGATGTGCGGTCAAGCGTGAGGTAACGCCAGTCCGGCCACAAATAAGACACGGCCACCCACGCCATTGCCGAACCGATGATGGTATCGATAATCCGCCACGGCATGGCGGAGTACACATTGAGTCCGGCCAAAGAAAAGCTGGTCAGGGCTTGGATGGTGATAAAAAAGGTTGAGAAGCTGTATTTATAGCTGCGACTCATGAAGAAGAGGGTAGTGCTGGCGATGACAATCCATAATTTGGTTTCTACCGACGGCGTGAAATAAGGTACCAGGGAGCCGACAATCACGCCTAAAATCGTACCGGCGATGCGGTGGTAAACGCGGTTTTTGGTGGCGGAATAGTTGGGTTGACACACGAACAGCACGGTCAGCAAAATCCAATAGCCGAGATTAAGACCGAGTATTTCGACCACGGCGCAAGCTATGGCTACCACCAGCGACAGGCGTACGGCATGGCGGAACACAGTGGATTCCAAATTCAATTGGCTTTTCACGCGCTGCCAAATGTGTTTCAAACCGTCGTGGCTTTCTAAGGCGGTAATGCGGGTGACATCCGATTCACCCTCAAGCGCGGTAATGTTGTCGCTGTTTTCCAATTGTTTGAGTTGATGATCGACGCTGCTTAAATTATTGAGCAATTGTCGGATATTGTGCACTTCATGACTGTCGGGGCGGCTGTCTGAAAACCATTCCAACGACTGGAGGCAGCCTTCCATTGCGCGCGTCAAGCGTTTGCTATAATGATAGACTTTGCCGCTGCGCAAGGTGCCGGCGACATTGCGGCATGCTTGTCCCTGCATTTCCAGCAGGCGGTGGATACGGAAAATCAGGTCGGTGTTTTTAAGCTTGTCGGCTAATTCGCGGTAATCGACGTGGGCGGAACTGATGCGTTCGTGAATGTCTTGCACGGTGAAGTAATGGCGAAGCATGCGGGCAGTGCGCGGGTGGCGGTGTTTGCCGCGCATACGGTAGAACAGGGCGGCGCGGCATTGGTTGAAGGCATAAATCACGCCGGTGTTGCGCATGGCCAAGTCAATTTGGCGGTTGCCCAGCCATGCGGCTTCATCGGGGTCGAAAAAATCGGCTTTGGCATCGAAATAGTCGCCCAAGCGCTCATACGCATCCGCCATGCGTTCCTGCACAGGGCGGTGGGGGAACATCATCTGGAAAACCAGCGTGCAGGCGCTGTATAACACCGTGCCCAGCAGAATCATCACAGGGTTGGTCAGCCAAAAGGTTTCCGGTGTGTAGGTCAGCGAAGTGTAGGTCGCTACCGCCAGGGAACCGAAAGCAAACGTGCGGTAGCGTTGGCTGAGCGCGCCCAGCAGCGTGAAGAAAAATGTCATCGCGGTCATGGCGGCGATAAATGGCCAGCCTGTGCTGAGCGTGAGTTGCGCCGACAAAGAGGCAATGGTAAACAACGCCACCGTAATCACGATGTTTTTCAGACGGCCTGTCAGGCGGTTGTCTAAATCAACCAAACCGCCGGCAATGATGCCCAATACAAACGGCATGGCAAGAGCGGGCATGTTGATGTACCAAACACTGGTGGCAGCAATGAGTACACTGACGAATACTGGCAGCGAAGTCATAATCAGCGGCTTGAGCGGCGGGATTCTCATGATGATGTGGGTATAAAGTAAAATAAAGGGAATTTTAGCAGAAATCGGCAGGCCGACCCGAAATGGCAGGCAAAATCCCGGGGCTGTATTAGATTAGCAGTTGTGTTACCCATTCGAAAATGAAGATAACACACTGTAAATTATCTGAAAAAGTACAAAAAAAACAACTTGGGTTTTTGTACCCGGAGTTACTGCCCGTCCGGCTGCCGGTTTATTGGATATCCACCCCAATGCAGCAGCGTTGTTTACCGTAAAACCC
>NZ_PXYY01000190.1 GCF_003013245.1 Neisseria iguanae
ATTCCGCTATCGCCGTGCGGCTTATTTTGGTTTATTGAAAGTCACTGCGCAAAGTCATTTGAAGGCGGTTTGTATCAACCTGCCGAAGGCTGCCAACAGGCTCCGTGTGCCTGCTGCTGTCTGAAAAAGGGGGGGGATATGTTCCAAAATAGGGAATCATAGGTAATTATGGGGCATTTAATATTGAAAAAAAGCGTACGTTAGTCACCTAAGTATGCTTTTTTTGATTATGGGTTGGGTTTTGTAAAGGTCTCGTTTTTTTATTTTTACGCAGAATGCACACCACACACCAGCCGCGCCGCTGGTGTTTTTCATTGCCAAGCTATGAGCATGAGACCGCCTGAAACGCCGGTAAGCAGCATTTATCAATTTTTCAAAAACTGACAAAACAGAAAATAGCGGAATATAATCAACTGAAACTAAAAATATTTTGGCTGCTAATTTTGACAATGCCGATATATGGCAGTATTTCAGATGGGGCTCAGGAATCTAATCCAACGGTATATTCCGTGACATTTCCAACAAAATTACATACAGGTTATCATGTCTGTGATTAAAGCGGAATCCCGTTTCTTCCAGGTGCCAAGTGAGGCTCCAAGCGGTCGTAGCAGGTAGCGGCAGCACGAAAATGCTTCAAATTTTCAAAGGCATTCCCAACCCAATGCCTCATTTATACAAGTACCCATCCATAAGTACCCATCCATGGATACATTCAACCGTGC
>NZ_PXYY01000191.1 GCF_003013245.1 Neisseria iguanae
GCTGAAAGAAAGCGGTTATCAAAAAAACGTTTCTTGGGGTCGTGTTAAAAGCCACCATGTGTTTGTGAAAGATTTTAAACGATGGTTGGCGCAATGCCGGCCTGGCGAGCAAGATGTTGTTTTCTCCGCTTATCCATTGATTGCCACCAATCTTCTATTGGGCAGGTATAAAAAGCGTTTAGGCTACAAACTGATTATAGATGTACAAGATGTATGGCCGGAATCATTCTCGTCGGTTATCCCTTTTTTGAAAAAAATTCCGCACAATTTATTGCCGTTTGCCTCCAAAGCCAATCAGGCTTATCGCTATGCCGATGGATTAGTTGCCGTATCACAGACCTATCTGGATCGCGCCAGGGAAATTAACCCGAATGTTCCTGGTGAAGTGGTTTATATTGGCGCAGATTTCCCTAAGCTGAATACGGCAGTTGCAAAAATTTTTGGCGACAATAAAACACGTTTTTTCTACTTAGGCACTTTAAGTTTTAGCTATGACGTAGAAACGATTTGCAAAGGCGTTCTAAAACTATTAGAAAAAGGTGAAAATGTTGAACTGCATATTATGGGAGGCGGACCCGATGCAGAGCAGCTGAAACAGTATGAACATGCTTCGATTAAATTTTATGGCTATATCCCGTATGCTGAAATGATTTCTATTGCCAAAGGCT
>NZ_PXYY01000192.1 GCF_003013245.1 Neisseria iguanae
CCCCGAACAGGTCTGCGCCCCCTCCAAACACAAAGGCATCAAACCGCAGCACCGTCATCCCGCCGAAGACCGTAAAACGGCGGCAGCCTTCACACCCGCCGGCGCGCCATTTCCAAACCCCGGCAGAGAAAATACGGCAGTGGCGCAGGGACGGAAAGGGAAGTAGCGGTTCGGACCGGTCTCGAAGAACGCCCGTCCATTGCCGACAGCAAAGCGCGCATCGGCGGTTTCAGGAGGGAAACCATCGCCGCACACAACCAAATTATTACCAACGGCAGCCGTGTGCAGTGTGTGGCCGGTTTGGAGGATGGCGTTGCGGCAGCCAAAGCTTATACAGCTTTGGAAAAAATCAGCTTCAACGGTATACAATACCGCAAAGATATTGCCGGTAAAGCGGTTAGCCGCTAACCGGCAGATCAAAAAGTCTTGAGGCCTTTGCAAAATCCCTATCTTGTCAGAAACAGCTGCGTTGTTTACACAACAGATTGGGCAGTGAAGCCTGTAAAACCCCGAAAAGCATATCACCTTTCAAATCCTTATGCGGCTTAACCGGATGATAAAAATTCACAAAACGGCATAACGCCTTTTGCTGACGTTCCGAATCCTTAAACGCAAACTTATCCTGCCCCATTTCCATTAAGTTGCGGATAACCCGCTCTGC
>NZ_PXYY01000193.1 GCF_003013245.1 Neisseria iguanae
AAATAGTACATATTTGCGGCAGCCGAGACCTTTGCAAAATATAAACACATCAACCAAAGCGGTTAATTGGGTTATCGACTAACCGCTTTGCCTTTTTGAGTACTGTTCCCGTCCTTATTTTCCCTTTGCTAGAGAGTATTTACTGTCTTTAAGGCAGCAACAGGCGCTCGAAGCCTGTTGGCCGTCTTTAACAGGTTTAGTTAGGCACACTGCTTTCAAATAGCTTTGCGTCCATACTTTCCGCAAGCCAAAATAATGCGCCCGTTTGCAGCCGAATTTACGGTACAAAGTTCCCAAGGTTTGTTCAACCGCCTTAACCTGTTTGCCGCCCAATTTTCTAAAATCCGTCCCCTTCGGGAAGGATGGCCGGATCAGTCCGTTGGTATGCGCCGCCAACCCTTTCCCGGAAAGGGTAGAGACGGCAGAAGTCAGGTTTGCATGGCCGGTACTTTGACAAAGCTCCCGTGCCGGTAAAACGCTTTGCCGTTATCCAACGTGATGGTTTGGATAACGCTTTTGAACGGTTTCAGAGCCTGATCCGCCACTCGGGCAACATCTTGTGCTTTGAAGCCGGCGGTTTTGCGGATAACGACGCATTTGGTTTTCCCCTCGACTGCAACCTGCAGTC
>NZ_PXYY01000194.1 GCF_003013245.1 Neisseria iguanae
CGTCACGGTGGCGGAAGAGCGCTTCGAGAAACAAAGCACGTCTTTATTCGACAAAATCAAATCATGGTTTAAATAAGCCTTTCTTTACAGGCCGTCTGGAAATGCGCTAAAGCTTTCAGGCGGCCTTAAATAATTTAAAACACACCGAAAACCAAAGTTGGGACAACAGTCATAATGAAACCGACCGTGCTTTCATACGCCATTATAGTAAAAGAAATTAAAAAATGACACAAATCCACATAAACATAGAAGCATAACGGATCAATACAATCTAACTGTCCCATCCTTCTGCTTCATCCACGCCCGTTTTTTTCAATCAGATCAAAGTCAGGACGATAAGGCGTTAACCAAAAACATCATGACCTGCTCTTGATGGGTTTCGCCTATCCTGTCTTTTATGAAATGAGGCATTGCCCGTGACAATCACACTGTTTTGTGGCAACGGCGGCAATAACGGCGTTTTCACATATTGCTGTTCATACGGCAGTCATGCAAACCCGCTGAAAGTAATGGACCGTTATGAACCGCTCCAACCGCATTGGCCATGTTTTTCAGTTGCCGGTTGTGTGTGTCATAAGGCTTTTAACCTTTGGCTGTATAGGCGTAAGGCCGGTAGTCATGCGA
>NZ_PXYY01000195.1 GCF_003013245.1 Neisseria iguanae
AGGAAAGGCGGTTGGCAAACCCACCTGCCAACCGGGAAAAACGCGACCGAAAAAAACGCTTGCTTAGGTACGCCGGGTAATCGGTTCTTGGACGTATTCAACCGTTGCTGCACTTGGCAGGTGAATCTAAAGGCCGTCTGAAAACCGGATGGTTTTCAGACGGCCTTGATATAAACAGGCGGCTCAGTATTTAGGGTTTTGTGATTTCACTGATGCACGATATGAACTTTCACGATGAACGTGTTCCTCCTAAAAAATTGCGTAGGATTTTTTCGATTAGATTATATTAGGGGCTGAAGCAGATTATCAGTCGTGCCAGACTGCAAAAATAAAGATAACCAATTGCAAATTAACAAAGAATATAATAAAGAGAACTTCTCCGGTTTTTTATACCGGAAGTAATGGCTCGTGCAGCCGCTGATATTCTGGGTACCCAACCCGGTTGGGCTATGTTGTCCTACCGCAAAACCCGCCAAGTGACAGCCTGTCATTTGGCACAGGCAGCCGGCGGGGTTTTCAGAGAGGCCCCACCGGGCCGGACGGGGGTTATTTCGGCGGTCGGCGTAAAGGTAAACGCGGGCGTGCGGCATCTTAAAGCGGCAG
>NZ_PXYY01000196.1 GCF_003013245.1 Neisseria iguanae
TCTGTTCAGGCTTTATTTTTTGCTTTTGTCAAATAAATGCCGTCTGAAAATTTTCAGACGGCATGAACCCTTTGCAAAATCTTAGATTTGAGTAAAATTCAAAGCGATCTCTTTGCAAAAGGTGCAGACATATCACAACAAAGCCGGGCGTTCGGGAAGCGCATCACAAAAACATATGCCAAAAGATGGCGGTTCTACAAAGGTCTTGACATTTATCTTATCGGAGGCTGACTTGTTTTATCCATGCAAATAATTCATCCAAATCATAATCACCACTGTGCGGCACACCCCACGGCAAAGCATAATCGACTTGTAAGCGGTTGTTTTGCAGCTTGGCCGCCAATACGGCAGATACCGCCAATGAAGTGTCGCGGTCGTTGGTGCCGACGCGGATTCGCCAGTTTTGCGATGTTTGCGCTTTTGGGTCGCCGATGTAGTTCAGCGGATTCATCATTTTAATGTCTTGTGCATTAGCTAAAGCCGCGTTTTGAGCCGTGCTGTTTTCCATGGCAAACGCGGTGAAGTGTTGCTTGTCGGTATTGGCATTGCCAAACAACTGGTTCTC
>NZ_PXYY01000197.1 GCF_003013245.1 Neisseria iguanae
CGTATAGGGCCTGGCGCTGATGTGGGGTGAACCGGGTGTTTTTGTGGGTGTTCATTTCAGTATTGTCTTTCCAATACGGTAAACAACGCCGGCTTTTCTTAAAGCTAAAAAGCAAGGAAACTTTTTAAATTCAAGGTATGCTTGCCCCTGCGGGTAGGTCGCGTGTTCATTGCGACGCACCTTATTTCGGCTTTGAAATCCCCGATGCGCCAGGCAAATATTTCTATGTGTGGCTGGATGCGCCGGTGGGTTACATGGCATCGTTCAAAAATCTTTGTGACCGCACCGGCTTGGATTTTGATGAATTTTTCAAAGCTGACAGCCAAACCGAGATGTATCACTTTATCGGCAAAGACATACTGTATTTTCATGCCTTGTTTTGGACAGCGATGCTGAAATTCTCCGGCTACCGTACTCCGAGCGGCATTAGCGCAGACGGGTTTGGCGGTCTGAACAGCCTGTCCCCCGGTATTCCGTTCCAACCCGGCCCGTTTCACGGGCAGGGCACCATCCGGAGATACCCGGCCCGCCATCCGGAATCCGCAGCAGCCAAAGCATTAAAGGC
>NZ_PXYY01000198.1 GCF_003013245.1 Neisseria iguanae
TCACTGAATTAAAGACCAAAACCCGATGCCCTCCGGGCTTGGGAAGAAGGGGTAAGATTATATTTGTCAGAAGATATTTTAGTAGCCGGGAGTAGGATTTGGGATGGAAAATCATCCCAAATGTCCAGTAGGCCTGATTTTACTATCATGAGCACGGAGAACGACTACCTAAAGCACATGAAAGCCCCACGAAAAACCGCCAAAACAACGAAGCCATCTAAACGATGAGGGCGAAACACCTGCCGGTATGCCTGCCGCACAGTGCCGATATACCCAAAGGCAGTTTCTATGGCCGCACCGGCAACACAAAAGCCTCTACAGACACCGGCGATTGCCGCCCATTGCCGCAGTACAAAAAAAAAAAGAGTATGGGGTTATTGGGATAAAGAGCCGAAGTCCGTCTCCCCAAAGCATACCGTCATCAGGCTGTCGGGGCCGCTTCGGAGAATATCCCCAACCGGCAACCTGCCGCCCAGAAACCGATCAGAAAGAGAGGGGTGATGTGGCCGGGCCCAAAGGCAGAGAGGGCAAACC
>NZ_PXYY01000199.1 GCF_003013245.1 Neisseria iguanae
GAACGCCTGTGGGTGAATCCGGACTGCGGCTTGAAAACCCGCGGCTGGAAAGAAACCATTGAGCAGCTGCAAGTGATGATGAATGTGACCGAAAAGCTGCGCAAAGAATTGGCCTGATTTTTGGGTTGATTGTTGATTAAGCGATAAAAGGCCGAGATCTTTGCAAAACCTTAATCAAAATCAAAAAAGCTTACTTAGGTTATTAAGTAGGCTTTTTTCATGTCCAATGACCTATGGTTCTCGTACTCCCTATCTTTAAGGTGTATTTTATCTTTCAGGCTGCAACAGGCACACGAAGTCGGTTGGCAGCCTTCAGCAGGTTGATACAAACCGCCTTTAAACCGGCTTTGCGCCGTTACTGTTAGCAGCCCGAAATAAGAAGTATAGTTGGATCGGAATGTACGGTGCGCGTTCCAAAACCCTGTGCCATGACATAACACGTTTTCGGCAACGATCTTCTTCGGATAACAGATCGACAGTAGCTGTGTGCTTTACGCATCATGCCGACTG
>NZ_PXYY01000002.1 GCF_003013245.1 Neisseria iguanae
CAAGGCAGGCGGGTGGGTTTTATTGATTTTGAAGACAATCCTGCCGCTGCATTGGATATTATCCAATGCCAAAGTCGCGATTGGCTGTGTTACCTGCAATCGACGCTGCTGATATTACAGCGGCAAAACTTGCTGGCCAAAGCCCTGCCTTTGTGGCAGAAATGCTTTGCCCGCCAGCCCCAGGCAGTACAAGAAGCAGTCCAACAAGGTTTGCGTCCTATTTCATGGATGCGCAGGCTGAAGGCTTCATTTTGGGGGCGGGATACCCTGCAATTAGCGGCATTGGCACGATTTTTGACTATGGTAAACACACAGGCTGACAAACCTGCCTCTGTCCGTATGCCTGTCTGAAAGTATCAGAACAACACAGTTCGGACAGGTATAGGCTGCCGCCTTTGTCTAAACTTAAAACACAATGCCTGTCTGAACACCACACCTCTTTCAGGCAAGCATTTACAGGTTTAATTTGTTGTAAAGCAAAGCGGTGGGTTGTAATCCGTGCAGAAAAGAAAGAAGGTTTAAGCCTGCGTAGATTAGCCCTAACTTCCGCACCATTTCTGCAAAATTCCCAGCTGCTCTTGTGGTATGCCGAAGTTAAAGTGAGCCCTGTATTTTTTCAAGAACAATGGAAAAGATTTTCTATCAATCCCGCTATATTTTCGTAGGGTGTATCTATACTAAAAACGAATCAGGCCGTCTGAAAATCGTGGGAAAGTCTTGATTTTTCTCAAATGCTGCATATTTTTTATGCAAACTACTGCTAAAATTGCCCGATTAGCGTATGATTGCGGCAGAATCTTATTCGTGAGAGCTTCATTGTATGAAACCTGTTTTTTTAGATTTTGAACAACCTATTGCTGAGCTGACCAACAAAATTGACGAACTGCGCTTCGTTCAAGGTGGGTCGGCTGTCGATATTTCAGACGAAATTTCCCGCCTGCAAAAGAAAAGCAATGATTTAACCAAATCTATTTTCAATAAACTGACACCTGCCCAGATTTCCCAGGTTTCGCGTCACCCGCAGCGTCCTTATACCTTAGATTACGTCAAGGCGATTTTTACCGATTTTGAAGAATTGCATGGCGACCGTCATTTTGCCGACGATTATGCGATTGTCGGCGGTTTGGCACGTTTCAACGGTCAAAGCGTGATGGTCATTGGCCATCAAAAAGGGCGTGATACCAAAGAAAAAATCCGCCGTAATTTTGGTATGCCGCGTCCGGAAGGTTACCGCAAAGCCTTACGCTTGATGCAAACCGCCGAGAAATTCGGTTTGCCGGTGATGACTTTTGTCGATACGCCGGGGGCTTACCCGGGAATTGGTGCGGAAGAGCGCGGTCAATCAGAAGCCATCGGCCGTAATTTGTACGAATTGACCCGTTTGCGTGTGCCGGTCATCTGTACCATCATCGGTGAAGGCGGTTCGGGCGGAGCATTGGCCATTGCCGTGGGTGATTATATCAATATGCTGCAATACTCAACTTATTCGGTGATTTCACCTGAAGGCTGCGCTTCGATTTTATGGAAAACCGCCGAAAAAGCCGCTGATGCCGCTCAAGCCTTGGGTATTACTGCCAAGCGTTTGGAAGAGTTGGGTTTAATCGACCGCATTATTGATGAGCCTTTGGGCGGTGCACACCGTAATATGGGAGCGGTGATGTTGAGCGTAAAGCATGTTTTGGAAGAACAATTGCGTGATGCGCAAAGCATTCCGATGTCGGATTTGTTGTCGCGCCGTTTTGACCGCATTATGGCATACGGTAAATTTGTCGAGAAATAATTTTCCGCCACCGCGATAACTGTTCAAACAAGCAGGCCTGCGCCTGCTTGTTTTTCTATTGTAGGCCGAGACCTTTGAAAATCTCCAGATTTGAGTGCAGTTCAAAGTGGTAAAAGTGTCAATAACCCAGCCTTTTCCACCTCTCGCGCCGTCTGAAAACGAAGGACAGAAAATGGATTTATTGGCTTTTCTGGAAGCCGAATTGCCTAAGCAAACCGACGAATTGGGTATTGAAGTCGGTTTGAGCGGCGGATTGGATTCGGTCGTCTTGCTGCATTTGTTGGCATGTTTGCGCGATAGGAAAAATTTCAAACTCAACGCCGTGCATGTTCATCACGGTTTAAGCCCGTTTGCCGATGATTGGGCTGATTTTTGTCAAACACTATGTGACAGGCTGAATATCGGTTTGCGTATTGTCAAAGTAGAGATTCATACCAAAGGAAAAGGCATTGAAGCTGCGGCAAGAACTGAACGTTACCGTGTATTTTCAGACGGCCTGAACCAAATTTTGGCTTTGGCGCATCATCAAAACGACCAAATCGAAACCTTTATGCTCGGTGTTGCCCGAGGCGGCGGAGTGCGTGCATTGGCGTCGATGCCCAAATGGCGGGCTTTAACCGAAGACATCAAAATTTGGCGGCCGCTTTTAGAAATTCAGAAGGCGACGTTAGAGCAATATGCCGCCGAACACGGATTGGCTTATGTTTCAGACGAAAGTAATCAGGATACCGGCTACCTGCGCAACTGGGTTCGCCACGATGCTTTGCCGCAATGGCAGCGACAAGTCCCGAATATCAATCAACAAATTTTGGCCAATGTGCGCAGCATTCAAGATGATTTAGCTTTGTTGGAAGAAATTACGCTGGATGATTACCACCATATTCTTTCAGACGGCCTGTTTCATGTTGCAAAATGGCGTAATTTGAGTGAATTGCGCCGCCGCCGTGTGCTGCATTATTTTTTTCAGGCTAACGAAATCCGTTTGCCGTCGTACAAGACTTTATCGGATATGGCTAGAATTTTACTGGAAGCTCAGTCTGCACAATGGCAGTTTGACGGTAAAACCATCAGTTATTATCGGAGTATGTTGTATGTAGGCCGGTCGGAAACAGAGGATTATCCTTGGTTGTGCCATACGGTTATTCAAGGCCGTCTGAAAGATATTTTGTTGGCAAACGGGTTTACCTTAAAGCCACATCATTTTGGGTTGAGCGAACAGACGTTGATGAATGTGGGAATCGTTCGCAAAATGACAAATAATGATGTTATAAAGTTAGAGATTGGACACAAATCAACTAAGAAAATGTTGCAAGAATGCCATGTTTTGCCGTCTGTAAGGAAAATTTGGCCGATTATCACAAACGCCGATAACATATGTCTGGCAATTGCTAATCTCAAGATCAATCAGGATTTTCGGGCTGTTGACGGATTTTTACCTGTTTACGAGCCATTGACGGAACATATTACGGAACTAAATCCCACCAAAAATGTCATAAAATAGCACAGCACGCTTTGCTATTTTATGACTTATAATGTAGTTACATAAAAGGTTAAATAATGAATGATCGCCAGATCGATCAAATGCTGGTAGAGCGCGCGCAAAAAGGCGAACAAAAGGCGTTTGAAATGTTGATGACAAAATATCAACGCCGATTAATCAGATTGATTTCACGTTTTGTTAAAGATGAGCATGAAGTAAACGATGTTACGCAGGAGGCCATGATTCGGGCTTATCGCGCGTTACCGAATTTTCGTGGCGAAAGCGCGTTTTATACATGGTTGTACCGCATCGGTATCAACACAGCAAAGAATTTTTTAGTCACTTCAGGAAAGCGGCCGTTTATCAGTTCAGAAGCTGCGAACGAAGAAGGCGATGTTCTTGATTTGGCAGATCAGATTGCGGACTACCACACGCCGGAAGCTGAGATGATGAATCGTGAAATTTTACAGACTGTTGAGGCAGCCATTTCGAATCTGCCCGATGATTTACGGAAAGCCATTTCATTACGGGAAATGGAGGGACTGTCTTACGAGGAAATTGCTCAGATTATGAGGTGTCCGATAGGAACTGTTCGCTCGCGTATTTTCCGGGCGCGCGAAGTCATTGCAAAAGACTTAAGACCATTATTGGATACTGCCGAAAACCAAAGGTGGTAAGGAAAATGACAACAATAAACGAGAAATTCGAATATATATCCATTGTAATGGACGACGAAAATTTATCCGACGAAATTGTGGATAAATTATTAGCTGATGATGAAGCCGGCCGGAAATGGTATGAATATCATTTAATCAGCGACTGCATGAAACAGCAGGCAGTAGGACGCGATGCCGATTTCATGCAAAGCGAAATGTTTACAGCCGCCTTGGCTGAAATCAGTCGCGAACATCAGGCTGATTATGCGGCCAATATCTCAAAGACAACGATGCAGCAGTCCAAAGCAGCCAATAGTCATGCAGTCAGAGGGTTTGCTGTGGCCGCCAGTTTGGCTGCCGTAGCTGTGTCCGTGTGGCAATTCTGGCCGCAAACCGATGGTCGGCAGATGTCGCCGTCGGCCGTGGTTGAGAAAGCCCGGCTGCACCAGATTGATCAAAACATCGTTCCTGTTCGTGGAGCGGCAGAAAGCAAAGCTGCTTCGGATGTAGTGGTACCGAATGCTGCCAAGCAATTACCGGCACAACAAAGCACAGTTCATGTTGAAAGCCAAACAGGCGCGGCGAACCGACCGAAAGAAATTGTTCAATAACCCAGCAAGCCTTTACATTATGCCATTATGTAAAGGCTTTTTTATTTTCAGACGGCCCCACTTTGCCGTCTAAAAGCAGATATAATGCACAGCATGAAACTGATTACTTCTGCCCAAAACGAACAGCTCAAACATTTATCCAAGCTGCTTTCCCAATCCAAAGTGCGCCGCCAATGCCGACAAACCGTATTGGAAGGTATGCATTTGCTGCAAAGCTATCTTGAATCCGGCGGTAAACCTGTGCGGGTTTATCTGCCCGAATCCAAAGCCAATCATCACGAAATCCGCCAAATTGTCGGGCAGATTCCGGTAGGTTTGACGACTTGGGTCAGTGATGAAGCCTTATCTAAAATCACCAGCCTGACCGATTCCGATGATGTCATGACGCTGATTGACATTCCACACGAGCAAGCTTGGCCACAGCAAGGCGATTGTGTGGTGTTGCAATGCGTACAAGACCCGGGCAATGTCGGCACCATTATCCGCAGTGCAGCCGCCTGCGGTATGCCGCATCTGATACTCAGCCAAGAGAGCGCAGACGTGTGGTCACCTAAAGTGTTGCGTGCCGGAATGGGGGCGCATTTTCTGCTCAAAATTTACAGTCGTGTCCCGATGGCGCGATGGCTAGCCGGATATCAGGATACGGTTTTGGCCACTGCGTTGGGTGAACACAATAATTTTAATCTTTATGAAATAAATTTGTGTGAACCGGCTGCATGGATATTCGGCAACGAAGGCAGCGGGGTTAGCACGGAAGTATTGGAAAAAGTAAGCGCCGGCGTAAAAATTCCGATGCAGGGGCAGACTGAATCATTGAATGTCGCAATGGCGGCAACCATCTGCCTGTTTGAGCAGATGCGCCAGAGAATGAACGCTTAAACGGCCAAGGCCGTCTGAAAATATTGAAAAGGAACCATCCATGCAGGTAAGCGCTTTTGACAAAGCTTCACGCAACCGCTTGATTGAGTTACTCGATGTCAAATCACAGGAATACAACACCATGCGCTGCGACGAAGTCCAAGGTTTTATGATGGCTTTATTGAGCGGCCCTGATACGCTCAATCCAAATGACTGGCTGCCGGAAGTATTGGGTGACGAATCGTTGTTTGATGCCAAAGAGCGCACCGAAGTCGAGCGTCTGGTGTTAGCCTTAGCGATGGACATGCGCTGTCAATTGACGGATAAAAAGCTGCCGGACTTATGGCTTTATCAAGACGAAGCCGGCAATCCTGACTTCTATACATGGTGTAATGCCTATCTTTATGCTTTGGATGTGGTGCCAACCGATTGGTTTGAAGCGGTCAACCAAGAAGAATTTGAAGATTTGTTTTACCCGATTATGGCATTAGGGGGCATTTATGATGAGGAAGAAAACGGCGAAGTCATTCTGCATCTGACCGACAAAGAATTGACCGCGCTGGAATCAGACCTGCCGCATGTTTTGCTGGATATTTACAGTTATTGGCAAGCCGTCATCAACAAACCGCAAACCGTGCGCTGCGATGGCGGTAAAATCGGCCGAAACGATCCTTGTCCTTGCGACAGCGGTAAGAAATACAAAGCCTGTTGCGGTAAAAACTGATTAGTTGAGTCGTACAAGGCAGTCTGAATATTTCAGACTGCCTTTGTTTGTTTGATTAAAACAGGCTGATTATCCATACGGTGAATAAAGTTAATACAATTGTCAGCGCGCAGCCGACTTTGGCAACCGTACCGATGATGAAACCGATAAAGGTGCCGATACTCACTTTTCCTGCCTGCCACATGTCTTTGCGGGTAAGGAATTCTCCGGTACCCGCGCCCAGCAAAGGGCCCAATAATAATCCCGGCAAGCCGAAAAATGCGCCAAAGACACCGCCGAAAAATGCGCCCCAAATGGCCAGTCTGCTGGCGCCAGTGTATTTTGCACCGAGCATACCTGCCACATAGTCCATTGCCATGCCGGTAACGGCCACAATACCTAAAAACACCAGCGTGGTGGTGCCGAAAATCTGATAATCGTTGATATAAGCCAGTAGCCACGCGCCGCCGAACATCAGTCCCAAGCCTGGAATGGCGGGATAAATTGTGCCGAGTAAACCGATTAAAATCAATATTAAAGAGAGGGTAACCAATGTGGCGGTCATCAAAATTCCTTATGATATGGCGAATAATCTCTAAGCTGGGAGGGAGAAGGTCCGTAGGGAGAAGGTCCGTCTTGCAACACTGCCTGTAACGTCGGCAGCCTGCCGACTGTTCTTAAATTCGAATTTAATTTACTGTAAATGTGCGTGTCCGGACGGTCTCATGCCGGATGCTATTGTAGGGCAAACCGTTGTGCTGCGGGTTAATGCTTTGCAAAGATATCAAAATCCGGGCAAACAGCTGCCCGGATTTTGATATTCAGCCGTTTCAGACAGCATGGTCAAGCATTGCAGTTTTTCGGTTTGGTTGCAAGAATATTAATGACTTTACGGCTTGGTTTTTCCGATTCGATTTTGATTTCACTTTCATTTTCATCATTCGGACTGTCTGCAAAACGTTCGGGCACGGTTTCGCTGTCAAAAGCCAAATCACCGCCGTGTTTCAAGGTTTGGCCGCGTTCCAAACCGGTGAAGTCGAATAATTCGGAATCGGCCAAGTGTGAAGGCACCACGTTTTGCAGCGCAGAAAACATCGATTCAAGGCGGCCGGGGAAGCGTTTGTCCCAATCGCGCAGCATGTCGCCGATGACTTGGCGTTGCAGGTCCGGCTGAGAGCCGCACAAGTTGCACGGAATAATTGGAAATTGTTTTAATTCGGCATATTTAATCAGGTCTTTTTCCTTCACATACGCCAGCGGGCGAATCACGATGTGCTCGCCGTTGTCACTCACGAGTTTAGGCGGCATAGCTTTAAGTTTGCCGCCGTAAAACATGTTCAGAAACATAGTGGCCAAAATATCGTCGCGGTGGTGGCCGAGCGCGATTTTGGTGCAGCCCAATTCTTTTGCAGTACGGTAGAGAATGCCGCGGCGCAGACGGCTGCACAGCGAACAGGTGGTCTTGCCTTCTTCCAGCACGCGCTTCACGGTGGAATAAGTGTCTTCTTCGACGATTTTATAGTCGATGCCTATGCTTTGCAGGTACTCGGGCAACACATGCTCGGGAAAACCGGGTTGTTTCTGGTCAAGATTGACCGCCACCAAGTCGAATTCAACCGGTGCGCTGGTTTGAAGCTGGCGCAAAATATCCAAGAGCGAGTAGCTGTCTTTGCCTCCCGACAGACACACCATAATCTTGTCACCCGGCTCAATCATGTTGAAATCATTGATGGCCGCGCCAACGGCATGGCGCAGGCGTTTGTTGAGTTTATTGTTTTCTAATTCTTGTTTGTTTTTTTGGGACATGGTTCTATGAGGGAATAAGGGAACATTCAAGCGCATATTTTAACCTGAAACTGCTTTTTAATGTCTTAATACATGCGAATGGTTAGGCCGTCTGAAATTTCAGACGGCCTAACCATTAATCCAGTAAATACGCTACTGCCTTGGCCATTCTTTGGGGCACTTGTTCGAAATGGCCGCCCTTATTGAGCTCAAACGTGCTGCAGATGCCTTGCCGCTGCCAGTTGGACTGCGTAACGCGTGTCGCATTTTCCACAATACTTATGCGCGGATTTTTATTGTTTTTCTCTCTGTCACCAACCGAAAAATACGCTTTTTGCGGTGGTGTTTGCAGAGTCTGTTCCGCTACAAACTCCATCCAGCCATCAAACCACAGCGAACCGGAAACCGATCCAATGCGGCTGAAAGAGGTGGTGCGGTAAGCCGAATATGCCGCAAACAGGCCGCTCAAGGAATAGCCGGTTAAGGCCCTCCATTGTGGTTGTAAAGAAAAGTGTTTGCTCACTTCAGGCAAAACCGCATCGGTCAGCCAGCGTAAATACTTGTCTGCGCCACCGCTGAAGTCAGGGGTTTTTTTGAACGCAGCCGGCGCCTGCCAAGGCGTAAATGCGTATTCCCAATCTGGTTCGTCAATTGAGACCAAATTGGCCCGGCCTTCAATCAGAGCGGCCAGTCCGTCGGATTCTCCGCGGCTGAGAAAGGTTAGGAAAAGCGGCGAATCAGGTTGGCCGCCCAGATAAACCGAGACAGCTTTACCGTTGAGATTAAGAAAGTGTTTGTTCATAGGGATGGCCGTTAAAGAAAAGGCCGTCTGAATTGTTCAGACGGCAGCAAATTAGTTAATAGCGTTTTTTTTACCGAAATACACAAAACCAATCGCACCCGACACAATCATCGGCACGCTCAGCCATTGTCCCATAGATAAGCCCAAAGTCAGTAAGCCCAAGTAATCGTCAGGCTGGCGGGCGAATTCGGCGATGAAGCGGAAGAAACCGTAGCCGCCCAAGAACAGTGAAGCCACTTGTCCGGCAGGGCGCGGTTTTTTAGAAAACACCCATACCAAGATAAACAGGCAAATGCCTTCCAGCGCGAATTGGTAAAGTTGCGACGGATGGCGCGGCAGCATGCCGTATTGGCTGAACCATCCGGCCCATTGCGGATTGTGTGCCGCCGCTTCCATGTCTGCGTAGTGTGCTTGCGGAAAGCCCATTGCCCAAAAAGCGTCCGGGTCGGTCACGCGGCCCCACAGTTCGCCGTTGATGAAGTTGCCGATACGGCCTGAAGCCAAACCCGGCGGCACCAGCGGGGCAACGAAATCCATGGTTTTCAACACGCTGATGTTGTGTTTGCGGCTGAACAGCCACATTGCCGCCACCACGCCCAAAAATCCGCCGTGAAACGACATGCCGCCTTCCCACACTTTCAGCATGCTGATCGGGTCGGACAGATAGTCGAAGGGCTTGTAAAACAAAATATAGCCCAAGCGGCCGCCGAGAATCACGCCCAAAATACCCCACGTCAGAAAATCATCGAGCATTTCTTTAGTAAACAAGGTATGGCCCTGCGCAATACGGCGGCGGCCCAGCCAGATAAACAGCATGAAACCGACAATGTAGCTTAAGGCATACCAGCGGATGGACAAGGGGCCGATGCTGATGAGTACGGGGTCAAACTGGGGGTGAATAATCATAAAGAATCCTTAAATTACAGATAAAGGCCGTCTGAAAAAAGGCTTAACTTTCAGACGGCCTTTCAGACACGAAACCGTTAACATAATCAACGTAAATCGCCCGATACGTTCCAAATCGCCGACAACATCGCTTCGCCCAAACGCAGCGAACGTTGGCCGTTCCAGCCGAAGTCGTCGTCGGGCAGATTGTTGTTGTCTTTAAACGGCATTTCCAACGTGAAGGCCAAACATTTGAATTGTTCGCCCACCCATGGTGTCGCCATGCTCAGGTTGGCTTGGCCGGCTTTATCTTTCGGATAACCGATTTCATCTTGAAAGTCGGGGCTGGCAGCGAATAAAGCTCGTTTAAACTGCACTTCCAAAGCGGCAATGCGTCCGTTGTAGCCCGGAACGCCTTCGGTACCCGCCACGAATACAAACGGCAAACCTTCATCGCCATGAATGTCAAGGAACAAATCCACCCCGGTTTCGCGCATTTTTTCGCGCACGACATACACTTCGGGGCTGCGTTCCGGCGTCGGATTTTGCCATTCACGGTTCAAATTGGCACCGGCAGCATTGGTGCGCAGATTGCCCAGCACTGAGCCGTCGGGGTTCATGTTCGGGACGATGTAAAATGTCACACGGTCGAGCAGGGCACGTGCGGTCGGATCCTGCGGGTCGAGCAGGCGGCCTAAAAAGCCTTCGACAAACCATTCGGCCATGGTTTCGCCGGGGTGTTGGCGCGCAATGATCCATACTTTCAAATCGCTTTCGGCTTGGTTGCCGATGGTCAGCAGATTGACGTCTCGGCCTTGCACTGTGCAGCCCAAATCATCGATTTGGCACAAACCGCTGCCTTGCGCATCGCCCAGCAGGTTTAAATGCTGCTCGTGCGAATATGGTTCGAAATAGGCGTAATACACGCTGTTGGATAAGGGTGTGTGGTTGATGGTCAGCACGCCGTTTTCGTAACAGGTCGGCACACGGAACCAATTTTGACGGTCGTAGGAGGCGCAGGCTTGGTATTCTTTCCAGCCGTCGGGATAGGCTGCTTCTGCCGCATTATCGAAATGCATCACGCAATTTTGATACGCCGCGCCCTGCAGGCGGAAATAAAACCATTGTGCGAAATCGGCGGCATTGTCCGGACGCAGCGCCAGGCGGATATTGCCCGGCGTGCTCAAATCTTTCACAATCACGGAGCCGGCGTCAAATTGGGTGCTGATTTTCATCATGGGGGATTCCTGTGTGGAATAGAAGTTCGATAGCCCGTCATTCTAAAACATTTCAGGCAAATCATAAATCCTTTTACGTTTCAGCTTGTTTCAGACAGCCTTTGGTATTACTATTCAAAAAGTAAAATTGTTAACAATTAAAGAGTAGATTCATGACCGATGTAAAGCACATTCCGCCTGCTGATAAAGCCGCGATTTTATCCGAAGCCCTACCTTATATCCGCCGCTTTTCCGGCGCGACCATCGTAATTAAATACGGCGGCAACGCCATGACCGAACCTGCCTTGAAAGAAGGCTTTGCCCGTGACATCGTGCTGCTGAAGCTGGTGGGCATCAATCCCGTCATTGTACATGGCGGCGGCCCGCAGATTAACGGCATGCTCGAGCGCGTCGGCAAAGAAGGTACATTCATCCAAGGTATGCGTGTGACCGACAGTGAAACCATGGATATCGTGGAAATGGTGTTAGGCGGCCATGTAAATAAAGAAATCGTGTCGATGATTAATACCCACGGCGGCAAGGCGGTCGGCGTAACCGGCCGCGACGGCCACTTTATCAAAGCCAAAAAACTGCTGATTAACACGCCCGAAAATCCGGGTGTAGACATCGGCCAAGTCGGTGAAGTGGAAAGCATCGACACTACGCTGCTTCGAGGCTTAATCAACAACGGACAAATACCTGTGGTCGCCCCTATCGGTGTAGGAAAACGCGGCGAAGCGTTCAACATCAACGCCGACCTGGTGGCAGGTAAATTGGCTGAGGAACTCAACGCCGAAAAACTGCTGATGATGACCAATATCGCCGGCGTGCTCGATAAAGAAGGCAATCTCTTAACCAACCTGACGCCGAGCCGTATTGATGAATTGATTGCCGATGGTACGCTTTACGGTGGTATGCTGCCGAAAATCAGCTCGGCAGTGGAAGCCGCTGTCAACGGCGTAAAGGCGACCCACATCATCGACGGCCGCGTACCAAATGCCTTATTACTGGAAATCTTTACCGATTCCGGTATTGGTTCGATGATTTTAGGGGAAGGCAAAGCTTAAGTTAAATCAATAAGATTAAGGCCGTCTGAAAATTTCAGACGGCCTTTTGTATTTCAAACCATTGCTCGTGCAAACCACATTCTTTGCTGTCTTTGCTTTCTCATCGCCAACGCCCTGTGCGGATGTTTTCAGCTGCTTTCAATGAAGTCAGGGCGAGTGTTCCTTATTAATTATGTTATGTTTCAGACGGTTCTTGAATGGCTAAAAGGCCGTCTGAAAATTATTGTCATGTTGCTATTATCCGCCTGTCGGGTTATGAAAGGAAAAAATGCTTTTCTATTTCTTTATAACCAAAGCGGTTGCTGCTGGTTTCTCGGCAATAAGTGGCTGACCCCAATGCCGATTAAACGAAAAGTGTTTTCCGTTTGTGGCGGTACGCGTTTAACCAACGTGTGTGCGGCTTTGAGTAGGGCTTGGCTGTCGGGTAGCACCGAAGAATAAGTCAGTGAACGGGTAATAATGCGGAAATCATGGGTTTTAAGTTTAAGCGTTACGCCTTTGACATCGACATTTTTGCGCTGGATTTGCTGCCATAAATCTTCGGCCAAATGCGGTAAATGTTCTACTGTTTGCGCCAGCGACAAATCTTCCGGTAGTGTGATTTCGGTCGAAATCTGCAAACGCTCGCGGCTGGCCTTGACCGGCCGTTCATCGACACCGCGTGCCAAGTCGTAAAGGCGATAACCGTAGCGGCCGAAATGATTTAACAGCTCGCCGCGCTCGAAGCGGCGCAAGTCTCCGGCCGTCTGCATGCCCAGTCCCTGCATTTTTTTCAGTGTGACTTTGCCTACACCGGGTATTTTTCCCAGCGGCAGCGTTTCTAAAAAAGCATCGATTTTTTGCGGATGCAGCACAAATTGTCCGTTAGGCTTGCGCCAGTCGGACGCAATTTTAGCGAGAAATTTGTTGGGTGCAATGCCTGCCGAAGCGGTTAAACCCGTTTCAGTAAAAATTTCCGCGCGGATTTTTTCGGCGATTTCACTGGCGTAGCGCATATTTTTCTTGTTGACTGTTACGTCTAAATATGCTTCATCTAAAGAAAGCGGCTCAATTAAATCGGTATGCCGCCTGAAAATGGCATGAATCTGTGCCGATACTTGGCGGTATAGTTCAAAATGTGGCGGAATATAAATTGCCTGCGGACAAAGCCGTTTTGCCATCGCCACCGACATCGCTGAGTGCAAACCGAATTGCCTCGCTTCATAAGAAGCCGCACAAATCACCGAGCGCGTGCCTTCCCAAGCCACAACAATGGGTTTGCCTTTCAGGTGGGGCTGTTCGCGTAATTCTACCGAAGCGTAGAACGCGTCCATATCGATATGGATGATTTTGCGGTCGGACATAGATGAGTGAACAGATAAAAAACAGGATTTTAGCGGAAAATAGATACGAAAAGCCATCTGAACATATAAATCCATGTTCAGGCGGCTTTTCTTTCAGTTTAAATCAGCAAAGTTTATTTGTTAGGCGCCAGCTGATCCGCCAAACCGCCGTCGGCACAATATTTCTCTATGATTTCTTCCCAAGTACCGAATTTTTCATTTGGGGTGAAAGTTTCGATGGCCGGTACGTCGGCATTGCTCGGGCGCAGCTAGGCGTTTGGCGGCCAATTCTTGTGTCTGTTTGCGCCACAGGTATTTCGGATATTCTTTGGTTTAATCATATCGTTTTGGCTGACCTTCAGTGTCAAGCTTAACAAACAAGCCGTCTGAAAAATTTCAGACGGCTTGATAACTGCTACACATATTTGCGCATTAATTCACATTTGACTTTGACCCGTTCATTCAAAGGCAGCACCGCTTCGCCCAAGGATTTGTAGCCGTTTAAGCGGTAAAAAGGCACTGAATTGAGAGAGGCGTAGAGCTTTAAGAAACTCAAACCTGCGTTATGCGCCAATTCTTCGGCACGCTGTAACAATGCAGTACCTAAGCCTTGGTTGTGTACCAAGGGATGCACATACAGCGCGTCAAGCTGCGCTTCTTTAAAATCAACTTGGAAAAAGCCTTGAATCGCGTCGCGGTATTCCACTACCCACAAAGCCTTGGCTTTGTCGGCTATGGTGGCATGATAGCTTTCCATGCCGAGCAATTCTTCCCATGCCTGCAACACGCATTCATTGTAGCTTTGGATACAGGTATATTGTACGGCATGCAGATGCGCACTATGAATGAAAGGGCAGTCTTTTTCAGTAGCGGGGCGGAGTACGGTGAGAAGGTTCATGGCAGTATCCACATTAGAGCTTTGGGGCCTTCCAAGACAAAAGCCGTCTGAAAAACCAACAATCGGGTTTGTGATTATAGCAGCAATACAGCGTGTTCAGACGGGTTGTTGCCGGAAATTTCCGGCTCAATTACTCGCTTTTAAAATGCTTGCGCAATACGAAAAACATGATACCTATACAGCTGAACATCACAATCAAATCGCCGAATGCGGTGAATTCACCCCAATATTTGCCGTCTGCAAACATAAAGGCGAAAAAAGCATGCAGCGTAGCGAGCAAGAAAAACATCCCTGCCCACGCCCAATTAAGTTTTTTCCAGCCGTCAGGCGAAAGTACCAATACAGAATCAAACATTTTTTGCACGGCAGCGCGGCGGTCGCTGAAGAAAAGAGGTGAAATCAGCATGCCTGCGCCGAATGCGGCATTCAACAACACGGCTTTCAGGCGAATATAGTAGTCGTCGCTCAACGCCAGCGTCACCCCTCCGAATACCACAGTCATGGCTAAGACAAACCATTGCTGACGCGCCAAACGGAATTTCTGTTTCACCAATTGATAGCCGTACATCAGCACGGTGGCAATAATCAAACCGGCAGTAGCGGCTAAAACGTGATTGTTGCCACTGCCTGCCGCGCCGGTGAGTTGCAGCAGAGGGTGGTTGGTGTCGGTTGGTTCGACGGTTTTATAAAGGTAGAAAAAAACAATCAGGGGCAGGAAATCAAGTAAGGCTTTCATGAGCGTTCAGATTAGAGGAACGGCCTGCCTGCGGTTGTGTTGCTCAGCAGCAGGCCGGCTGAAAAATAAATAAAAATGCCGGATATGGAAATCCGACCCGATTCAAACGTTTTCGAACGGCATATTTTAGCGCAAATGCCGTCCGAAAACAGAAAACGATTGTAAAGCCATCATACGCGTTTTAAGGTGGCATGTAAGGTTTGTGCTTTTTCAAAAGCGGTAGCCGCATCCGTTGCCAATGTGGTGAAATGGCCCATTTTTCGGCCTGTGCGCGCCGCTTTTTTACCATAAAGATGCAGTAATAAAGCCGTATCGCTTTGCAACGGCAGCCAATCGGGTTCGGTGCCGTCTTCACCCCAAACATCACCTAAAATATTGGCCATACAGCAGGCAGAGAGCAGGCGGGTGCCCGCAGGCGGCAGGCGGCACATAATACGTACCTGCTGCTGGAATTGACTGGCCGCACACGCATCAATCGTGTGGTGGCCGGAATTGTGCGGACGCGGCGCAATTTCATTCACCACCAATTCATGCGTATCGCCGACGACAAACATTTCTACCGCCAGCACGCCGACATAATCCAATTCATCCGCCAACCGCTGCGCCATTTCCCGCGCCTGCTGCTGGATATCCGCGCTCAAACGGGCGGGTACGATGGAATAAGCCAGAATGCCGTTTTCGTGGATGTTTTCCGCAGGGTCGTAAGTTTGCACGTTGTGGCTGTTCAGACGGCATACCAACACCGAAATCTCACCGCGCAAATCAACCATTTTTTCCAACACGCAATCCACGCCGCCGTGTTCGGCAAACGCGGCTTTCAATTCATCCAAAGTTTTCACGCGGATTTGGCCTTTGCCGTCGTAGCCCAGCGTGGCGGTTTTCAAAAGACCCGGCAAAAATTCTGCGCTTGCTTCAGTAATGTCTTCCGCTTTACACACGGGCTGATACGGCGCAGTCTGCAAACCGGCTTTTTGAATCCAAGATTTTTCTTGAATGCGGTTTTGTGCAATCGCCACACAGTTGCCGCTCGGGGAAACATTCGTATACCTGGTTAAAAAACGCATGGTGTCAGCGCTGGCGTTTTCAAACTCGGTCGTCACCGCCGCGCATTTTGCCAATTCGTTCAAAGCTGTTTTATCGTCAAATGCCGCACACAAATGGCGGTCGGCAAATTCCGCTGCCGGTGCATCCGGGTCAGGGTCGAGTACGGTCACTTTATAACCCATGGTTTTGGCGGCGATAGCAAACATACGGCCGAGCTGGCCGCCGCCGAGAATGCCGAGCATGGCAGGGGGGAGAATGGGCGTGTTTTGCATGGTTTGATTATTTTATAGGATTAAAACGGATGTTGGAAATATAGGGCTTGTTCGCCAAGCTTAATTTGGCTTTTATGCTGTTTTCTCTTTCCTAGTCTTTGCAGAAGTAAAGTTTCTGACAGTTCATAAACTAAATTAATAAGTTATTTCTTTATATTTATATCCTTTATCCTGCTACATACATTCAGAAAATTTTCGTACCCTCTGCCTTCCTTCTGGAGCACGGTTATATTTGTTTCGAATTAATTCAAAAATATCTCCATGCTTACTAAGGAAAGCGGAATGGCGCAGCTTTGGCGCAACTGGGTGCGCAAATCTTCCAAGCGTTCGCGGGCTTGTTCGTAGCCGTTGGCGAGGGCGGTGTCGGCAGAGACAATCAGGTAGATTTTGCCGGAAAGGTTGTCGATAACGGCCAATTCTTGCGACAGCATCTTTTGGTATTCTATCAGCATCTACTCCCAAGCAAGATTTGATATCCATTATTTTTTGCTTAGGGCTGGTATTGTCTTTAGTGTAAAATTCAATATCAGGTGCATAATGTATGCAAGGCACAACCGGCATTGGGCTGAAACATCTTCCGCAAGCACTTAGATAAAACGAATATGGCAAGATAAATTGTTATATTTTTCATCATTCATCTCATTTGAAAATTGCTTGGAAGACATCGGAAGAAAGCACATCCGAAACCGCAAACGGCGCTGATACAGGAATGGCAAGTATGATAATCATTTCGGCTTGTCTGCGTAGCAGATTTTCGAGTAGAAAAGCGCGTATGCAAGGCGATACTCAAAGAGGCCGGTTTTTACACGCTGAGCCGGTAAAACCGGCCGGCGCAGCAAGGAGGGTATTTTCACGGGGAACAGCGCGCGCCATCGTAGAATGCCATTTATACCGGACCAATAAAGTAACCTTATATTTATCAGTAAATCCCTGTGCTAAGTGCTGCCTGTGCTAATAAACCTGCTACGCAAAGTTGGCAGACAGTCTCGGCACAGATGCCACCGATGTCGGCTAAGACGGCTTTAAATTCGGTGATGGTAGCAAGGTCGGCGCGTACAAGATAATTGCGCCAATTCGCCGCTGGAAAACTTGGCGCGCTGGCAGCGCGGAGTTTTTTTGTTATGTTCGGTTTTGACACTACTATTATTCGGCTTCCCTGCCTTTAAAAATCCAACAGCCGACGCTATTTTTTGATCGGCATATCCGCCTGCCGTGCCGTCCTGTAGATGTCAGTTTCTTATTTTGTGACTGTCTGAAAATTTGCTGTGTTGGTGATGTCGGCAACATACTGCTTAGCCGGGGGTATTGCCCTGCTCCGGATTATCAATCATCATCAGGTCTTTATATTTTCCAACCTTCCCATGCCGTTGTTTTACCGATAATTACATTTTATAACACCGATATAAAATGTGCCGTTGCGTTTGCTGACAAGAATACAAACGGCAGGTCGCATGCATGGTTTTCATCATTAATGACTTGTTGGATTTTAAATTTCACCATCGGCGCGCAGGCGGAATGACAAAGGCTAAGGTTTCAGACGGCTTTCCGAATGAAAACAAAAGGCCGTCTGAAACTATCTATCCAACCCTTCCTGCACCATCTGCGCCGCCCGTATCACCGCGCGCGCTTTGTTTTGAGTTTCCTGCCATTCGGATTGCGGATCTGAGTCGGCAACGATACCAGCGCCGCTTTGTACATGCAGGGTTTGGTCTTTAATCACGGCGGTGCGGATGGCGATGGCTAAGTCCATGTCGTTATTGAAACTCCATACGCCGACGGCGCCGCCGTAAATGCCGCGTTTGCTCGGTTCGACTTCTTCGATGATTTCCATGGCACGCACTTTCGGTGCGCCGGATAATGTGCCGGCGGGGAAAGTGGCGGCGAGGATGTCCATATTGCTGGTGTCGGGCTTCAGACGGCCTTCGATATTGGATACGATGTGCATCACATGCGAATACTTTTCAATCACCATTTTGTCGGTCACTTTGACCTGACCGGTTTCGCTGATACGGCCGACATCGCTGCGCCCCAAATCAATCAGCATCACATGCTCGGCGATTTCTTTGGCATCGCCCAGCAGGTCTTGTTCGTTGGCCAAATCTTCCGCGGGGGTTTTGCCGCGCAGGCGGGTACCGGCAATCGGGCGCACAATCACATTATCGTGTTCGCGGCGCACGAGGATTTCAGGCGACGAGCCGACGATATGGAAGTCGCCGAAGTCGTAGTAAAACAGATAAGGCGAGGGATTGAGCGTGCGCAGGGCGCGGTAGAGGTCAAGCGGGCTGTCAGTGTATTCCATACTCATGCGCTGGCTGGGTACGACCTGCATACAGTCGCCGGCGAAAATATAGTCTTTGATATGGCTGACGCAGGCTTTAAACGGTTCTTCACCAAATTCGCTGGTAGCGGCAGTCTGCTTGCTGCCTAAGGAAAGCGGAATGGCGCAGCTTTGGCGCAACTGGGTGCGCAAATCTTCCAAGCGTTCGCGGGCTTGTTCGTAGCCGTTGGCGAGGGCGGTGTCGGCAGAGACAATCAGGTAGATTTTGCCGGAAAGGTTGTCGATAACGGCCAATTCTTGCGACAGCATCAGTAAAATATCGGGGGTATCGAGCGGATCGGCTTTGGCGGCGTTTTTCAGGCGGTGGGCGAAGTGTTCGAAGTTGTAGATGGTTTCATAGCCGAAATAGCCGACTAAGCCGCCGGTAAAACGCGGCAGGCTGGGGATTTCGGGCGTTTGGAAACGTGCATGGAAGGTTTCGATAAAAGGCAGGGGGTTACCGTCGTATTGTTCGACGATTTCGCCGTTAAGATACACGTCCACATGTTTGCCGCGTGCTTGCAGATAGTGGTTGCAGGGCAGGCCGATAAAGGAATAGCGGCCGAAGCGTTCGCCGCCGACCACAGATTCGAGCAGGTAGGTAAAGGGCTGGTTGGCAAGCTTGAGATAGAGCGATAACGGTGTATCGAGGTCGGCCAGTAATTCCTGCACCAGCGGAATGCGGTTGTATCCTTGCGCGACTTGGGCTTGATATTCTTGTTTGCTGATCATGTTCAGACGGCTTACTTGAAAAATCCGACTTAATTGAAGCAGTCGGACTGGGGGGATTTGATAGTGTAAAGAGTATAGCAGTTTATAGGGATATTGTTAACCGATAGTGCAACAGGCGGTCTGAAAACAAATCTGCTGATTAAATGAAATCACCGTTTCTTAAGGGAAACGGTGTCGGGTATTTCAGAAGCTTGAAGCGGTATCGATTTTGGTTTGGCGCGCGCGCTTAAATTTGATGAAGTAGCCAAGAACAAGGGGAACCAGCGCTAAAATAATTTTGAATGTCCAGCCCGCATACCAAGGTTTAGCCACCACAATGGCTTGGCTTCCCACCTCGGGTACGATGAAGTCTTTAATTGCAAACCAATCGAGAAACGGCCACCAGCACGCTACCAGCAAACCTAAAAAGCAAGGCCAAATCATGTGGCTCAAATCATGCCGCCACAAGACAAAACACACCACCGCCCAAAGCAGGGTGAAGCCGGTAATCAGTAAAGAAGTGTAGGTGTCTGCACCGAGATAATTGGTGAGAAAATAGGTCAGTACGACCCATAATAATCCTAAAACGAACACGATTAATTCTTCAGGACGTTTGAACATTCGGTTTCTCCAAGATGGCGCAAATCATATAAAGATGAGAGCGGACACTATACCCGAAAAGCGGTCTTGTGAAAATGATTCTGACGTGCTTTCAGACGGCCCGATTTTCAGACGGCCTTTTGTGTGGCAGAATAGTCTGCTTTGAATCAATCAAATGGAAGCAGCCATGCGCCAAAAAATCATCATTACCGGACATTCCGGCGGCTTGGGCAAAGCTTTGTCAGTGCATTATCTGCAAACCGGCAAGGAAGTATTAGCAATAGCGAGGTGTGAATCGCCCGCGCAAAACGGTTTGCAGCAGTTTGCCATTGATTTGGCTGATACGGAAGGGTTGGCGGCATGGTTGGCGCATGGCAGAATCGAAGCCTTTATGCAGGATGCGGATGAACTGGTACTGGTTAATAATGCCGGAACAGTCATCCCCAGTGCGGTATGCGGCAAGCAGAGGCCGTCTGAAATAGCGGCGGCAGTGAATTTGAATATTACAGCCCCTTTGTTGTTGAGTAATCATGTTTTGGCCGCCAAACCTGAAAAACTGCCGGTGAAAATCGTGCATATCAGCAGTGGCACAGGACGTAATGCTTATCAGGGCTGGAGTGTTTACGGTGTGTCTAAAGCCGCACTGGATCATCATTTGCGCTGCGTAGAAGCGGAAAACCATCACCATGTGAAAGCGTGCAGCATCATTGCGCCCGGCGTAGTGGATACCGATATGCAGGCGCAAAATGGTGAAGATTTTCCGATTCTGCCGCGTTTTCAACAGTTATATGCAAATCAGAAACTCAGTTCGCCCGAATCAGTTGCAAAAATTATTGCCGAAATGATTGCTGATCCAGATTTCGGGGATGAAATTATTCAAGATGTCCGCACATGGCAATTATTGAAACAAACTTTTCAAACAGCCTTGACGCAAATATTTTAAAAGATTGAGACTTTTGCAAAAAATCCCCTATCTGCCGGCACACTTCTTCGCAATGCGCTTCCCGAACGCAGAATTCTTTAGTATGCGGCATGTCTGCGCGTTCTGTGCCAACTTCTCTTTGAACCGTACTTGACTCCGGAGTTTTGCAAAGGTTTCAGGCCGTCTGAATTTAAAATAAGGAATATCAAATGAGTATGGATTTTCAAGCGACATTAAAAATCTTGGGCAAACAAGCCAAAAAAGAAGCCGAGCAACACCGAATCGAAGCGGTGGAAGCCAAAAAGCACGAAGAAGAGCAGGTGGATTTTGCCAAGGCCGTAGGTGCGGTCAGGCCTTTGAAAAACTCGCAGCGTTACGAAACCCCGCGTCCGAAAACCAACCTCAAGCCGCGCCCGAAAACGGAAAACAGTTTGTCGGAAGAAGATTATTTCTATGTCGGTCGAGACAATTGGGACGAGCCGCCGGCCAGTTTCAGTAAAAACGGGCAAGGCAAAAACGATATCCAACGTTTGCGCAACGGTCATTATCCGGTGGTAGCCGATGTGGATTTGCACGGATACACGCAGGAAGAAGCGCAGCAGGTGTTGAATGGATTCATCGAATTTACCAAAAAGCGCGGCGTATGCGGCGAAATCGTTCACGGCAGCGGCTTGGGTTCCTCCGGCTACAAGCCGGTTTTGAAAAACATGACCCGCCGCTGGCTCATGCAACATCCGGATGTATTGGCCTATGTCGAGCCGCGCCAGGGGAATGATGGTGCAGTAAGGATTTTGTTGAAGCGTCCGCGTCGTGAAGAATAATAATATTATTTGCCGGATACGCAAAATACCCAAGCGGGCAATTATTGTTTCAAGGCTGTCCGAACCGTTAAAAGGTTTTCAGACGACCTTGATTTGTTTGGAATGAAAATGAGAACTTTGCCTATTTGAATCTTTACACTTTTTTGCTTAGAAAATGAAAGCTGGAGCGAACACACTCTTTTTCTTAAATGCTCGTTGCAGGGTTTGATACGAAAAGAAGACATTCGTTTGATTTCGATTACGAATTTTTTGGAAAATTGTACAAAAACCTTCTCTGAAAAAATTTAATTTTTATTCAATAAGTCACCAGATTGGTTTGCCAGTCAGGTTAAATACTGATACGATTTAAGTCGTCTTTTTAAGTAGGGTAATTGTGACAAATGCTGTCATCAGGCGGCATTGGTAAATTTTACCTGTAAATCAGATATTTTGGCGGTAAAGCCGCCACATGTTTCATTAAAATATTTGATTTTGAAAATAAAAGTTTCGAAATCGAAAATATATGAATCGACCCGAAACTGTTTGGTTTCGAAGTCGGTGTTTGTAACCTAATATTAAGGATACTGATATGTCCACTCAATTGCACGATGTAGATCCGATTGAAACACAGGAATGGTTGGATGCACTAAGCTCGGTTTTAGAAACTGAAGGCACCGAACGCGCCCACTTCTTGCTGGAAAATCTGGTGAAATACACCCGCCGCCGCGGTGTCCACATGCCGTTTGACGCTACCACTGCCTACTTGAACACCATTCCAGTAGGTAAAGAGCAAAAATCTCCGGGCAACCACGAATTAGAACACCGCATCCGTTCTGCCATCCGCTGGAATGCGGCAGCTATGGTGTTGCGTGCAGGTAAAAAAGACTTGGAATTGGGTGGCCATATCGCATCTTTCCAATCGGCAGCTACTTTATATGATGTGGGTTTCAACCACTTTTGGCGTGCTAAAGGCGAAGGCGAAGAAGGTGATTTGGTATTCTTTCAAGGTCATGCTGCGCCAGGTATTTATGCGCGTGCCTTCGTTGAAGGCCGTTTGAGCGGAGAACAGCTGGACAACTTCCGTCAGGAAGTTGACGGCAAAGGTATTCCTTCTTATCCGCACCCGCATTTGATGCCTGATTTCTGGCAATTTCCAACCGTATCGATGGGCTTGGGTCCGTTGATGGCGATTTACCAAGCACGTTTCTTGAAATACCTGGATTCTCGCGGCTTGAGCAAAACTAAAGGCCGTAAAGTCTGGGTATTCTGCGGTGACGGCGAAATGGACGAACCTGAATCCCAAGGCGCGATTGCATTGGCAGCCCGCGAGGGTTTGGACAATCTGATTTTCGTTATCAACTGTAACCTGCAACGCTTGGACGGCCCGGTGCGCGGTAACGGCAAAATCATCCAGGAATTGGAAGGCAATTTCCGCGGTGCCGGTTGGAATGTACTGAAAGTGATTTGGGGCAGCAAATGGGATGCCCTGTTGGCACGCGATACCAGCAATGCGTTGAAACAACGCATGGAAGAAGTATTGGACGGTGACTACCAAACTTACAAGTCTAAAGACGGCGCATATGTTCGCGAGCATTTCTTCAATACGCCCGAATTGAAAGCCTTGGTGGCCAATATGTCCGATGAAGAAGTTTGGGCGTTGAACCGCGGTGGTCATGACCCGCACAAAGTATATGCGGCTTATTATGAAGCAGTAAACAATGCTGGCGGACGTCCGACCGTAATTTTGGCGAAAACCATTAAAGGTTATGGTATGGGTGCTTCGGGCGAAGGTCAAAACGTCGCCCACCAAGCCAAAAAAATGGATGTGAAATCACTGAAGCAATTCCGTGACCGCTTCGGCATCAATGTGACTGACGAGCAAATCGACAGCGGTAACTTGCCATACTACCGCTTTGCTGAAGACAGCGAAGAAATGAAATACTTGCGCGAGCGTCGTAACGCCTTGGGTGGTTACTTGCCGCAACGCAACCCGAACAACGAAGCCTTGCCGATTCCTGAATTGAGCGCGTTTGACGGTCAATTACAATCAAGCGGTGACCGTGAATTCTCAACCACCATGGCGTTTGTCCGCATCTTGTCAACCTTGTTGAAAGACAAACAAATCGGTAAGCGTATTGTGCCGATCGTACCGGACGAAAGCCGCACCTTCGGTATGGAAGGCATGTTCCGCCAATACGGTATTTGGAACCCTAAAGGCCAACAATATACGCCTCAAGATAAAGACCAGTTGATGTTCTATAAGGAGTCAGTTGACGGTCAGATTCTGCAGGAAGGTATTAACGAGCCGGGTGCGATGGCAGACTGGATTGCTGCGGCTACATCGTACGCCAACAGCCGTTACGCCATGATTCCGTTCTATATCTACTACTCGATGTTTGGTTTCCAACGTGTCGGCGACTTGGCATGGGCAGCCGGTGACATGCATGCTCGCGGTTTCCTGTTGGGCGGTACTGCAGGCCGTACGACATTGAACGGCGAAGGTTTGCAACACGAAGACGGCCACAGCCAAATTCAAGCCGACCTGATTCCGAACTGCGTATCTTACGATCCGACTTTCCAATATGAATTGGCAGTTATTATCCATGACGCATTGCGCCGCATGTATGTAGAAAACGAAGACGTGTTCTACTACCTGACTTTGATGAACGAAAACTATACTCATCCTGCTTTGCCGCAACGTAAAGGTATCGAACAGGAAATCTTGAAAGGTATGTATCTGTTGGAAGAAGGTGGTAAATCCGACAAAAAAGTCCAACTGATGGGTTCGGGTACCATTTTGCAAGAAGTGATTGTCGGGGCGGAATTGTTGAAAGAAGATTTCGGCGTTGAAGCCAACGTATGGTCTTGCCCGTCATTCAATGAATTGCACCGTGATGCCATAGAAGTAGAACGTTTCAACCGTCTGCATCCGCTGGAAGAAGCTAAAGTGCCGTTTGTGGCGCAGCAATTGAAAAGCCATGGAGGCCCGGTTGTTGCCGCCACAGACTACATCCGCAGCTTTGCGGAACGCATCCGTGCTTATATTCCGAATGATTTCCACGTGTTGGGGACCGACGGTTTCGGCCGTTCCGACAGCCGTGCGAACCTGCGCCGCTTCTTTGAAGTCGACCGTTACAACGTAGCCGTTACCGCTTTGGCTGCCCTGGCCGACGAAGGTAAAGTCAGCAAAGAAACCGTACAAAAAGCCATTGAAAAATACGGTATCGCCACCGATACCGCACCAAGCTGGAAACGCTAAAAACGTTTCAGACGGCCTTGTTATCAAAGACCGTCTGGAAAAAGATTTTGAATGCTTATTCATTTTAAAAATCAAGCGTTAAGCATGCAAGGCTGATGTTACAGACGGTCTGAAAAAAATAGAAGGCCGTCTGAAAACAAACGTATCTGTTTTAAAAAACCTTACTGCGACGATAAGCGTTGCAGCACAACTAAGGAATAAAACGATGAGTCAAATCGTAGAAATTAAAGTACCCGATATCGGTGGTCACGAAAACGTAGACATTATTGCCGTAGAAGTTAAAGCCGGCGACACCATTGCGGTTGACGATACCCTGATTACTTTGGAAACCGACAAAGCCACCATGGACGTACCTGCTGATGCTGCAGGCGTGGTGAAAGAAGTAAAAGTCAGCGTTGGCGATAAAATTTCCGAAGGCGGCGTGATTTTACTGGTGGAAACCAGTGCTGAAGCTGCTGAAGAAAAACCGGCTGCTGGCGAAGCGCCTAAAGCTGAAGAAGCCAAAGCAGAAGCTCCGGCTCAAGCTGCTGATGCGCCTGCGGCAGGCAGCACAGTGACCGTGGCTGTGCCAGATATCGGCGGCCATGAAAATGTTGGTGTGATTGCCGTAGAAATCAAAGTCGGCGATACAGTTGCCGAAGATGACACGCTGATTACCTTGGAAACCGACAAAGCCACTATGGACGTACCGTCTACTGCTGCCGGTGTGGTGAAATCCGTGTTGATTAAAGTCGGCGACAAGGTATCCGAAGGTTCAGCAATTATCGAAGTTGAAGTTGCCGGTGGCGCTGCTGTCGCCCCTGCACCTGCTGCCGAAGAGCCTAAAGCTACTGCACCTGCTGCCGCATTCGGCAGCACACCGGTTGATGAAGCCGTATTTTCCAAAGCACACGCAGGCCCTTCGGCGCGCAAACTGGCACGTGAATTGGGCGTGGATTTAGGTCAAGTCAACGGTACAGGCTTGAAAGGCCGTATCGTCGGCGACGACATCAAGGCATTCGTCAAAGCAGTTATGCAAGGAGGTGCAGGCAAAGCATCTCCCGCTGCGGCCGGCGTTTCTTTGGGCGGCGGTTTGGATTTACTGCCATGGCCGAAAGTTGACTTCAGCAAATTCGGTTCTGTTGAAGTAAAAGAATTATCGCGCATTAAGAAAATTTCCGGTCAAAACCTGTCTCGCAACTGGGTAGTGATTCCGCACGTCACTGTCAACGAAGATGCAGACATGACCGAATTGGAAGAATTCCGCAAGCAACTGAACAAGGAATGGGAACGCGAAGGCGTGAAATTGTCGCCTTTAGCTTTCATTATCAAAGCATCCGTTGCGGCCTTGAAACAATTCCCTGAATTCAATTCATCTTTAGACGGCGATAATTTGGTACTGAAAAACTATTTCAACATCGGCTTTGCCGCCGACACGCCAAACGGTTTGGTTGTGCCTGTGATTAAAGATGTCGATCAAAAAGGTCTGAAACAGATCAGCCAAGAATTGGGTGAGTTGTCGAAAAAAGCCCGCGAAGGCAAGCTGAAACCGCAAGAAATGCAAGGTGCATGCTTTACCATTTCCAGCTTGGGTGGTATCGGCGGCACCGGCTTCACACCGATTGTGAATGCGCCCGAAGTAGCCATTTTGGGCGTGTGCAAATCACAAATAAAACCAGTTTGGAACGGTAAAGAATTTGAACCCCGCTTGATGTGCCCATTGAGCCTGTCTTTCGACCACCGTGTTATCGACGGTGCCGCCGGTATGCGTTTCACCGTATTCCTGGCCAACCTGTTGAAAGACTTCCGCCGCATTACTCTGTAATCGGCAGCTTTCAGACGGCCGGAGTGAAATATCCGTAGAATCGGATATTTATTTCCCCTGTGAAAAGGCCGTCTGAAAACTAATAAATAAGAAAGGTTAAAGATGAGCTTAATCGAATTGAAAGTGCCCGACATCGGCGGTCACGAAAACGTAGATATTATCGCCGTAGAAATCAAAGCCGGCGACATCGTCGCGCTGGAAGACACGCTGATTACCTTAGAAACTGATAAGGCGACCATGGACGTACCTGCCGAAGTGGCAGGTGTGGTAAAAGAAGTTAAGGTCAAAGTCGGTGACAAAATTTCCGAAGGCGGCATAATTGCCGTCATCGAAGCAGAAGGTACGTCTGCCGAAGCACTAAAAGCAGAAGCACCTAAAGTTGGAACTGCCTCACCGGCACAAGAAGCACCGAAACAAGCTGCGACGGCCCCACAAGCTGCACAATTTGCCGGTACGGCTGATGCCGAATACGATGTCGTGGTATTGGGTGGCGGTCCCGGCGGCTATTCTGCTGCTTTTGCCGCAGCTGACGAAGGCTTGAAAGTCGCTATTGTTGAGCGTTACAGCACTTTAGGCGGTGTCTGCCTGAATGTCGGCTGTATTCCTTCAAAAGCCTTGCTGCATAATGCTGCCGTGATTGACGAAGTGCGCCACTTGGCAGCCAACGGTATTAAATATCCCGAGCCTGAATTGGATATCGATATGCTGCGCAATTACAAAGAAGGCGTGGTGAACCGTTTGACTACCGGTCTGAAAGGCATGGCTAAAAGCCGTAAAGTGGACGTGATTCAAGGGGAAGGCCAATTTGTCGGCCCGAACCACATGGAAGTCGCTTTAACCACCAGCGACGAATATGAGCAAGCCACTCAAACCGGTGAGAAAAAAACCGTTGCGTTTAAAAACTGTATCATCGCCGCGGGCAGCCGCGTGACCAAATTGCCGTTCATTCCTGAAGACCCACGGATTTTCGACTCAACCGGCGCATTGGCACTAAAAAAAGTGCCGGGCAAAATGTTGATTATCGGTGGCGGTATCATCGGTTTGGAAATGGGTACGGTGTACAGCACATTAGGCACACGTTTAGATGTGGTCGAAATGATGGACGGCCTGATGCAAGGCGCCGACCGCGATTTGGTGAAAGTATGGCAAAAAGCCAACGAATACCGTTTCGACAACATAATGATCAACACCAAAACTGTAGCCGTCGAGCCTAAGGAAGACGGTGTGTATGTGACTTTCGAAGGTACAAATGCGCCTAAAGAGCCGCAACGCTATGATGCCGTACTGGTGGCCGCAGGCCGTGCGCCTAACGGTAAGCTGATTGGTGCGGAAAAAGCCGGTGTGGCTGTAAGCGATCGCGGCTTTATCGAAGTCGACAAACAAATGCGCACCAATGTGCCGCACATCTACGCCATCGGTGATATTGTTGGCCAACCTATGTTGGCACACAAAGCCGTACACGAAGGCCACGTTGCCGCAGAAAACTGTGCAGGTCACAAAGCATTCTTCGACGCACGCGTGATTCCGGGCGTAGCCTATACCGCGCCCGAAGTGGCTTGGGTCGGTGTAACCGAATTGTCTGCCAAAGCAGAAGGCCGTAAAATCATCAAGGCCAACTTCCCTTGGGCAGCTTCCGGTCGTGCGATTGCCAATGGCTGCGATAACGGTTTTACCAAACTGATTTTTGACGCCGAAACCGGCTTGATTATCGGTGGCGGTATTGTCGGTCCGAATGGAGGCGATATGATCGGTGAAATCTGTTTGGCCATTGAGATGGGCTGCGATGCCGAAGATATCGGTAAAACCATCCATCCGCATCCAACCTTGGGCGAATCCATCGGTATGGCTGCCGAAGTAGCATTGGGTATCTGTACCGACCTGCCGGCACAGAAGAAAAAATAACAGGCATTAAGCAGCGATTTAACCGCTGTCTAGCCCTAATAGCAAGGCCGTCTGAAAATTCAGACGGCCTGATACCTTTGCAAAATCCTAATCAAATCCAACGACCTATCGCCCCCGTATTCCCCATTTTTAGAACGTATTTTACCCTTTCAAGCCATAACAGGCACATGAAGCCTGTTGGCAGCCTTTAGTAAGTTGACACAAATCATTTTCAAATGACTTTGTGCTGCGACTTTCAGCAATCCGAAATAAGAAGCACGGTTGTATCGGAATGTACGGCGCAGCGTCCCGAAACACTGTTCCACCACATAACGCGTTTTCGACAGTTGTTTATTCCTGCCTTTATCTTCTTCGGTTAACGGACGGTCTCTGTGTGCTTTACGCATCATGCCGTCTGAAGGCCTTTTGCTGTGAAGAAGCACTCAGTCGGCTTTGCTGTCATAACTTTTATCAGCATAAACCTTTATGTCTTGGGCAATATTTCTAGGGGTTGAGGTAGATTAGCCCCTAAATACTATTGCCCAATCGCCCATTCCTGATTCGGGCTTGCCAAATACCATTTGCCGATGGTCTTCTGCTTAAATGCCTTCAGGTTGCGGCACTTTGTGCTGTACCGCATAAACCGCTGCCTGTACGCGGCTGCTTAAGTTGAGTTTGCGCAAGATATTCTGCACATGCACTTTAATGGTCGATTCAGCCAAATCTAAATGGCGGGCGATGACTTTGTTGCTGTGTCCAGCCGCCAGATAGCCCAAAATTTCCAATTCGCGCGGCGTGAGCGCGGATAAGGCTACATCGGCACGTGGCGCAGCAGGCGAAATCAACGATTGTACCAAGCGCGAGGTCATTTCCGGTGAGAACACATTATCACCGTCGACTGCTTTGCGGATGCTGTCGAGCAGGAAATCGGCGTTGATGTTTTTCAATAGGAAACCGCGTGCGCCAATGCGCATGCATTCGGTTAAATCGTCGCTGTCTTCGGAAACGGTAAGCATAATCACGGTTTGGTTGGGATTAGCACTCAAAATCTGTGCCAAGGCTTCGCGGCCGTTCATGACCGGCATATCCAAGTCTAATAAGACAATATCCGGCTTTTGCTGTTCGAATAATTTTACCCCGGAGAGGCCGTCTGAAGCCTCGCCGATGACTTCGAAATCACTTTGGCGGGAAAGCAGGGCTTTGATGCCGCTACGGAACAGGGTGTGGTCGTCAATCAAGATGATTTGAATACTCATGAGGCAGTTCTCTTATGTTGCGGTAACACTAAGGTTACAGTGGTTCCTTTATTCGGCCGGGAGACGACATCCAACACGGCGTCGATGCGGTGGGCGCGTTCCTGCATAATACCCAGCCCGACGTGCTCCTCCGACAGACTGTCGATGGTGCGGGTGTCGAAGCCGATGCCGTCGTCGCTTATTTTCAAGGTAAAATCTTGACGGTTAATCAGGCTCACTTCCACTTTATCCGCCTGTGCGTGTTTTCGGATATTCGATAAGCTTTCCTGCAAAATAAAGATGATTTGCAGCTGCTCGTCATGGTTGAGCCAGCCGCCTTCTTCAATCCATGTGGTGTTCACTTCAATCTGCGTTTGCTGCTCAAATCGGGCTAAGAGCGCCGATACTGCTTCAGGGAAGTCTTTATTGCTGATTTTGGTACGGAAATTGAGCAGCAGCTCACGTACATCGTCATAACATTCCTGCACGCCGTCTTTGATGAAACGGATGTTTTCTTCGACTTGTTCTTTCTGATCGGCATTGTACGCGCTTTCGAGCATTTGCAGCTGTAAATTTAAAAAGGTCAGCGTTTGCGCAATGCTGTCGTGCAAACCTTGGGCGATTAGGTTACGTTCCTGCAAAACAGCCAACAAACGGCGCTCCTGCTCAAAGCGGCTATTGGCAATCGACACGCCTAATTGGCTGCTTAAGGTTTGCAGTAATTCGTGGTCGCTTTGGTTTAAGGTATGGCTGTCTGAAAAATACAGCGTAAATAGGCCAAGTTCTTTTTCTTTATAAGTAATCGGGAACACGGCCATCTGCTCGAAACGCGGATGATCCAAGGCAACCAGGCGGCCTTTGTGCTTGCTGTTGGGATCAAGCAGTGGCGGGTTTTCGATTGAATCGGAAAAACCGCTGTCCAAATCGGCATAAGGTTCGGCTTGTGAATCTTCCGGCAATCCCAGGCTCGCCACCAAATCGGAGCGTTTGTGTTCGGCATCAAACAGATGTACGCTGCCCGCAATGGCGGCAACGGCAGGCAGGGTACAGCCTAAAAATTTAGTCGCGGCGGTTTTGGGTTGGTGGATTTGGTGTAAATCCCGGGTGGTTTGGTAGAGCAGCGCCAGATCGCGGTTTTGCCGTTCGAGGTCTTCTGTTTGGCGGGCAACTTGGCCTTCCAAATCGGTATAAAGGGTTTTCAAGCTGGTGCTCATCTGATTAAAGCCTTTATTGACTTGGGAGAACTCGCGGATATAGTCGGTATTGATTTCCGTGCCGAATTCGCCGCGCCCGATGGCTCTTACACCGGCACTCAAGGCTTCCAGCGGACGGATAATCCATGCATAGTGCAAACTAATCATAAAACCGGCGGCTACAAAAATCATCAAAATTAAGGCCATCTGAAAGCGGCGCAGCCATTGCGTGTTTTCTTCGTTGGCATTTTCCAAGGCCTGGACAAGCAAATTCAAATTACCGGAAAAGCGGTATAAATCTTTATTATCAGGCAGTTGGTACGCTTCTAACGACGGGCGGATTTTTTGTTTCCAATCATTCATCAGGCTCGATTGAACTTTGGTGAAATTCATCGGATTGGCAGAAATCGAAGGCAGCAGCGGTTTAATCACATCGTTTTGGCTGACCTTCAGTAAGGTTTCTTCAAAAGCTTGAATCTGTTGGCGCACATGTTCGACAGGCTCTTTTTCATGCACCAGATACGTCAGGCGGTAAGTCTGCATGCGCAAGCTACCGGCATAATTGATGGCTGTGCCGGCATTTTCCAGCCGCCACGACAGAATTAAGGTGAGAACGACCGAAAACAAAGCGGAACTGACCCACAATACGGTCAGGAATTTGAGCCGTGCAGAAAGGCTGGGGCCGTCTGAAAATTGGGTTAATCTGTTCATGATAAGGGCAATAAAATGATGTCGTAAAATAGCATTGTTTGGTCTAAATCACAATAATGCAAAGAAATGTATTTATCGGCTAGAATTTAATGCGGATTCGTGTAAAATTCAGTCATGATAAAATTCAATTCATATGAACATTTTGCAGGCTTTAAGATATCAGCTTTTCAGACGGCCTGCGAAACCACTCTAGAAAATTTCGCATGATTACCATTTTATATTTCGGTGTTTTAAAACAAAAATTACAAACCGTCCAAGAACAAATCGAATGGCAGGGCGGTAACGGCCATGATTTGCTGGCCTTGCTGCACGCGCGTGGTGGCGACTGGGCAGAAGCATTGGCCCTCGGCAATATTTTCCGTTTGGTGGTGGATAAAAAAATCAGCACCTGGGAAACCAATATTCCTGATGGTGCCGAAGTCGGCTTGTTACCACCGGTGACAGGGGGTTGATATGCAGGTCGATATCCGAATCCAAACGCAGGATTTTCAGTTGCAGCAGGAATACGGTTTGTTGCTTACCCGTGGCAGCAATACCGGCTCGGTGGTTGGTTTTGTCGGCTTGGTGCGCGACCGTGATACCGCCACACCTTTGGCCAACCTGTTTCTCGAGCATTTCCCAGAAGTCACGGAAAACGAAATCAAGCGCATTGTCCAAACGGCATCCGAACGTTGGCCGCTGACTGCCTGCACCATTATCCACCGCGTGGGCGAATTGCGTGCCGATGAACAAATCGTTTTGGTTTTGGCCGCTTCGGAACACCGCAAAGCCGCCTTTGCCGCTGCCGGATTCATTATGGATTATTTGAAAACCGAAGCACCTTTTTGGAAAAAAGAAACGTTTTCAGACGGCCTCGAACGCTGGGTAGAAGCCAAACAGAGCGACCAAGCGGCCGCACAGCAATGGGACACACCATGAAAACTTACGCACTTATCCTTGCAGGCGGACAGGGCAGCCGTATGGGAGGTATAGATAAAGGCTTGGTCGGATGGCAGGGTAAACCTTTGATTGATCATGTCATCGGGCGGATTAAGCCGCAGGTCGCACACATTGCCATCAGCGCCAACCGTAATTTGGAAGAATACGCCTGCCGCAGCCCGCATGTTTTTGCCGATGCGCGCCAATGGCATCACTTAGGCCCTTTAGCGGCTTTGTGTACGGCGGCCAATGATTTGCAGCTGGCTAAGGCCGATTGGCTTTTGATTGTATCTTGTGATATGCCGAAGCTGCCGCATGATTTGGTGGAACACTTTTTATCGGTCGCCAAGCGCACGCCTTTATGTAATGCGTTTTATGTCGAAACCCCCGAGCGTCCGCAATACAGTATTATGTTTATCCGGCCGCAGATTCTGCAAAGCACTGTGCCGTATCTTTATGCCGGCATGCGTACGATACGCGGCTGGCTCCAGCAGCAGCGTGCCAGAGCGGTTAATTTCGATTCGGATAAATATTTTGTGAATTACAACACGCCTGAAGATTTGAAAGAAGCATGATGATCGATTTTGAAACAGCCCGAGCGGCTTTGTTGGAACAGCACGAATGCCGTCTGAAAACGGTGAGGCTGCCTTTGGCTGAGGCGGCCAACCGGATTTTGGCGCAAAGGCTGAGTGCGAAATATCCCAGTCCGATGTTCGACAACAGTGCGATGGATGGTTACGCCGTGTGCGATTCTGAAGGCAGTTTGCGCGAATTTCGCATTACCGGCCGCATTCAGGCCGGGGAAACGGCACAAAATCCTTTAGCCGAAGGCGAAGCAGTACGCATTTTTACCGGCGCGCCGTTGCCGCCCAACACCACCGCCGTGGTGATGCAGGAGCAAACCGAAACCGATGGCAATCGTTTGTTGGTGAACGCTGAAATTCAAGCCGGCCAAAACATGCGCCTGAAAGCCGAAGAAATCGAAGTTGGTCAGGAATTACTGGCACAAGGCACCAAATTAAACATGGCAGCGTTGGGCTTGGCCGCTTCGCAAGGCTATGCGGAGCTGACGGTTTACGAACCTTTGAAAGTGCAGGTGTTCTCTACCGGTAATGAGTTGGTTGAGCCCGGCCACACGCTTTCAGACGGCCAAATCTACGATGCCAACCGCTATCAACTGCTGGCTTGGCTGCAAGAATTGGGTTTGCAAGTGAGCGACGGCGGTATTTTGCCTGATGACTTGACGCAAACTGAAGCTGCCTTGGCTGCCGCAGCTGGGCAATCCGATGTGGTCATCACCAGTGGCGGGGCGTCGGTGGGTGAGGCAGATTATCTGAAACAAGCGATTGAGCACATCGGCTCGCTGGCCATGCACACCTTAGCCATTAAACCGGGCAAACCGTTTGCATGGGGGCATATCGGCGCATGCAAAGTTTTCATTTTGCCGGGTAATCCCGTAGCGGCATTTGCCACATCGAATATGCTGTTGCTGCCGGTGTTGAACAAACTAGCAGGCAAACAGGCGCGGCATTGGCAATTGCCTAAAGTGACGGCCAAAGCAGCGTTCCAAACCAAAAAAGCCATCAAACGCCGCGAATTTTTACGTGTGGTATTAGAAAATGTTGAAGTAGGCGAAACGGTGGTGAAATTACTCCCGAACCAAAGCAGCGCGATGTTGAGAACTTGCACAGCCGCCGATGCGTTGTGTGAAGTACCCGCCGGAAAAACGGTTAGCGAAGGCGATTATGTCAGTGTTTATTTGTTGCCAAATTAATTGCTGTTCACGAAAAAGGCCGTCTGAAATTCAGACAGCCTTTTTTATTACTTTACCTTTTTTATTACTTTACTTGATAACGCTCACTTTTTGAATTACTACCGGTTTCACCGGCACATTTTGATGGAAACCGCGGGTGGCGGTTTGCACTTTGCTGATTTTGTTCACCACGTCCATGCCGGCAGTGACTTTACCGAAAACCGCATAGCCGTAACCTTGCGGTGTCGGGCTTTTGAAGTTTAAGAAATCATTATCGGCGGTGTTGATAAAAAATTGGCTGGTGGCTGAATTCGGATTGGCGGTGCGTGCCATGGCGATGGTGCCGACGGTATTTTTCAAGCCGTTATCAGCTTCGTTGGCAATCGCTTTATCGGTGTCTTTTTGCACCATGTTTTCGGTGAAACCACCACCTTGAATCATAAAATTATCAATCACCCGGTGAAAAATCGTGTTGTTGTAAAAGCCTTTTTCGGCATAGTTGACGAAGTTGGCTACGGTTTTCGGTGCTTTGGCTTCATCAAGCGACAATTCGATTTTGCCCAGATTGGTCTCAATCACAGCGCGGGTTTCGGCTTGGGCAGCAAAAGCGGTGCACAGCAACAGTGCGCCTAGGGTAGCTTTAGTTAAATTATTCATGTGCGTTTCCTATTGATTAGGAATGTAGTTAGGATAAATGCCGAATAGGTTATTATCGTCTTTTTATGTGTGAAAAACGTAAAAGAAAACGTAAAAGACCGTCTGAAAGCGCATATTTCTTTCAGACGGCTTCATCTGTTATTGAACCGGATTATTGTTTCACGGCTTCAATTCGGATATCTAATTTCATTTTTTTGGTTATGCCGCTGTCAGCAAAATCGTTCATGTCCATTTGGCGCAGTTGATGGCAGTAGGGAAATCGCTACTGCATACTTCGGCTTTCGCCATCAGACTGTTGCAGCAGTTGAATTTCTCGGTTTTCAGTTTTACAGGGGCAACAGAGTCAGGTTACCGTCAGCATAAGTCAGTTTTGCCGACGTAGTTGGATTTAGTCGAAACAAAGTGCATTTCCGGGAATTTCTCAGTACGGAACAAATCAGACGATTTCAAGTGGCCGGCAAAATGTTGAGAGTCGGTTTGCAGAGTTTTTACCGGGATGGTGATGTCAATTTTACCCCGGTGTTTGTTTTTGTCGAAGTCACCAGTACTATGCGCGATTTTCTGCTCGGAAATCTGCTACTCAGACAAAATGAGGACACGCCTTAATAAAGATACTTTGAAATAACCCGATTTTATGTTTATATTTTTCTTATAACAACCCATATATTGTTTGATGTTCTTATTCCCAATAGCAGTAGGCGATATTCAGAGAGGACGGTTTTACACGCTGCGCGCCAGTCAAACCAACCGGCGCAATAAAGTCGGATATCTTGCGCGCATGTCCAATGCAGCAGACGGGTTTTTATGCCGAAAAGATGCCCTACAATAAAATGAAAACATACTCTAATATTTTACCTAAATTTTCATGACGGCGGTTAAACCTAAATTCCGTCTCTTTTAAATACAGATGAACATATCTTTCGGAATACCATAAAGTTTATACAGCCGTCCTTTGGCATAATTCCGGAAAGATTCAATACCGTTGATATGCTGCTTCCAGCAGGCAAACTCATCGGCACCATGATGGACACGGCAATGTTTCTTATAGGCCAATTTAAAAGACCATCGTATGCCTTCCGGCATTTTGCCGTCGGCAGAAATGCGGCCGCGTATCATTTTGGTTAAGCATCAGGAACAATCCTGGTACAGACAACACCCTTGTGCAAGGTTTGGAAAAAAAACGGTGCCGCCAACGCGTGCATAAAGAAGGCTTGGTATATACCGGCGCGAAATTATTGTTCAACGACCGACATGTGCGCATTAATTTTGAAAAAAATCGGCAAACACGTGATAATTTAAGGCCAAACCGAAGCCACCCGTAATTTGACGGATGCGCGCGCAGCCATCGGTGGTGTGGTGGTTTACGAAGCCGACGGCGTTGCCTTGCACACACGACATCGATATTAATTACCGCCTTATGTAACCTATAGCTGTTTCACTAAATAACGGGCACAGAAATATCCAAATGCCGTCATTCCCGCACAGGCGGGAATCCGGTTCCGTCTGGACGGGAACCTGTAAAAAATTACTGAAAACCCACGTTCCGGATTCCCGCCTGTTCGGGAGTGACGGATTTCAGGTTTCAGACGGCATGAGAAAAATTTGTACTCATTTTTAAGTTAGCAGGCTATACACCAAAGATGGCGGAGAATACTGCTTGATTGTGACTTTTAACCTTCGTTTTCAAGACAAAAGGCCGTCTGAAATGTTTCAGACGGCTTTTCTTCAATCTATCTTCCATTACAAAACAGATTTCACAGTATCTGCTACATTTTTGATAGTTAAGCCGAATTCTTTAAACAATAATTCAGCCGGAGCCGATTCGCCGAAGCGGTCAATGCCGACAACTTTACCGTTTAAGCCGACATATTTGTACCAACCGTCGGTCACACCCGCTTCTACGGCCACACGCGGCAGGTTGTGTGGCAACACGCTGGCTTGGTAAGCGGCATCTTGGCGGTCGAAAACATTAGTTGACGGCATGGAAACCACGCGCACGGCGATGCCTTCTCCGGCCAAAACGGCTTGTGCATTCAAGGCCAATTCTACTTCCGAACCGGTGGCGATAATCACGGCTTCTGCTGCGCCTTGGGCTTCGCTGATGACATAGCCGCCGCGTTGGATGTTATCCAGCTGCCTGTTGTTGCGCTGCAGGAATTTCAGATTTTGGCGGCTGAAAATCAGGCTGCTCGGGTGGTCGGCGGCTTTAACCGCTTCCGCCCATGCCACCAGAGATTCAGCCGTGTCGCAAGGACGCCATACGGCCATGTTCGGAATCAGGCGCAAGGTGGCGGTTTGCTCGACCGGTTGATGGGTCGGGCCGTCTTCGCCCAAGCCGATGGAATCGTGGGTAAATACGAAAATCGGGTTGGTTTTCATCAGAGCAGCCATGCGCAGGGCATTGCGTTGGTATTCGCTAAACATTAAGAAAGTCCCACCAAACGGTCTCACACCGCCATGCAGGGCCAAGCCGTTCATTATCGCGCCCATACCGAACTCGCGCACGCCGTAATGCACATAATTGCCGCCGTTTTCAGCGGTCACGGCTTTACTTTCTGACCAGTCGGTCAGGTTGGAAGGCGTCAGGTCGGCCGAACCGCCGACAAATTCCGGCAACACTTTGGCCAAAATTTCAATGCTGTTTTGGCTGGCTTTGCGGGTGGCGATGGTTTCGGCTTTGTCACACACTTCTTTCAAGGCCGTCTGAACAAAGGCCTCGAAGTCTTTCGGTAATTCTTTGTCCATACGGCGTATGAATTCGGCTGCCTCTTCAGGGAAACGGCTTTGATATTCGGCGAAGCGTTTGTTCCATTCGTTTTCCAGTTGCGCGCCTTTTTCTTTGGCATCCCAGCCTTCGTACACTTCTTGCGGCACTTCAAACGCAGCATACGGCCAGCCTAAATGTTTGCGTGTGGCTTCGATTTCGTCTGCGCCCAATGGTGCGCCGTGGGTTTTGTGACTGCCTTCTTTGGTCGCCGCACCTTTACCGATTAAGGTTTTGCAGCAGATGATGGAAGGTTTGCCGGTTTCGGCACGGGCAGCATCGATGGCCATCTGAATGGCAGCGGTATCGTGTCCGTTGACATTCGGCACAACATGCCAGCCGTAGCTTCCGAAGCGCTGCGGAATATCTTCGGTGAACCAGCCGTCTACTTTGCCGTCGATGGAAATATTGTTGTCGTCATACAGAACAATCAGCTTGCCCAAGCCCAAGGTGCCAGCCAGAGAACAGGCTTCGTGTGACACGCCTTCCATCAGGCAGCCGTCGCCTAAGAAAACATAAGTGTAGTGATCAACGATGTCCAAACCGTCTTTGTTAAACTCGGCTGCCAAGATTTTTTCAGCCAGAGCCATACCGACTGCGTTGGCAATACCCTGCCCCAACGGGCCGGTGGTGGTTTCCACGCCGTCGGTGTAACCGTATTCGGGGTGGCCCGGCGTTTTGCTGTGAAGCTGGCGGAAGTTTTTCAAATCTTCAATTGAAACGTTGTAACCGGTCAAGTGCAACAGGCTGTATAAAATCATCGACGCGTGGCCGTTAGACAAAACAAAACGGTCACGGTTGTAGAATTTCGGATTGGCCGGATTGTGGTTGAGATATCGCGTCCACAATACTTCGGCCATTTCAGCCATACCCATCGGCGCACCCGGGTGGCCGGAATTGGCTTTTTGTACCGCGTCTGCGGAAAGGAAGCGGATTGCATTTGCCAGTTGTGACATCAGTACCTTCTTTCTTTTAAAGATATGGTGAATATGAGGGAAACGGTTTGAATTATCGCTTTATTTTCCAAGGCTTTCAAGCACAGCATTGCGACAAAGCCAAAGGCCGTCTGAAAACGAAACGGGCAAGAAGGTTTCAGACGGCCTTGTCAGGAAAAGCCGACGTTATTTGCCGTATTTGAAAGACAACTAAAGACAATACCGAAACGGACATCTTGTGAATTTTGCTAATGTGGCCAAGCCGTATAAAGGTTTGAAGGAGAATACGCTTTTTGAGATGCTACAGGCTTGTTTTTCTGCATCTGTCGGATCAGCAACGCGGCTGTTTTCTACCCTCTGATAAATTTCATAAAATCCCCATCTTTGGCAGATTTCTGCGCGACATACGTCCCGAACGCCGGCCATCTTCAATGATATGTTTGCGCGTTCTGCGGGGTTATCGCTTTGAACCGCACTCAAACTTTGGGTTTTGTAAAAGGTTCAGCCTTAATAAATGGTTTTGCGGCCGGTATTGAACGTTTCGGCAATATCATCAGCCAAACGAGGGCAATCGGCCAGATCGGGATTGCTGAACGTAATACGCATCGAACCGTGTTTGGCAAAATGGAATGTCGCGCAACTTTGCACCGCCCAGCTTCTCACTATCAGAAACTGAATCACCTGCGCTTCATGCGCAACAGGCGGCCAGGTATGGAAACCTTCGATGTCTTTGCCCAAGAGGGAAATACCGTGTTTGGTTCAGCCATTCAAACAAGGTTTGGCGGCGGATACGGCAGTTTTCAGAAATCGCGTTCATCGCTCCGCCATCAAGCCTTCGCCATAGCCAAGTCAAATGCTGAAGGATTTTGCTGATCCAATACAGCATACCGTAAAAAGGCTGTTGGCTCAATGCCGCCCAATGGTCATTGATAATTAACAAGGCATCGTGTTGATTCAAAAACGCCTGCTATTGCTGCCAACGCGCGCAGCTGTAATTAACGTTGGTCAGGCTGTGCGCACGCGGCGTCAGAATCATCATGGAAAAACCATCGCCCAACTGATCCGGTACCAGCCTACTCCCATCATCCATATGTAAAGGCACAGCTTCCAAATGCAAAATCGCCAATAAAGCCGGCAACGGCGGCCAGCAAGGGTCTTCAATCGTCACTTTGCTGCCGCCGTCAAGCGTAATTGGCTTTTTTCGATGGTTTCGCGTAATGCATTGCCGCTGATTTCAGCCTGCCTGCCCGGCATTTGAGGCGATTTGTTTGTTGCACCATGCTTCGAGTGGAGAGAGTCGATAATCAGGCTCGTGGGTGCGCCTTGGTCGTTTTCTTTATAGGGCGGACAGGCCGTCTGAAAAATAGGGAGGAGGCAGTTCGGGCGGGCTTAAAGAATAAAGGCCGTCTGAAAGATAGGTTTAATTGCCGCCGTAGATTTTTTGTTTCAGCAGCAAACATACACTCATCACCAGCGACGGAATGGCCAGAATCACGAAGATGGTGACAAAATCCAGTTTCCATGCAATCAACTGACCGGTCAGGAAGGTGCCGGCAATCGCACCGAAGCGGCCGATACCCAACATCCAAGACACACCGGTGGCGCGGCATTCGGTCGGATAGAATTCGGCAGCCAGTGCAGGTAGCGAGGCCTGCGCCGTGTTTTGCATCACACCGGCGAACAATACTACCGCAATCAGCATACCCAAGCCCTGACCCAGCGACCAGCCGATACAGGCTACAGACAGAGCGGTTAGGAAAGACAGGAAAGCAATCAGTTTGTTGCCGTTGAAGCGGTCCATCAAGTAACCGCTGGCAATCGCGCCCAAACCGCCCAAGGCGAACAAGCCGGAAACACGCGGTCCCAGTTCGGGCGGCATATCCGCTTCTTTAAACAACACCGGCATCCAGTTGATCATGGCGTAGAAGATAATCAGGCCACTGAAATAAGAGAGCCACAGCAAAATCGAACCGGCGCGGAAGTGGCTGCCTAATGCCATCGCTATCGGATTGTCGGTTTTTTGTTCGGCATTCTTTTCAGACAACACAAACACGGCCTTGCCCAAAGCAGCTTCCGGATTAATGCGTTGCAAGATTTTACGCACTTTTTCAGCCGGTTGCTTTTTAGACACCAAAAACGAAGCCGAACGCGGCATGATGAAAATCATCAATACACCCAAAACCAGCGGAATCAGGCCGCACCAGAGCATTGCCGTGCGCCAGCCGTATTCAGGAATGATAAACGAAGCAAAGAAGCCACCTGCCGCCGCACCTACCGGGAAACCGCAATACATGGTGTTCAGGATTAAAGCGCGTTTGTAATCGGGGCAGTATTCGGACAGCATTGCCACTGCATTAGGCATGGCGGCTCCCAAGCCCAAGCCGGTGATGAAGCGCAAAATGGTCATTTGCGTCAAATCCTGCGCAAAAGCCGAAGCCACGCAAAAGCCTGCAAAGATTAAAACAGAAGAAGTAAGTACGATTTTTCGGCCGAATTTATCCGCCAATGGCCCCGATGTCACCGCACCGATGGCCAAGCCGAACAAAGCCGCGCTCAAAACCGGTGCCAACCGGCTTTTTTCGATTCCCCATTCTCCGATCAGGCTTGGCGCGGCATAGCCGATGGCTGCCGTATCCATGCCATCAAAGAAGGCAATCAGCAGGCAGATGATAAAAATCATCCATTGATAACCGGAAAATTTATTTTCATTCAAGAAATTTTGCACGTTGATAGTACGGCTGGCGGTTTCCATAAGTTTCTCCAAATATTATTGAGTGATCTGGCAATCATCAGAAACCCAATGATGTACAGATATATTTTGTAATTGTATTATTTTGTAGATAAAACGGCTAAGTTAAAATGTACAACCTTTCTAAGGGTTATGACAAAAATGCATAACGTAAGGCTGTCTGAAAACCATATTTCAGCCGGTCTATTTTAGCGGCTTATTCCAATGCATTCAAACTTCTGCATTTAGGTTGGTTGCGGTAGAGGAAATATTTGATGGCCAATGATACGGAAATCAATAAAGCCGGTACGGTCAAGGCCATGGTAGGGAAATTCCAGCCCGCGTTCAACATCCGGGTACCGGCAAAAGTAGAAATAATGGCACTGATGCGGCCGATACCCTGCATCCGGCTGTTGCCGGAGGTGCGGAAGCTTAATAGGAAAAAGTTGCTTGACAGGGCATTCATACCGGTGCCGCCGCTGTTAAACGCTGCGCCTATGTAGAACGATGTAATACACAGCAACAGATATTCCGCACCCAGGCTGTCCATGAATGCCGACGCCCGCCGCTCCTGCAGTAAAGCCGGTAAACACGATGGTCACCAACAGCAGGCTGCGGTGTTCGGGCAGATATTCCTTCACCAAGGTTGCCGCTATCGGCATGATGCCGCCTGTGGCAAAATTTTGCGGCAGTCGAAACAGTCACCCAAAGAGCCGACAGTCAGGCAGGCCGAAAAGGGCGGCTCCCAATACCGGCGACAAGTCGCTGACGGATTCCAAACTTCTTTCAGGCTGGAGCCCACAAAGCCCATAATCACTACATCGAAGCCGTCCATCACCACAATCAGGAAGCAGAGAAAAATCACCAATTTCTGATAGGTACCCACGCCGCGGCTGTCGAGCAGCTTGCGGCCGTTGATTTCATGATTTTGCGGCATTTGGTTGCGCCTTATCAACCGTATTTTTCTTATCAAACTTGTTGGACATGTTTTCAGACGGCCTTACCGCAGCTGAATAATGGCTGTCTGAAAAAATTGGCAGATGAGAACATTTTCCAGCGTGGGAACATAATATCTGTTGCCGTCGGCATTCACCACATCCTGACCTTTCCGCTCAAGGAAAAAGGCAGGGGCAGCTTGCCGCCCATTATCAACTGCGGCTGTTTTGGAAAAACCGTTATAATCTGTTTCCTTCCCGTCTGCGAAAAAGAGCCGGGAAGGATCACGCAGAATCTACTGTTCTCCGAAAACACCGTTCCCAACTTAAAAACAATATTTTCAGACAACTTTGAAACTCACCTCAAACACAGGCTGTCTGAAATCATCAATACTGAATCAGTGCCACTTCGCACAGGTGGTCGGCAGGCCGAAGTATTCCAAGTAAACAGGAATCTGTTCAAACAGCATATCGGTGCCGACCTGAATCATACAGTCTTTGGCTTTGGCCGCCGCCAAAAATGCAATCATTCCGCTTTGAAGCACCACATCGCCGACAAAGGCTTCAGGTGACATGCGGCCGACGTCCACCGGCATCGGACACCGTCATACATGCCCATCGGCATGGCGTTGACCATCAAATCGAAACCTTGCGGGCCATTGCTGCTGGTTTCGGCAATTAAATCGGTATAGTGTTGTTTCAAGCAGCCTGTCAACGCGCCACGCCGGCTGCGACCGATGAAGCCGCAATTGCACTCCTACGCCGCCATTGCCCGCCGCCAAAGCTGCTTTGCCTTCCGGCGCAAAACCTTTACATCGCACTCCGCGCACAAAACTTTCGCCGCCAAACATATCGCCTTCGGGTTTGCCGTCGGCACCGCGGCGCACAGTATTGTACGGGCCGGCGGTTTGCGCAGCCGGCGTCAGGCAGTTAACCAAGCCGGTGGTGGTCACTTTGTGCGGCATGCCGCCAGTGCGCCGATGATGTTGCCGCAGGTGAACACGTTTTTCAAAAAATCAGGACAAACCGGTGTTTGCGAAGCAAACGGCACCACCAGCGCGTTGATGGCGGCCGCTTCAAAATAAGGGTTGTAATTATCGGTAATTTGAAGGTGTGAGTAGGGTAGCCGATGCGAGAGATGCCTTAGGTCAGACCGTTGATGTTCATGAAGCTTTTCCTTTTTATTTGAATGAAATAAGGTTTTTATTCAAGTTATTTTTTCAGACAGCCTTTATATTTATGCCGTCTGAAAAAAATAAAATCATCAATCTCAAGCATGTCGGATGACTGTTTGTTTTTAAATATTTGATAAAGGCCGTCTGGAAAAAGACCGGTTGTTCAGACGGCTGGAAGACAAAATTATTTGCCGTCTCAAATACGCGCCGGAACCATCACTTCGCCGCGCATGATTCTGCCAACATCTGCCCGATACCCGATTATGCATTACTGAAGGTTTGAGCACGCATCTGTAAGACTGTTTGCAGCAGGGTAAATTGACATGGCTCTGCTATACAATCCGGCTTATTCGGCCGATGTCGAAATGCAATTGCTGTATGATAAGAGCGTCTGTATCTCATGGCGCAAAACACGATAACCTGCTCAAAGCCGATATCTCCGTCAATGCCGGACACTTGGCCGCTTTGCCGTGAATCATGCCTTCCGCTTGCCGGTGGGGCAGAAAATGGCGTGACATAATCTCGTGCCCAATATCGCGATGGAAACTGACAGTGTCAAAACCATGCTGCAACTGATGGCGGAGAAGGTGGGTTATCCGATTTTGTCGAGATATGCCATCATTTGATGAGTTATAAAGCATCTGTCCAAGTAATTCAGATGAGGCTGCCGCAATTCGTCAGCCGCCTGTTTTTGGCCGCTTCAGTCAAATATTCGTTCACGCGCACGCAAAAAGAAGCGGATAAAATTTTGAAGAAAGTGTGCTTGAATTTGGTTAAGGAATAAGTTCAGACGGCCTGTTGTTTATTTTTAAGCAATCATTCCAAATCATCAAATCCAATTTCTTCAATAAAGTCATGCTGCCGGCATCCGCCAAGCGGAAGGTTTCGACGGAATCGCCGGTGTACCACGGATCGGGCACATGGTCGTAACCGCTTTACACGAATCCGCCTATCGGTGAGCGGCAGGTATTACCGAGGCAAACAAATAAAATACGGTATGTCTTCATGGCTGTTCCGTAAAAAACGGGTTGTGGCCGTCCAATTTCAAGGCTTGGGCGTAGGTTGGCAATTCTCTGTTTTCCGACACAACATTATGCAGCAGGTAAACATGTTCCACACGACATTCAGCCATCAAATCCAAGAAATTTTGTTGGATAACGGCAATATTGTCGGTTGGTGACAGCGTCCAAGTATAAACTTGCGGCGCGATTTCGAACGTACTGTCGGTGGCGTTGAAACCGAATTGAATTTGTCCGCCTGCTTTGGCTGCGGCCACGACACCCACGTGCGGGCTCTGCATGCGGATAGCACGGATGGCGTTGGTGGCAAACACATCCATCGCCATGCGTTGGCGCATATGGCTGCCTGTGGTCAAAGCGGATAAAGGTGCATCGGGCGATAGGGGATTGACAAATAAGGCCAGCTCCGGCCGTGCCAAGGCTTACTGCCAAACCTGCATCAGAGGCAAGCCTGCTTTTAATAAGTTTTGGTTGAGCGATTCTTGCAGCTTTTTGTCGCCGTAGCCCAAAGCAAACACCACATGTACCGATTGACCGCTCGGAATCTGCCATTCAGACGAAGTGAATTGTGTGGCAAACCGCGCGGCGGCTTCGGCATTTTGTTTGGCTTCAAACCATTGTCCCGCATTGATTTCGCTTAATGTGGTCGACGGCACTAGTGACGGCAGCCATGTTGCCTGATTTAATGCACGTAAATGCGGGTGGTTTTCCAACACGGCAAACAGCGCGGCAGTCGGCACGTTCAAAAGCAGCGTTTGCGCTTGATTGCAACCGGCCACGAGTACCAAAGGCATGGCAAACCATTGGCTTTCTTCATCTTTTTCGGCATTCAAAACCGTGGTCAGATTTTCCAGCAGGACTGTATAGCTTTCGGCATCGGCCACCATGCTCATGGCTACGGACAAACCTAGATAATAATTCTGCTGAAACATACTGTGGATTTCGGTTTGAAGCGATTCGGCGGATAATTTGCGCTGCGCGGCGGAAGTGTTGTGCGTCAGGTTGGAAGCATGCAGCAAGAGATTGTTTTTAACAGGTGTTTCATGGTAAGGCCGTGTGTCTGCAAGAATGAAAGGGGTGTTCATTTTCTACCTTTGATATTGTTGTTTTGAACAGAGTAAAGATTATAGCAATATCTGACTGAAACAGTCGGATATAAAGCTGAAAAAATTTCTATCCGATTAATTCGGCCGACAATAGAGATGAAAAAAACACTGAAATGAATCAGTGCTTTTCAATCTTGGCGCGGCGGACGGGGCTCGAACCCGCTCCCCCGGTGTGACAGGCCGGTACTCTAACCAACAGAGCCTGCCCCACGCAAGCAATTGCGCATCGCAATTGCAAGAAAATTGGTGGGGGATGACGGAGTCGAACCGCCGACATTCTGCTTGTAAGGCAGAAGCCCTACCAACTGAGCTAATCACCCGAGAAGCCAAATCAGACCCAAAACCAACCCTACCTACAAGCAGTTTGTTCGGCTTGTTTTCCCGCTTGTTGAAACTTAAAATGAAAATTTTCAGACGGCCTGTAGAAGATTAAGGTTTTTCATAAAGGAAATGGCCTAATTTATCGGCTTTTGTGTGCAGATAACGTTCGTTTTCAATATTTTCACCAACCTGTAACGGAATACGCGCTACCACATTGATGCCGGCTTTTTGCAACGTTTTGATTTTTTCCGGATTGTTGGTCAAAAGTTTCACTTCATGAACCCTCAAATAATCGTAAATGCTTTTGGCCAAAGTGAAATCACGTGCATCCACCGGCAGGCCGAGTTCGACATTGGCTTCTACCGTATCACGGCCTTGGTCTTGCAATTGATAGGCACGGATTTTGTTAATCAAACCAATTCCGCGGCCTTCCTGACGCAAGTAAACAATCACGCCCCGACCTTCTTTCTGTACTGCCTGCATGGCTGCCTCCAATTGCGGGCCGCAATCGCATTTTTGCGAGAATAGGGCATCACCGGTTAAACATTCCGAATGAATACGCGACAAAACCGGCAGGCCGTCTGAAACACCACCCATCACCAACGCCACATGTTCTTGACCGCTTTCTTCTTCAAAACCATGCATGGTAAAGACGCCGAATTCAGTCGGCAGCCTGCATGAGGCCACAAATTTCACTGCTTTAGCCATGTTGCACTTCCTCGTCTTCTACTACGTTCAGAAGCGCTTTCATCGGCTCGCTTAAAACCAGTGACAAAGCTGTCCATTCGGTTAACGCGGCATCATTGAGTTGGTTTTTGTCGTTAAATTCAATATGTACCACACCCAAAACTGCGCCACTACCTGTACAAACCGGCACTGAAACCTGAGCTTGGCTTGCTGCATTGCGTTCGCCTGAAATCTCGCCCAATGCAAGCCAGTCGGCCATGTTGCTGGCGATATTCACCCAGCCGCTTTGTGCCGTGCGGCTGGCCAGATAAATCCGGCTGTTGTCTTCGTTCACGTCCAAATGAGGTTCTAGAAAGACGCCTTGCCAGGTGAGTAAAACCAGTTTCGGTGTCAGTGTTTCAGATGGCATATGCGCGTAAACCGCCGCGCTTTTGATGTCGGCTTGGCGGCTGTAAACCAAATCCAACGCCATAAAAATCTGCTTTAATAAAGCATCATTGTCCGCATTCGGCTGGATGTGTTCGGTCAACTTAAAACCGGCTTTTTCCGGCCACAATACCGAACGGTCAATCGCGGCATTGCCCATATTGGCCACTGCCTGTGCCGCCGCATAAGCGGCATACATACTATCAACAGAGAGCTTCAAACCCTGCGTTTGCAGGAAATCTTTAATTAATAATCTTGGCATGTGCCATTCCTCAGGATGCAGTAGCAAGACCGTCTGAAAAGGCGAATCAAACTTTTCAAGCGGCCGTCAAATGGATTACTTATTCGAATATGATGTTGATTATACCTTTTTTTAAAGTTCAATAGGCTTTGCATGATTTTTAATTATGTGTATAATCCGCTTCTCAATTGGCGGACGTGGCGGAATTGGCAGACGCACCAGATTTAGGTTCTGGCGCCGTGAGGTGTGAGAGTTCGAGTCTCTCCGTCCGCACCATACTCAAAAAAAGCTGCTTTTTTAAGCAGCTTTTTTACGTCTGTTACCGTCTAAAAAATCTACAAATCCCTTACTGTAATTGGCCTTCAGACTGATTGCTCTATCACTCAGCCCCTTTTCTTGTCTGTTATAGTCTGATAACGTCTGATTGAATCAACAAACTTTTGGGGGTAGTGAAAAATACCCTTAGAAAAAATACCCCCAAATGCCTTTCAACGACCGACAAATAAAGAATGCAAAACCAAAAGACAAGCCCTATAAACTAGCAGACGGCAAGGGCTTGTTTCTGTTAATCACACCCGCAGGAGGTAAATTATGGCGGCTGAAATACTGCTTTGACAGTAAAGAGAAGTTGTTATCTATCGGCAAATACCCTGCTATTGCATTGGTAGAAGCACGCGCTGCCGCCGATGAAGTACGGCCATGATTGCAGCCAAGCAAGACCCCGCCGCCGCCAAGCAGCAGGAAAAGCAGGCGCGAAAGGCAGCCACCCTGAATACTGTTGAACATATCGCCCGAGACTGGCACAACACCTATTTGCACATTTATGAGCCTGATAACGCTAAGCGGATATTGCGCTATCTTGGATTGGAAGTTTTCCCCACCATAGGCGCAATGCCGATAAAAGACATCAAGCCCTTGCATATCCGCGCCATGTTGGACAAGATTTTAAAGCGCGACATCAACAGCACCGCCGAAAAAATACGGCAATGGGTATCAAAGGTTTTTGATTATACAACGCGCCTAAAGCTGGCAGACGGCAATCCCGTGAGCGCATTTACCGGCTATATATCCCGAAAAAAGCCGCTATCCACCGCCACGCCTTGCCAAAAGAAGAGCCGACCGAGTTTTACCGCCGTCTGATACGGGCAGACATACACCAGCAAAACCGTATCTTGGTTATGCTGATTATGCTTTGCTTTGCCCGTAACAACGAGATATGTGGTGGACAATGGCAAGAGATAGATTTTCAATCGGCTATATGGCAAATACCCCCAGAGCGCATGACCCCCCCGCTTGCACGTGATACCGCTATCAGATTGGACGTTAGAGTTACCGACAGAGCTGAGGCCATAGCCGCTTTATGTTTCCCAGCCGTGTAAATCCTGATAACTATGCAAGCGAAAACACGGCAGGCAAGATTATCAACAACATGGGCTATAAAGACATTGCCACCCCACACGGATTCAGAGCCTTAGCAAGCAGCACGCTACACGAACAAAGTTTTAATACACACGCCATTGAAGCGCAATTAGCGCATTTGAAAGTGAACAGGGTAAATGCAGCCGATTACCTAGACGAGCGCAAAGCCTTTATGCAATGGTACAGCGCCTTTTTACGCGGCCATTATGAAGCCGCCAAATCGGCGGTTTGATTTACTTGGCTAAAGCCGTCACTGCAATCGGAATCCCACGGCAAAGACCGTTTCAGATATGACGACCTAGACGGACAAGGCACATTCTTTTGCAACCAATACGGCGCAGGGGACGGTTTTAGTTTGATTATGCACTACTTGAATTGCGATTTTTAGATGGCCTTGCAGCGAGTGGCCGCTATTTGTGGCAGACCATGACAGCCCGATAAGTACAGGGCAACACGCCGCACATGACTTAGCGGTACACGCCATCAAACAGGGTATCAAGTCCAGCCTGTATTATCCTACAGACAGCAGGCCATGACTTACTGGACGAACTAGTCACCCTGAAACGACCGGCGGCGGCTATCATCAACAGTCTGAAAAATGTCTGATTGAACTGGCTAACCCGTGCAGCAGGCAAAAAAACAGACGGCCTGAAAAGCCGTCTGAAAGCCTGTTACTTTGCACCACTATGAGAGAAGATTCAGAATGAATACACAGATTGTAAAAGAAACAGCGGCAACCATCAACGCCGCCGATTTAACTATCGATATTGAATCGCTGGCAGGTTTAAAACCACGCTTTGAATGTTTGCCATCGGGCGTATTTTGGGTAAACATCAAAACCGACAAACAAGGAGAGCCGGTAGAAGAGCGCATACTGGTTACAGCATAGAAAAACCTTAAAACTCCCGATTCATAAGGCTTTTTGTCTATGCCACTTTAAATAGCCACCCTAAATTTCCTACCCGGCCATTCGCGATGTTTGAAACAGACACAAATTTCAAATATTTCATTCATTACAAAAATCCACATTAAATTCTCAAAAAGCTACATTTAGCAATAGAGTTGGGCATCAGACCTGTCATTTCTTAGTGAGAATAGTTCATCTAATATATTTGATAATTGCAATCAAACTCAAAATATTAATAAAAAATAAATAAACAATAATATATGTTATATTATATTAATTTATGATAAATTTAATACTGGCCAAATAAATTATTCATAGTTGCCCCATGAGAATTCATCAAAACTGCCATTTGATATTTCGCCTTTGTGCGGGTTTGTTCTTATGTATGACTAGCTCTCACCTTCTGGCTGATGAAACTGAAAGAGAATTCGTCCGCCAGCAACAGAGGCAGCGCATGGAGGAAGAAAGACTGAGTCGTCATGAAGATGTGCGTCTGGAATGGGCGAATCCCGATATAGAGATTCAACTGAACAAACTGAACGAGACTCCTTGTGTCGTGGTTAATGAGATTCATATTGCTGATGCAGCGGGGAAATTTTCTTCCCTTTTGCCCAAACTGATTAAAAAATCCGGATTTGAACCGAGTGTCTTGGCAGTCAGGGGGTTCGGCTTTTACAAACATACGCTCAAAATATTGTTATTGAAAAAGGCTTTATCACATCCCAAGTGATTATTGAGCCACAAGATCTCAACAGCGGCAAGCTGGTTATTACTGTTGTGCCGGGACGGGTGTCGGCTTTACATATCCAAGCAGAGCAAGCGAATACGTTTTTATCAGGTCATACCCCTATTTTAGGCAATATATTCCCGATTCGTTCTGAAGATATTCTCAACCTGCATCGTTTGGAACAAGGTTTGGAAAACCTGCACCGTTTATCTACCGTAGAGAGCAATATCCGTATCGAGCCGTCAGAAAAACAGGGCTACAGCGATATTGCCGTTACATGGCAGCAGTCAAAACCTTTTTTAGTCACATTGGGATTGGATGACTCAGGCAGTAAGGCAACCGGTAAAAATCAGTTTTATACCGGTTTTTCTTTGGACAATCCTTTGCGGTTGGGTGATTTTCTGCATATTTCCTACCGCAGGGAAATCGGACATAAGCGCAAATTGACCGACAGTGAAGGCAATCATACCGGCAGCCGTTCCCGCTCATACAGCCTGCATTATTCTCTGCCTGTTAAAAATTGGCTCTTCTCATTTAATCACAGCCATTACCGTTATCACGAAGCCACGGAGGGCTTTTACCGTAATTATGATTACAGCGGTAAAAGCATCAACAGCCGTTTCGATGCAGACCGGGTTATTTATCGGGACGGGCGGCATAAGACCATAGCGGGGCTGTGGCTGTGGCGGCAGCAGATTCATAAATATATTGACGACAGCGAATTGGAGGTTCAACGCCGCCGCAGTGCGGGTTGGGCAGCCGGGCTCAGGCATAAATCGCAGTTGGGGCAGTACAGCTTGTACGGTGCGGTTACTTATAAACGCGGAACAGGGATGCTGAAGAGTTTGAAAGCACCTGAAGAATATGATTCCAACAACGGCACCATCGGCGGAACTTCACGTATGAAAGTGATTACAGCCGAACTTGCGGTTGCCGCACCTTTTAAAATCGGCCGGCAGTTATTTACAGCCGACAGTAATTTAAACCTGCAATGGAATAAAACCCCGTTAACGCCGCAAGACAAACTTTCATTGGGCGGCCGCTATACCGTAAGGGGATTTGACGGGGAGCAGAGTATTACAGGAGAACGGGGCTGGTATTGGCAGAACAATCTGGGCTGGCACTACCGGCCTTCACACCAAGTTTATCTCGGTATCGACAGCGGCCATGTTTCAGGCCGGAGTACCGAAGGTCTGGACAAACAGCGGCTGACCGGGGCTGCCTTAGGGATAAAGGGCAGTATCAAGGCAGGCGGCATGTTTCACTATGATGTTTATGCCGCCAAACCGTTAGACAAACCGGATCATTTTCAGACGGCAAAGACCGTTTATAACTTCAATCTTTATTACCGCTTTTAAAAATTCAGTTCAAGCAGACTCATCCATTTATTGTTTTAAGGGAGACAATTGATGAATAAGCATTTATTCCGCATCATCTTCAATCACAAACGCGGCCAGATGGTGGCCGTATCGGAACGCACATCCGCCCAAGGGAAAAGTCCGCAAAACAGTCAGGCAACAACAACAACCGTATTGGCGGAGTTGGTGCATCATCGGTTTTGCACAGGCTCAAATGATTGCCGACAGCGCAGCACCGGCAAAACAACAACCCGTTATCTTAAAACACAGCAACGGCGGTCCGCTGGTCAATATCCAAACCCCGAATGCGTCAGGCTTGAGCCATAACCGCTACACCCGCTTCGATGTCGATGCGGCAGGCGCGGCATTGAATAACAACCGCAACAGCAATCCGCATCTGGTAAAAGGCGCAGCCTCAACCATACTCAACGAAGTCCGTTCAATCGAGCCGAGCCGTTTGAACGGCATTATTACAGTAAAAGGACAAAAAGCAGACGTTATCATTGCCAATCCAGCCGGTATCAGCGTCAACGGCGGCGGGTTTAAAAACACCGGCCGCGCCACACTGACGACCGGTACGCCGCAATTCAAAGACGGCGCACTGCATTTGAATGTCAGCAAAGGGCATATCGACATCGGTAGTGCCGGATTCGACAGCCGTGGTGCGGACTATACTGAGATTCTCAGCCGTTCGGCTGCCATTGCCGGTAAGTTGAATGCTCGGCAACTGTCTGTTTCTGCCGGTGCTCAAAGCATAGACTATGCAAACGGTGAAATAACAAGTGGTCAACCCAGCGGCAAAGCCCCTACAGTGGGCATAGACACGGCTGCCTTGGGCGGCATGTACGCCGACAGCATTTTATTGATTGCCAACGACAAAGGTATAGGCATCAACAATGCAGGCACCTTGCAGGCTACACGGACACTTATCGTTACCTCGGCCGGCCGTATTGAAAACAGCGGCACTATCCGCACCACTGCTGCTTCAACCGATAGTCATCCTACCTATTTGGGTTTGGAAACCGGCAGTAGTGACGGTCATGGTTCCATCGTTTCCCAAAAAGGCAGAATCGAAACCAACGGTATGCTGGTTATTGATGCCGGTCAAGATCTCACGCTGAACCAAACCGCAGTCAGCCAGCGTCATAGCAGCAATCATGCCCTTATTCTCAATGCAAAAGGCCGTCTGAATATTAATGACAAAACCACTGTGGCCAATCAAGGCGGCAATATCATCATGGCCGCTCAAAATAATCTTACCGTCGGTGCGGCCAAAATCGAAAGCAAGGGCGGCATCAGCAGCAACAGCGGCGGCAATGCCGTTTTGAACAAAGCGGCCAATCTGGTTTCAGCGGGGGACACCGTCTTATTGGCCAATGGCAATATTGACAGCAGCGCGGCCATACAGTCTGCCGCCGGCAGCATACACATCGAAGCCGCCAAACCGGTTATCAGCGATAACGGCACTCCTTCCAATATCCGTTTGCAGGGCAGTATCCATGCCGCTGAAAACATCGCAGTATTGGCAGATAACGATATTGATACCGCAGCTTCGGCCATCCGTTCTGCCAAAAACCTTTACCTGCACGGGGACGGCAACGTCAGACTGAACATCGATGCAGCCTTACCCGGACAAACCGCCACCGTCAGCATACAGGCGGGTAAACATGCAAACCTGCAAACAGCCCAAGCGCAAACCCTGACCGCCGCCCAAGATTTGACCGTCCGTGCCGGCAGTATCGGTGTCGACCGGGTCAATTTGGCTGCGGGCAAAGGCAGGCTCAGTTTGGAAGCGCAAAACGGCGACATCAAGCTGACCAAGGGTAATAATAATCTACAACTGACAGCCGAACGCAATCTCAGCGTTAACGCATTGGCAGGCAACATCGTTTCAGACGGCCTCCATGCCGAATCGCGCAAAGGTTACAGCAGTCTGTTCGCATCAGGCAATGTCGATTTGAACAGCAAAGCAGCAGGTGCGCCTGTCAGCCAGATTAAAGGCAGAACCGCCGTCAATATCGGCTCGGTCGGACAAGGCCGCCTGAAAACCGATAATGCCGACATTCAGGCAGGCGCAGGTGATGTCTATCTGAGCGGCGGCAGCGAATTGAAACTGGGTAACGGGCAGCAGCGCAATGCCATTAATGGTAATCATATCCATATCGAAAGTAGAGACGGGGACATTAGCGCACAAAATATTCATTTCAATGCCAAAGCCTCTCTGAAAATCGATGCTGACCAAACCCTAAATATCCACAACAGTAAGCTCAACTCCAATCATAATACCTTACTAAACTCCACAAATGGTCATATCAGCTTAAATAGTTTAAATGCTTATTCGCGTCGCCATATGAGTATTACCGCTCAAGGCAAGCAAAAAGGACAAATTCTGCAGAATGATAAACAGAATAGCAATAACAGCTTGGTTGCTGATGGTGTTTTATCGTTCAACAGTAAAGGCATTCAGATACTTGACAATACTACTTTGCGCGGTGGTGCAATTAGTATCAAATCTGGCGGCATTATCAAACGAGGTCCCATAGATTGGGAAACGCAAGATACAGCGGTAATGCGTGAGGGTGAGATGAAGCATTTAGCCGGAATGATGTCTATTGAATCAACAGGAGGCATTCAGTTAACTATTGAGGCTGCCAATCGAATTATTTCAGCAGGCGATTTGTCCATACAGCACAATGGAAAATTTAAAGTCATCTCTAAAACGGGCAATAATGGCAATCCAAGTGCACAAATTTCCTCTATTTCCGCTAAAGGTAATATAGGAATTGTGGCAAGTGAGATAGACATGGATGCGGCAGACATTAACGCAGGAAAAGATTTGGCTTTAGTTTCAACCAAGGGGGACGTTGAAATTAAAAGCATCAGAAATACTTTCAACAACTATATTTCTGAGGAACGAGTAAATCAACTACGCAAAGAATTGGCTCATGTATCACATGAATTAAAAGTATTGAAAGAAAAACAATCAGCTTTGGAAAAGACTTCGGAATATCAAAAATTAGATAATATGCTGGTAGATATTTTGGAGGCTCATGCTATTGACCCTGGCTATGCCGCTCCTATTGATATGGTAGCCACTATTGAAAGAAACAAATTGCAACCGAATAATTGGAGTGACATTAAAGCAAAAATGTGGCCGAATCGAAATCGTATAGAAGCACTCAGTTCTCAAGAAACCATACTTAAAAAAAGCCTATCGGTTCTTCAAAATCCCGGCAAAGGCCATGAAAGTCAAAGATCTGTCTTAAAAGGAGAAAATGTTACACTGCTTTCCGCAGGAGGTATCAGCATTCAAGGATCTAAAATCAATGCTGCCAAAGAGTTAAATATACAAGCAGCAGGAATTCTGCCTGCCCCTAGTCTCGAAGAGATACAGGAAGGACAGCTGCAATCTGCGGTCAATATCAGCGGGATATTTGATACCTTTGAATATGGTCAGCAAAATAGTGATAAATATGCCTATGCTATTTTCAACAACCCCTCTGATTTATCGGGCAACACCGGTGTCACCATCATGGCTCCAAATGCACACGAAAATAGCCGTATAATTTTAGGTGCGACCAATATTATTGCCAATAACGGAAAAATCAAACTGCAATCGTACGGTGATCAATTTTACTATGTAGGGCAAGGTGAGCTATTTACTTTCGACAAAAGAAGTTATAAAACAGGTAAGTTCTATAACCGAAAACACGTTACCGAAATAAAAGAACATAAAAATGCTGAAGCAGATCCTGTCAGCCTTAGTGCATCTAAAGGAATTGAGATAAAATCAGGAGGCAGTATCGATGCTTATGCTACTGAGTTTGATGCCCCTAAAGGAACAGTCAATATAGCAGCTGGCCGTAAACTTACCTTGCGTGCTGTTGATGAACTTAATTACGACAAACTTGACAGTCGTAAAAAGAGTAAATTCCTTGGTATTACCTACAACAAGACCCATGATACTTCAACTCGGGTTATGCAGACAGCACTCCCAAGCCGGATTGTTGCCGAATCTGCCAACCTGCAATCAGGCTGGGACACCAAACTTCAAGGAACACAATTTGAAACTACATTGGACGGTGCCGTTATTCGTGCAGGTGTAGGTGAACAAGCACGCTCTGATGCCAAGATTATTCTAGAAGGCATTAAAAACAATATTTATACCGAGACGGTAAGTAATAATAAGTCCGCTTTTTGGCAAAAGCAGGCCGGACGCGGCAGCAATGTTGAAACCCTACAACTTCCAAGTTTTAGCGGTCCGGTTGCTCCTATATTATCCGCACCCGGCGGCTACATCGCCGACATCCCCAAAGGCCGTCTGAAAACCGAGATTGAAAAGCTGGCCAAACAACCCGAATACGCCTATCTGAAACAGCTTCAGACGGCCAAAAACGTCGATTGGAAACAGGTATAACTTGTCTACGATAAGTGGGACTATAAGCAGGAAGGGCTGACCGGTGCTGGGGCAGCGGTTATCGTCATTATCGTTACCGCACTGACTTACGGTGCGGGAACCGGCGCAGCTGCGGGTACAGCCGGCGGAGCGGCTGCGGGAGGAACAGGAACCGCAGCAGCAGGTACTGCCGCCGCAACAACGGCGGCAAGTACGACCGCTTCCACATTGGCCGCCATGAAAACCGCAGCCTTGGCCAGCCTTTACAGCCAGGCAGCCGTTGCCGTTGTCAATAACAAAGGCGATGTCGGCAAAGCCTTAAAAGAATTGGGTACAAGCCAAACGGTTAAAAACACCCTGACCGCCGTCTTAACCGCAGGTGCATTGGAAGGCATGAGCGGCCTTACGGCCAATGCCGCGCAGCAGGTTGCTTCGGCAACAGAAGTGTCCCAACTGGGTAATCTGACCGGCAATCTGATAAATGCGGCAGCTGCGGCCAATAGCGGCAAGTGTCAGGACGGTGCGATTGGGGCGGCTGTCGGGGAGATTGTTGCTGAAATGTACGGCAGACCCAAGAATACGGCCGAATCATCTAAATTATTAGAATATGCTAAGGCAGTAGCTGGCGTGACGGCTATGTTGACAGGAGGAGATGGAAATACAGCTATGCAGTCGGCTGAAATTGCAGTGAAATATAATTTTCTCTCACCTAAAGAAAATGAAAAACTAAATGAACTATTAAAGAAATTTGAAAAACAATCAATTTTATCAGCAGATTTTTGGCTAAATAGGGCGAATGATGCTGATTCAATGGAATTGTTACGTCTTTTAATAAAAGATCAATATAGCGATGAACTTCTTGTGAAATTTAGTCAAAATAAGCAACTTAGCCAAGCAGAATTATTTGATTTAGCAAGTTTTCTAACTAATTATAATAATGATGGGGGTAATGTTTATGCTTTAATATCATCAAAAGGTAGCCAAATAAAGTCATTAACACAAGTTGAACAAATTACAGTTGCAAAAAAAGCAGCATTACGTAACCTGTCTAGACTTAATTCTTTTGACTATAGATTAGGAAAGAGTACATCTGAAGGTTTACTTTTAGCGGGTATTTATTTCACAAATTCAGAATTAGCCACCTTGTACAAAGGAGTTATGTCTAGACCTACATTAAAAACGTCATTAATTTCAGGTGGAATAGGAGCTACTATCTCATCTACAACAAATGTGGTACCGCAAATTATAACCTGTGCTAAAAATGGAACTAGTATAACAGATTGTTCTAGCCATATTGATATAAAAAAAGTTGTCATTGCAGGAGGAATCGGATTCATACAAGGCGGTTCAAATGGATTGGCTTCAAGTGCTGCTGGATATAGGCCATTTAGTTGGATTAAACCACGTGAGACAGGGAAAATAGTTCCCATTGTTATTTATGGTAATAGCTCAGCACTAGGAGCATCAACTTCTACTGCTGTTCAGGGAATTTATGAGAAATATAAGAAAAAGGAGGGGGAATAAATGTCTTATTTATTTGAAATAATAATGACATATATTTCACAGAAATATATCAATTATTCTCACAAATGGTATATTGCATTAATTAAAAACATACTAATTTTTATATCATTATCTAGCATAATACTACTTATTGAATTTTATAAAAGTAAATGGGAGTTAAAAATTTCCTTTATAGAAGCAATAAGGTTGGTACTTATAGTTGGTGCCTGTGGAGGACTAATTTCTTTCATTGTTATAAAAATCATCTATCTTTTTTTTGATGATGGATAATCAAAATTCACTAATATATGTGTATTGGACGATTAAAAATGGAGTCAAATAATTACTTTAACCATTTACTGGAACGTCTGCAATGGACAGTATCGGATAATTATTCATTAGAATCATTTTTCCAGGGAGACGTAATTTTAGCTTCTGAAAAAAAATTGCAATCATGTACAGAGTTCTTTTATAGAATTTTAAGATGTAAATTAATTCAAGTAGATTGGATTTTTAATGAGGAATTTTGGATTACAAATAACCTTTCAATCCCCGAGGTGTTTGCAGAGATGATGATTAAGTATCCACACTATAAATTGTACAAACCTTCCAATGAGTTTGCAGATGAGATGCAATTAAAAATATGGCTGGAGAGCTATTTCATTGCCACAGAAAAATTAGAATCCATTTCTGACCGCTGCCGTTTAGACAGAGGGGATTATCCGATTGATATGAGCGATGAGCGGTGGATTCAATTTGATAGGGAAATCCGCAAGGTATTTTTAGAAAACGGTGTCCCCTGGGATATAGAGCATCCTTTATTCCCGATTGATAAAACAAGGTTTAATATCGATACCGGCGGTGCATAACTCTAAGGGCCATGTCGGCAAAACCCTGAAAGATTTGGGCAGAAGCCAAACCGTAAAGAACCTGGTTGTCGCAGCGGCGACCGCAGGCGTTGCCGATAAAATCGGTGCCAGTTCCGCATTACAATGGAGCAAAAATGCTACCGTTAACCAACTCACTGTCAATCTTGCCAGCGCAGGCAGCAGTGCGGTGATTTCTACCGCCGTCAACGGCGGCAGTCTGAAAGATACTTTAGAGGCAGAGATTTTAGCGGCACTGGTCAATACCGCGCACGGTGCGGCGGCAAGCAAAATCAAACAAATCAACGGAGAAACATGGTACCGCCAAGTCGCGCATAAGATTGCCCATGCGGTTGCAGGATGTGCGGCTGGAGCGACCAATAAAACCTGGCTGGCCCGCGCCTTAGGCGTACAGGCTTGCCGGAACGGTTTTAAGACTTCCTTTTACAATGCAACTCAATTGTTGACCGATCTGGAGTTGGCCGTTTTAGCTAATGAAGTACATCTGTTGAAGCAGAAATTAGTCAAACCCCAACTGCTGATTATTGATGATTTTGGGATAGGCGCAATTCAGCCGAGCATAGAAGCACGCTTGCTGGACATTATTGATAAACAGTCTGCCAACGGTGGATTGATGATTACCGCGCAAATTCCACCGGAGAAATGGTTTGACTTGTTTCATGATGCGGCGGTTGCCGATGCGATTTTGGACAGAATCATACACCGCTCACACCGGATTAATCTGACAGGTGATTCGATGAGAAAAAGGAAAGGCGGGGTAAGGTTAGACAGTCTCTAACTTAGAAAAAAGCAATTTGCTGTAAGGGCAAATTGCTTTTTTATGGTTCTTTTGCCTCGCACAAGTCACAAGGTTTCTATATCTTTTATTAGTTAATTTTAGTTAAGTTATTTTATGGTTGCGAACAGCATTCTCTGGGCTTGTAGATAATATTTTGGAGTGGCTGTTAGTAGCATTCTGGTGGTTGCCGCGTGCCAGATAAGTCACCACATTTGATGATGTGCCGCCCGGACAGCAACCGACCAAAATCACGCCGACTGCGACTTGAGGCGGCAAATCCAATAACTTGGTGAGCAGGTAAGCCGCCAGCGGCATAATAACGAATTGCCCCAACACGCCGATAATCACGGCTTTGGGGTGTTGGACGATGATTTTGAAATCAGACGGACTGAGTGTCAAACCCATGCCGAACATAACGACGCCGAGCAGTAAGGGCACATATTGCAGCACCCATTTGAACGTTTTTGGGAAAAAAATGCCGTGATAGCGCACAAGGCTGCCCAAAAGGGAAAGGTTTTGACGATGAAATGGCTGATTTTGGTAAGCTTGCTCATAATTGTCGCCATTATAAAAATCGCAAGCATACACGTCTTGGCAGGATAATGCAAAAGTAGGCAGGTCGTCTGAAAACAAGGCGGAACACAATCAACGTTTCTCAAACATGACATGCCGGTTTTATTTCTGCGATTTCAGACGGCCTTTTTTCAAACTTTCAAGCGCGCAGCAGTTTGGCCGTATCGGTAGGATTGGTCGGCAATCCGATTGCGCAGCCAGCGTGCTGCCGGTGCGATTTCTCCAGCAAGCATGCCGGTTTCGCCGATTTGACTGTCGCGCAACACATCGGCTGCGGCGCCGTGCAACCAAACACCGGCCTGAACGGCTTGTTGCGTGTCGATGCCTTGTGCCAGCAGGCTGCCGATCATACCGCTCAATACATCGCCGCTGCCTGCTGTAGCCAATCCGGCATTGCCGCTAGAGTTGGTATAAATCCGTCCGTCGGGGGTGGCAACTAAGGATTGATGGCCTTTCAATACGGTGAAGGCATTAAATGTTTGGCTGATGGTTTTTGCCGATTGAATGCGGTTGGCCTGAATGTCGGCGCTGGCGGTGTGCAATAACCGTGCGGCTTCGGCAGGGTGAGGCGTGAGCACTAACTGACCGTGTTGCTTTGCCAATTCGCGGTCTGTTTGCGAGCGGGCGAGTAAGGTGAGCGCATCGGCATCAAGTAATAAAGGCTGATTTTGGGTGTGTTGTAATGCCCATGTAACGATGTTTTGCGCATCTTGCTGCAAGCCCAAACCGCAGCCGATTACCCATGCGCTGATGTCTTCGTGTCGGCAGAGATTTTCCGCCGTGGCCAACATGATTTCCGGCCGCTCCGGAATCACGGCAAACGGCAAAATGCTTTGGTTGAACCCCGCCCAAACCTTGCCGCAGCCTTGATACATCGCCGCGGTTGCCGCCAACACTACCGCGCCGCTCATGCCTGCCGCACCGCCTACCACGGCCAAGGTACCGTAAGTGCCTTTGTGTGATTGGGCATGGCGCTGCCGGAATACGTCCGGAAACCGAGAGGCCATCTGAAAAATTTGTTTGGGGTTAAGAATCTGATAAGGTGGATAAATCATGATGATACTGTCGGCAAATTTGGTTAAAATAAGGCAGCAGGCACAATATCGGCATGCTTTCGCCGCATGTCTGATCCGTGCCGTCACACAAACTTTTTCTATCTTATAAGAAAGAACGCTATAATGAAACAGAAAATCAAAGTTTGGGATTTACCCACGCGCATTTTTCACTGGACACTGGTATCGGCCTTCGCCTTTATGTGGTACAGCGGCGAAACCGGCGGCAGTCTGCTGGCATGGCATTTGCGTTGCGGCCTGCTGATTTTGGCCTTGGTGGTGTTCCGCGTGTGTTGGGGTTTGTGGGGCAGTGATACGGCCAAGTTTGCCAATTTTGTGCGCGGGCCGAAGCAGATTGTGCGTTATATTAAAGGCGAGATTACCGAAAATGAGCAGCCCGGCCACAATCCGTTGGGTGCGCTGATGGTATTGGCCTTACTGGGCGCAGTGTTGGTGCAAGTCACTACCGGCTTGTTTTCACCGGATGACAATACTTTCGTTTACAACGGTTATTTAAACAGCCTGGTCGGCAGCGATATCGGTATGGCCATGCGCAAAATCCATTTTGGCTTCTTCAACCTGCTGTTGCTTTTGGCGGCGGTGCATATTGTCACCATTTTGGCGTATAAGTTTTTGAAAAAACACAATCTGATTACGCCTATGATTACCGGCTGCAAAGAATTGGAAGGTAAACTGCCGCTGCTGAAATTTGCGAGTTCGGGCAAATTTATTGCTGCCGTGGCGGTCGCGTTGATGGTGGTGGCGGTGGTGGCGAATATCGGTTAAACCGGCTTTCACCATAAAACAGGCCGTTTGGGGATTCACCATTATCGTACAGACGGCCTTTTTATTAACCGCGCCTTGCCGCAAAAAAATCCCGCAATACATTTCCGCACTCATCGGCCAACACACCGCCCAAAACCGCGGTGTGTTTGTTTAGTATATTGTGTCCAAACAGATTCAATACGCTGCCTGCCGCCCCGGTTTTCGGTTCGGCGGCGCCGAAAATGACACGTTTCACGCGTGCCTGAATCAGGGCGGAGGCACACATGGCACAAGGTTCGAGCGTGATGTACACGTCGCAGCCGTCGAGACGGTAGTTGCCCAATGCCGCACCTGCCTGTGCTAAAGCACGGATTTCGGCGTGGTGGCTGATGTTGTGGTTGCGTACGCAGGTGTTGTGGGCAGCGGCGATGATTTGGCCTTTTTGCACCACCACTGTGCCGACGGGAATTTCTTCCATCTGGGAAGACTGCTTGGCTTGTTGCAACGCTGCCTGCATAAATTTTTCCATTTCAGACGGTGTGGGGAATACGGCCACAGGCGGGTGTTGTTTGATTTGTCCGGTTACCGCGGCTTTTTGCGTGTCGCTCAAATCAGCAGCAGCAATTCCCAGCAGCAAGGCTTCGAGCTGCCATAAAGTGCTTTGGGTGACGGTGCAGCCGGCGGCTTTAAGCAGCAAGAATGCTTTGGCCGAACCGATTTGACGCAAATCTGCCACGGTTTCTATGCCCAAGCTATGCAGCGTGACTAGGGTTTTCGGGGCGATGGGCGGGGTGCTTAATTTCATTTCAAGCGGTCTGTTTTTCAAAATGATTGCGCACCGAATTTAAGGCCGTCTGAACATAACCGCTGCCGCTATAAGGGTCGAGCGTGCGGGCCAACGGGATTTTGCGCAACCAAGTGAGCTGGCGTTTGGCCAATTGGCGCGTGGCGGCGATGCCTTTTTCGACAAAGGTATCGTAACCGGTCAGGCCGTCGAGATAATCCCATGCTTGGCGGTAGCCGACGCAGCGCATGGCGGTGGAATCGGGTGTCAGTTCGGGATATCGGTGTTTCAGCATGTACATTTCATCCAAAAAACCTTGTGCCAGCATTTGCTTGAAACGTTTACCGATTTGCGCGTGCAGCAAGGCGCGGTTTTCCGGAATCAGGGCGATGGTGCACAAATCCAGCGACGGCATGTGGGTTGCTTTTTCGGCAAAATGTCGGCTTAAAGGTTTGCCCGTGAGCATGAATACTTCCAATGCGCGTTCGATGCGCTGGCTGTCGTTGGCTTTCAGACGGCCTGCGGTTTCGGGGTCGGTTTCTTGCAAACGCTGATACAAATGCGCTAAACCATATTCGGCTTTGCTGGCTTGAAGTCGGGCGCGGGTGGCGGCATCGGCTTCGGGTAAATTGTTCAAACCTTCGGTCAGCGCGTGGAAGTACATCATCGTACCGCCGACAATCAAAGGCAGCCTGCCGCGCGCATGAATCTCATCCACCAAGCGTACGCAATCAGCCACAAATTCGGCCGCGCTGTAACTTTCCAGCGGCGAAATGATGTCAATCAAATGGTGCGGCACGCCGGCACGTTCTGCGGCAGTGGGCTTGGCGGTGCCGATGTCCATGTCGCGGTATACCAGCGCGGAATCCAAGCTGATGATTTCGACCGGCAGGCTTTTGGCGATTTTGAGCGCGAGGCCGGTTTTACCGCTGGCGGTCGGACCGAGGACGGCAAAGGCTTTAGGTGTGTTCATGAAGCGATTCAGATGATAGGGAACGGCAAATTATAACAAAAAGGCCGTCTGAAAGCAGGGCTTTTCAGACGGCCTTTGGATATTCAACCTTATAACGCTTCGGTAATTTCGCCGAACACGTCAAAATAAGTCGGAAAAGTTTTGTGCGTGCATTTTGGGTCGTTGATGGTGACCGGCACGCCCAACAGCGACACCAGCGAGAAACACATGGCGATGCGGTGGTCGTCGTAGGTGTCAATGGCGGCATCGGCGTTTAATTGTGGCGGCGGCGTAATGTAGATGGCTTCTTCTTCTTCCGCCACTTCCGCGCCGAGTTTGCGCAATTCGTTAGCCATGGCGGCGATGCGGTCGGTTTCTTTCACGCGCCATGAACCGATGTTGCGCAGGGTGCAGGGTTTGCCGCTTGCCAACGCAATGACGGCCAAAGTCATTGCGGCATCGGGAATGTGGTTGGCATCCAAGTCAAAGGCTTTGACCGCTTGGCCTTCAGCACGTGAAATTTCAATGAAATTGTCACCCCACACCGCATGGGCACCGATTTTTTCCAATTCGCGCGCAAAAGCCACATCGCCCTGAATGCTGTTCAAGCCAATGCCGGTCACGCGAATCGGCGTGCCGGAAATCAAGCCCGCGCCTAAGAAATAAGACGCACTGGAAGCATCGCCTTCAACATGCAACACTTCCGGCGCATGGTAGCGTGTCCCGGCTGGAATTTTGAATATGCGGTAATCGTCGTTTTCAATGTTGACACCGAATTGCGCCATCAATTTCAACGTGATGTCGATGTAGGGCTTGGAAATCAATTCGCCGACCATGTGGATTTCAAAGGCTTCGCCGGTGAGCGGCAGCGCCATCAGCAGTGCGGTCAGGAATTGGCTGGAAACATTGCCTTTAATCGGAATCACACGCGTACCGTTGCCGGTAAACGCATTGATTTGCAGCGGCGGGTAATGTTCGTTGCCCAAATATTGAATATCGGCACCGGCGATGAGCAGCGCATCAACCAAATCGCCAATCGGACGTTCGTGCATACGCGGCACGCCGTGCAGACGGTAATCGCCGCCCAATACCGCCAATGCAGCCGTGAGCGGACGAAACGCCGTGCCTGCGTTACCTAAAAACAAATCGGCTTCACGGTTGGGAAATTTACCGCCTGTCCCGTGTACTTTCAGACGGCCTGTTTCCAAAAATCTGATGTTCACGCCCAGTTTGCCCAAGGCTTCAAGCATGCGGTCGGTGTCATCGGATTTTAACAGCGAACGGATTTCGCATACGTTACCGGATAAAGCCGCCAACAGCAAAGTGCGGTTGCTGATGCTTTTCGAGCCGGGCAGGGCAACGGTGGATGGTTTGAGGCGGCAGGCAGGCAGGCGGATGGATTCGGTCATAATGTCGGGAAGAAATAGTGGAATAACAGAAATAAGCGCATTATACACAGTCCGCCCCGGTTACGGATAATCTGCCTTCAAGCATTATCTTAAATTTGCGCCATTTTAGAAGAGAAGTGAAACCGGTTTTCAGACGGCCTGATATTAAAAAATACATTGATTACGCATAAAAATGGTACAAATTGAATAAATAAAAAGGAGCTGACGTAGATTAGCCTCAAATATCACACCAAATTCGCAAAATTTTCAGTCGTTCTTTTGGTGTACCAAAGCTAAAACGAAACCCGCATTCTTTCCGGAATAATGGAAAAGATTTCCGGTCAATTCCATTCTATTTCCGTAGCATGCGCTTTGCCTGGTTCCAAAAGTTTTCCATCCCGTCAATGTGGTTTTGCCGTCCTACAAAATGCGTACAGTGATTGATACGGTGATAAGTGGATTCACTCACATTCTGCGACAACAATTAAACCTTCCCCTGTCGTTTTAGAATGCCAAAAACAGCCACTTTACCTGTAACACCCCGACCGCGTTTGCCTTTGCACTGCCTGCCAAAACAACCCCCGTCTCATTCAACCGGGCCATCAAAAATTTCATCTGCCCGAAGTTCTGAACGGTAAGCGATGGCTTGGCGGATTTTACGGTAAAACAACAGGGCGGAATCAGGCCGGATACCGGGTATACCGGCAGCTGCACGGGCCGTTACTTCCGATACAGAAAATTGAAGAATTTTTTCCGTGTAGATTTGCTTGGTTTGCAATGGGTTACCTTCATTTTTTAATGTGTAACCCGATTGCTCATCTGCATCAGCCCAATAAAAATATAAATGAGTGGTGTGGGAGAGGCCGTCTGAAGCATGCTTGGTTACAGATGGCCTGAGACCTTTGCAACATCCTTGTCTGTGGCACATTTCTCTGCGCGGTGTTTTCCGAACGCTTGGCTTTGTAGGCGGTCTGTCTGCACGTCCTGCGTTTGCTTGCTTTGGAGTTTGTTTGAATCTGAAGATTTTGCAATGTTCCCGGATTCGTTTTTTAAATAAACTTATTTCACTTTTGCCAGGGCATCGGCAAACAATTCAATCGTGCGGTCGATGTTTTGCAGTTTATCTAAGCCGAGCAAACCCAAACGGAAGGTTTGGAAATCGCTGCGTTCGCCTACTTGCAGCGGCACGCCCGAAGCGATTTGCAGACCTTGGGCGATAAAGGCTTTGCCGTTTTGGATGTCGGAATTATCGGTGTAGGCCACCACCACACCCGGTGCTCCGAAGCCTTCGGCAGCCACACTTGGATAGCCGTGTTCGGCCAACAGACGGCGGATTTTACTGCCCAATTCGGTTTGGCAGTCGCGCAAAGTTTCAAAACCGATGGCTTCGGCTTCGCGCATGACTGCACTCAGCCGGAATAAGCCGTCGGTCGGCATGGTAGCGTGATAAGCATGGCCGCCGTTTTCAAAGGCTTCCATGATTTGCAGCCATTTTTTCAAATCCATGGCGAAACTGTCGGATTGGGTTTGCTGCGCTTTTTGGTAAGCGCGTTCGTTGAGCATGACCAAACCGGCGCATGGTGTGCCGCTCCAGCCTTTTTGCGGGGCAGAAATCAATACGTCGATGCCTAATTGTTCCATGTCGGGCCAAATGCAGCCTGAGGCAATGCCGTCGATCACCAGCAAGCCGCCGACTGCATGCACGGCTTCAGCCAAGCGGGCGATGTAGTCGTCAGGCAACATGATGCCGGACGCGGTTTCAACGTGCGGCGCAAATACCACCGCCGGACGGTATTCGGCGATTTCGGCACATACTTCGCTAATCGGTGCGGGTGCGAAAGGTGCTTGGTATGAATCGGCTTGGCGGGCAGTCAATACTTTGGTGTCATCGGTGATGCGGCCTTGTTCGATGATTTGCGTCCAGCGGTAACTGAAAAAACCGTTGCGCACGATCAGGCATTTTTCATCACGGGCAAACTGGCGTGCCACGGCTTCCATGCCGGTGGTACCGCTGCCCGGAATCACGGCAACGTGTCCGGCGCGGTAAACGGATTTTAAGGTAGCGGAAATATAACGTAAGGCCGTCTGAAACTTTTGCGACATATGGTTTAAAGCGCGGTCGGTATAAACCACGGAATATTCCAGCAGGCCGTCTGAATCGGTTTCAGGGTGGGGCAATTGGGCTGGCATGGCGTTTCTCCTTGTGTTGCAGTCGGATGTTGTGCGGAAATCATATCATTTTAAAAAAACAAATAAAAGACTGGCGGTTTGGGAAGCGCGGCATAATCGGCATAATTGGAGATCAGGCCGTCTGAACGGCCTTTCAGACAGCCTTTAAACATCAATTAAAAGAGATTGTTGCAAAACTCAGGCCTAACAAAACAGTATCCGTCAAGGGCATGTCCTCCCTTGCCGCGCCCCGGCCGGTTTGACTGGTGCGGTGTGTAAAACCGTCCGTTTTGAGTATCGCTTTTTCTGCTCGAAAATCAGCAACGCAAGCATAAATGAGGACACGCCTTAAGTGCCGACGAGATTATCAGGCTACCACCCGATAACCACCGGTTAGACTTCAGCCTTTTGTCGAATTTTACAAAGCCCGACGGGAGCACAAGGGTGGGTTTCCCGCTGATTTAATTTTTTTGAATGGTTTAATTTACTGAATATATTGTGAAAATATATAAAGCATCAGTGAAATAAATGGAAATTATCAATAAAGACAATTAGCCAGAACGCATGCTTCGGTTTGTTCATAACGGCAGCAAAAGGCATTTGCCGATATGGAGCAAGGCAGGTTTCGGGTTATTCATTTTCGGACTACCAAAAAGCCGTTTGAAATGGTTCGGACAGCCTTCGGCTTAATCCGGCCGGATTGGCCAAATTTCTTCAACACTCTGTTTTAAAAGCTGCAAATCGGGATTGTCTTCATATTCGCCAGCATAAATAAAATGCATGGGCATGGTTTGTCGGTATTCTTCCAATACCGACAGCGGGCGGCTGTCGCAGATGGCGGCTTCGGCTTTGTTGCTTGGTACCATGGCCACGCCTATGCCGTTGATGACCAAATCCAAAATGGCTTGCGGATAATCGCACAAAATTTGCCGTTTAGGCGATATGCGGTTGGCTCGCCAGAATTGTTGCAAATGCTTGCTGCTGCCTCCATATCCAATACGGTATGAGCGGCGAGATTCTGTCGCGCATTCAAAATAAAACGCTGCACGGCGATTTTTTCTTAGGCAACATCAACCAGCGCGGCATTTGCAGCTTGCTGTTTTTGCAAAACCTGCCGTACTCGCTGATTTGTCCGCAAGGCGAAGAAGCCACTATCCGTGCCAATCCGAAAAGCTTGGAAAGCTACACGTGGATTGAAATGTCCGGCGTTTCCGGCAGGTATTGGGTGCGTTTTGGTTGATAAGGGCCGTAAGTTTGGTGGAATCGACGGGATGGATAATACCCAATTGGGTTTCTTTGGTGAAATCCTGTGCCAGTGTTTTGGCGAATTGTTCGAGCTTGTGTTTGTGTTGTAGCAGGGCTTCGGCTTCAGGCAGAAAAATTTCACCGGCGGCGGGTAAGTGTCATGTCGTTGCTGGTGCGGTTGAAAAGCGGTGTGCCCAAGTCGTTTTTAATGGCTTTGATTTGGGCGGAGACGGCGGGTTGTGAGAGAAAAAGACGTTCGGCCGCTTGGGTCAAGTTGCCTTGATGCGCGACGTTCACGAAGGATTTTAATTGGTTGATGTCTATTTTTTGGCTTGATTTTGTTTTCCCGTCATTAATTTTTAACATAATTTTATCTTTTTTGAATATCAAAACAGTCTATCAAATCAATGTTTTCAGTAAACATCATCAATAAATCGAATAGCAGCTATCAGAAAATAAGATTTGTTTCCTTGTTCAGGCGGCTTTTTAATAGTCAACGGTTTGCTGTCGGAGGAGAATAATACGGCAAACCGTGACACACGAATTCATAAAAAAAACAGGAAGTAAATAATGGACACACAAGAAAAAAGCTATGCCGATCTGCATTAACCCGGTTCGGCATTCGACACGCGCGAAGCGTATTTGAACCATGAGTTGCAAATCATGCAGCCTAAACTCTGGAGGCCGAATCTGCTGTTTTGCGATTATCGTTTCGAATGTGAGGACATGATTCCGGCAGTTGCGGCGACTATCGGTAAAGTGGTGATGGTGGGGGCAACCGGCACCAACATCCGGCCGGCAAAACCCAATTCGATACTGCGTTTTTTATCGCCGATTAAGCCCAAGTTATCCAGCAGCATGGTCAGCGACCAGCCGAACACCGGATTCACCAAAGCCGATGAGAACACCACAATCGCGGCAGATTGGGTTGTCTTACCTTTGCGCGTCATTTCCATGCCCGCTTCCAGCAGCGGCACATACATGCCCACGCCCAAAGCCACACCCAACACAGGCTGCCAAATCGCCAATTCCATCGGGTAGCCCCGCAACGAAGTAACGATACACAGCAATGCCGTCAAAACCGCACCGGCAGGAATCGGACGTTTGGCAATCGGAGCCGGAACGATATAAGTCCCCCACGATGAGGTAAAGTTCGCACCACCTAACACCGGACCGGCTGCCTGGCACATCGAGCAGCTCACCATGGTGTCGTTGATGTTCATGCGCATTTTTTCGGTTTTTTTCAGGATAGCTCAATTTTTGGAATACTTGGTGACCAAGAAAATCCGGCGACCACATCGCTACCGCCAACACGGCAAACGGGAACACCGCCAAGAAATTGTTCATGTCCGGCAAACCCAGCATCCAGCCGCTGTTTTGGCCCCACCAGTAAGCAAGACTCATCGGCGGCAGACCCGGTTTGGTTTTTTCAAAAGCGAACGGCGCACTCAAAGCAAACGCGGTAAAACCGGCCAATACACAACCAACGGCACCGCCAGCCAACGTTTTTTCCAATGTTCCAGCAAAGCATACATCAGAACCGTGCCCATAATCACGATAAAGGCGATGTGCGGTTTGCCGAACGTACCCGACCAGTCGAAAAGCTTTTTCACCTGCCCCGTCGTACCGATAAAGCCGAGATACAGAAGCAGACTGCCGCACATACCGTTACTCGTGAGCTTAGTCATCAGCGAACCGCCTTTGAATACCGCCATCATCAGGCCCAATACTGCAATTGAAATGCCGAACGCCAAGGGATGACCGCCGGCCGCCACCACAATCGGAATCAGCGGAATCAAAGGCGGGCAGTAAAAAGCCCGACAACATCAATACAAACGCCGCCGCAATCAGCAATTCATAGCGCACGTTCTCCAAAATAAAATTTTCCGGCAAACCCAAAGGACCTACGAAAGCCGCGGCTACTGCCGGCTTTACCGTATTGTGTTTGGCAATGGGTGCTGTGGGGATGCTGCCGGGTATTCCGGCATTCCTGCCGCAGTCCAGGGCAATGTAGTTCAAACAGTCAAAAGGCCGTCTGAAAATTTCAGACGGCCTTTATATTTCTCAATCAGTCGTTAAGCACGTTTGCGGAATTCGCCGGTACGTGTGTCGATTTCGACTTTGTCGCCGGTTTCGATGTATGCCATTACTTGGATTTCGGTGCCGCCGACCAAGCGGGCGGGTTTCATCACTTTACCTGAAGTATCGCCTTTAACCGTAGGCTCGGTGTATTCTACTTCGCGCACGATGATAGTTGGCAGTTCGACAGAAATCGGGTTGCCTTCGTAGAAGGTCACTTCGCATTGGTCTTCCATACCGTCAACGATGAATTTCAATGCGTCTCCGATGTTTTCAGCTTCGATTTCGTATTGGTTGAACTCTTCATCCATGAAGACATACATTGGATCGGCAAAGTAGCTGTAAGTACAGTTTTTACGTGACAGAATTACAACATCGAATTTGTCGTCGGCTTTAACGATGGTTTCAGAAGCCGCACCGGTCAGCAGGTTTTTCAATTTCATGCTGACCTTGGCTGAGCTGCGGCCGCCTTTGATGTATTCGGTTTTTTGTACGACCATCGGGTCGCTGCCAACCATGAATACGTTACCCGGGCGCAGTTCTTGAGCTGTTTTCATTATGTGTTTCCAATCAGGTTCTGGTTACAAAATAAATGTATTATTTTAGCGTATTTGAGACAAATTTGGCTAGTTTTTCGATTGCGCTGCTTTGAGAAAACAAAAAATCCTGCCAATCTGCGACACTTTGCTGCCATTGTTGGCGGTGTTCCATTAGGGTTTGCCACGCGTTTAGGCGTTGTTCGGCAGATAATTCATGTGCACCGTTCAGTTCGTCAGATAAAGATTGATGCGCAACCATAACGTGCGGCGGATAAAATGGTGCAGTTTTTTGCCAAAATGCATGCAGTTTTTCCAGATGCGCCATTTCGTTTTGCGGATAGATATGCCAGAAAAACAGCTTGGCGGCCAATTGCGCGCGTACGAAACTGTCTTCTCCGCGAACCATCAGGCCGTCTGAAAGTTGCAGCAGTCTGTCAAAATCCTGCTGCGCGACAAAAGGAATTTTAACTAACGTCACACAGGCCGTCTGAAACGTCCCTCCGGCGTGTTGCAGTGCAGTTTCAGGAATGACTTGGGCGGCTTTCAGGCTGTCGATGATTTGGTTTCCGGCCAAAAGCAGGGTAATCGGTTCGCCGTATTGCTGCCACATATCCAGCCATTTCGCCCAAATTGGGCTGCAATAGCCGAATAACAACCATTCTGTCGTGGTTTTGGGCGGCAGAACGCAACGCCGTCTGAAAGACATAGGATCAAATTTAATCCGTTTGTCAAAATCGGCTTCGCGTAGCAGGCCGCCGCTTTTTTCGCTGAAGCCCATAAACCAGAAAAATTTCTGTAATCCGTTGGCTTGTACTGACGGCATTAGATGCAGACGTTCATTACTTTCTTCCGCGCTCAGGTATTCCCAATTGAGCCAAAGCGGATGATGCTGTTGAATAATATCTAAAACATTTTGCGGCAGTCGGCAGGCGAAGGTTTCTATCAATATTTGCGGCGGGGGAAGGGCAGTGGCGTCGTTTGCCGATTGCGCCGTCCATTCATGAATATCAATATTTTGATGAACGCAGGGTAAAGGTGGCAAATCGGGGCAAATGGCGCGTAGGGCCGGAAGGTCGTCTACCCACAAATGTACCGTCCAATCCAGCTCGTGATAAAGAGCCTGTGCCAAACGCCATGACACGCCGATATCGCCGAAATTATCGATGATATTGCAAAACAGCCAGCAAGATTTTTTTTCGAGCGGCTTTTTCATTTCATTATTCATAAATCACATTCGCAAATCGCCAAACCGGTTCGGGTAGAATTTTATGTGTCCGCACAAAGTATCCATTATAATTTACTGATATAAGATAATTGTTTAAATATAAGATAATTGTTTAAATAGTTAAGGTGTAGTGTTTTGTAACTTGATTTATATCAATTTATTTTCGGGTGTGGGGTATAAAATAAGAATAAATCAAATTTTTCTACGTTAATGAAAGAGAAGGTCACTATGGTTAAAGGTATTCAAATTACGCAAGCTCAAAACGAAGCTTTATTGAACTCATTTTGGTTGCTGGACGACAGTACCAATGAAGCACGCTGCTTGGCCGTAAAAGAAGAAAGCGGTTATCAAGCCGATGCAGTTGCTGCTTTGGCCGATTTGGGCGAAGTGTCTTACAAAGAAATTCCGCTGGATGTGAGCGTGCGTCCTAAAGTAGAGGGCGGCCAGCATTTGAATGTAAATGTGCTGACCCGCGAAACTTTGGAAGATGCCGTGGCCAATCCGGATAAATATCCGCAATTGACCATCCGCGTTTCTGGTTATGCCGTTCGTTTCAATTCCTTAACGCCCGAGCAACAACGCGATGTGATTACCCGCACATTCACCAACAGTCTGTAACTGGTAAGTTGTCTCAAAGGCCGTCTGAAAATTTCAGACGGCCTTTTGCTTTAAAATCCACCGAAATAATGCACCAAATAAATAATCAGCAAAAAAATCGGAACAAACAACAACATCGTTTTTCTTTTTAACTCAGATTCTTGTTTTAAATGATGTTTAATCACGCCAAAAAGCACGAATTTGAATAAAAACGTTGCTTCGCAAGCTAAAATAATGCCGTTAATCAGATATTGCATGTGATCGTGCGGCGGAATCAAAGCAAAAGCCAACATGGTGATGAGCGGAATCAGACACACAATCAGCCAACGGATCAGCAAACCTTTGGAATCATTCATTGTTCGATCAAAACCGAGGTATTTCAGTAAAAGCTTATTATTCACGCAACCGGTCGAACCGTCCAGCACATATTTGTCATCCGTTTATATCAAACAGGTCGTCTGAAAGGTTTGGACGGCCTGTTTTATCATCTGATATTAGAACGTGCCTCATTTCATCATGCGGCATCTTTCCGGCATAAGAACCTGTTTGCTGCGTCGAAAATGCGTGCAAGGAAGGGGCTTTGCTGCGCTTTTCGCCTTGCATACGCGCTTTTCTGCCTGAAAATCTACGATGCACACAAAACGAGAACACGTCCTATAAATATTTGGCAAAACTTAAGCTATCTATTTATTTTGGAGAATGACCTGCCACCGGGACCGATACTAAAATCCTGTTTCATTTCTCTAAAGGGTCAAGCCATTACACTAAGCCAAGCATGATTTCAAAAACAGCGGATTGGGCATTCTTTACACTTTGAAAGCTTTGTTATATAGTTTGTTACTCTATAATTATTTATTATTTTGAGGCCGTTTGAAAAACAGGCTGCCGATTTTCAGTTTAAAAACAGCGAACACGCTCAAACATCCAAACCGAAGGAGAAAGCGAAATGATTAATGCAGAAGAACGCATCCACCACGAAGGTTTGCGCAATAAGATTATGTCTGCCGAACAAGCGGCCGAATTTGTGCAAAATGGTATGAATGTTGCCATTACCGGCTTTACCGGTGCAGGCTATCCGAAACTTCTGCCGACCGCCATCGCTGAAAAAGCCAAAGCCGAACATATTGCCGGCCGCCCATTCAGCATCGGCATGATCACCGGTGCATCAACCGCTCCCGAATGTGACGGTGTTTTGGCTGCTGCCAATGCCGTGCATTTCCGTAATCCGTTCCAATCTGACCCGTCAATGCGCAATGGCATCAATGCCGGCAATATCGCTTACCAAGACATGCATTTATCGCACGTCGAGCAACAGATGCGCCAAGGTTTCTACGGCAGTTTCGACTTAGCGGTTATCGAAGTTTCCGGTATCACCAAAGATGGCAAACTGATTCCGGCCATGGGCATCGGCCACGCCAACGAAGCCTTAAAAGTTGCAGAAAAAATCATTATTGAAGTCAACTTCGCCCAAAATGCCAAATTGGAAGGCATGCACGACGTGGTATTCGATATCGGAGTGCCGCCACACCGAAAACCAATCGCCATTACCGGTCCGTTTGACCGCATTGGTTCGCCTTATCTGGAGTGTCCGGAAGAAAAAATCGTTGCCATCGTCTTGAGCAATTCAGGTGACCGCAACAGCAAATTTGCCGATCCCGATGACAACTCCAAAGCCATCGCCGCACAAATCATCGATTTTTTCAGTCACGAAGTAAAAGCAGGGCGCTTGCCGAAAAACCTGTTGCCATTGCAATCAGGCGTGGGCAACGTTGCCAATGCCGTGATGGCAGGCTTGTTGGATGCACCGTTTGATGAATTGACCGGCTACACCGAAGTACTGCAAGACGGTATGTTGGACTTGATTTTAGCCGGCAAAATGCAGCACGCATCAGCCACTGCCTTGTCATTTAGCCCGGATGCACTGCAACGGTTTAACGACAACATCGACTTCTTGCGCGACAAATTGATTCTGCGGCCGATGGAATACACCAACAACCCGGAAGTCATACGACGCTTGGGCATCATCGGCATGAACGCCATGATTGAAGCGGATATCTACGGCAACGTCAATTCAACCCACGTCATGGGAACGAAAATGATGAATGGCATCGGCGGTTCTGGCGACTTTACCCGCAACGCATTCTTCTCATTCTTCGTTTCGCCATCTGTGGCCAAAGATGGTGCAATTTCGTGTATCGTACCGATGGTTTCACATCACGACCACACCGAACACGACGTAATGTTCATCGTAACCGAACAAGGTATGGCTGACTTGCGCGGCAAATCACCACGCCAACGCGCCCAACTCATTATCAACAACTGTGCGCATCCGGATTACCGAGACATGCTGCGTGACTACTATGACCGCGCCGAAAAAGCAGGTAGCCTGCATACACCGCATTTGCTGATGGAAGCATTGTCATGGCACCAACGCTTTGTTGAAACCGGCGACATGCGCATCAAATGAGATAAATCAAATCTCAGTTCCACAAAAAAGCAGCTTGAAATCAAGCTGCTTTTTTATTTATGATTATTAACAGAAAAGGATATTTGATTAAGAGCTTGGGAAGGAAATTTATCCCAACGGACTATTTCGTAGTATATCCGGCAAACACTTATTACAAATTATCTTGGCAGTAATTCAAGCGAAATCCTGTTTCCTTCAATTGTAAAGAAAATATATGCTTAGAGACGCCGTTAAATTTTACCAATCGGTTTTTTGAATAATCC